>NZ_JBNGGG010000016.1:0-193226 GCF_049974585.1 Streptomyces sp. UG1 | reverse complement strand
TCGTGCAGCTTCCCGGCCCGGATCTCCCGGCACGCGGCGACGATCGCAGCAGCCTTCGCCGGCTCCAGCAGCCCCAGTTCCTCATTCGCCAGCGCGGCGGCCTCCTTCACGGCGGCAAGGGCGTCGATGAGATGCGGGTAGGCGGAGATCGGGGTGCCGGTGATCGGGAAGTTCTCGGTCGCGCGCAGGGTGTGCACACCCCAGTACGCATCAGCGGGAACGTCCCGGTCACCGAGCAGATCGTGTTCGCTACGGATGGCGGCGTTCATGAGGAAACGGTTCTTCTTTCTGAGAAGGTGAGGGTCAGCGCCCCTGAAAGGGGCGCGGGGCGTTATCGATTTGCGGCTACCGCCGCGCGGGCGCGACCAGCCACAAACAACCCGCAGCCGCCGCACAAGAACTCCGGCACATCCTTAGGTGCAAGCCGAAACAACAACGGGCTCCAAGGAGCGAACGGGCCGCACACACCCGACCTCCCGGCCGCCCCCAAGAAGCGCCTCACCCTGGAACTCGGCGAGCAGCCCCGGATCCACGCCCGCCCACGCAAGCGCCGCCGCAGCGACAGGCACCCGCGCCCGATTCGCCCCGTCGGCGATCTTCACGGCAACGGCCCGCCCGTCCGGCAGCGCGGCGACCTGGACGCCCTCGAAGCCGTCCTTCACCAACAGCCCCGGCACGGCCCGCATCAGAGCAGCCACATCCCGCCCGCTGCCAGAGGCCATCTCCGCGTGCTCCCGCATCGCGTCGGCGACCCGCGCCTCGGGCGTACCCGGCGCCGCGGTGGTGATGCGGGCCGCCGCACGGGCGAGCCCATGCAGCGACACGGAGAACAGCGGCGCCCCGCACCCGTCGACGGTCACCTGTGCGATGCGCTGCCCGGTGAGGTCCTCGACGATCTCGGCGATCGCCTGCTGAAGGGGGTGCCCAGGGTCGAGGTAGTCCTCAAGAGACCAGCCATTGAGCCGGCAGGCGTACAGCATCGCTGCGTGCTTGCCGGAGCAGTTCTGGGCGAGCGGCGACGGCAGTCGGCCCTCGCGCACCCACGCGTCCCGCACGACCGGATCGAACGGCATGTCCGGGACGTTGCGCAGATGCTCCTCGGTGAGCCCGGCGAGTTCCAGGATCCGCCGCGTCCCGGCGAGGTGGCGTTCCTCGCCGGAGTGGCTGGCAGCCGCAAGGGACAGCAGATCACCGTCCAGCGGGAGCCCGGCCCGCACCATGGCGACGGCCTGGACGGGCTTGAGCGCGGAGCGCGGATAGAACGCGGCCTCGATGTCACCGAGCTGGAACCGGACGGCTCCGTCGTCGCCGAGGACGACGACGGAGCCGTAGTGGATGCCTTCGGTCATTCCGCCACGTACGAGGTGGGCGACGGGGGCGTGCAGGGGCTCGCGGACAAGGGGTGCGTCCGCTATGGAACTTCTGTACATCACTGCCTGGTTGTCGTGGGTCGAGGAAGGGCCGTCGACCGGCGCGCGGGTCACGCGTCGGCCTTGCTTGCGGTGCGGCCGACTCGGCCGCGGATGCCGTACCAGCCGGCGACCAGCGCTGCGACGATCAGCGGCAGGCACAGCACGGTGGTGCGGCCGGCGCCTCCGTCGGCGTACATGAGGACCAGGACACAGGCGAGGAAGGCCAGCGTCACGAGTTCGGTCCAGGGGGAGCCCGGCAGTCGGTAGCCGGGGCGGGTGAGTTCGCCCTTCTCGGTCTTGTGCCAGAAGAGCAGGTGACAGACCATGATCATGCCCCAGGTGGCCAGGATGCCGATCGCCGCGAAGTTCAGCACGATCTCGAACGCCTCGGCGGGGACGACGAAGTTGAGCCCGACGCCCAGGACACAGATACCGCTGGTCAGCAGGATGCCGCCGTACGGGACCTGGCTGCGGCTCATCACCGAGGTGAACTTCGGGGCGGAGCCGGACATCGCCATGGAGCGCAGGATGCGGCCGGTGGAGTACAGGCCGGAGTTGAGCGAGGACATCGCCGCGGTGAGGACGACCAGGTTCATGACGCCGCCGGCCGCCGGGACACCGATGTTGGACAGCACGGTGACGAAGGGGCTCTCGCCCGCCTTGTACGAGGACCAGGGCAGCAGCATCGACAGCAGCACGACCGAGCCGACGTAGAACAGGCCGACGCGCCACATGATCGAGTTGATCGCCTTCGGCATGATCTTCTCGGGGTTCTCGGTCTCACCGGCGGCGACGCCGACCAGCTCGACGGAGGCGTAGGCGAAGACGACGCCCTGGATGATCAGCAGCATCGGGAGCAGGCCGCTGGGGAAGAGGCCGCCGTTGTCGCTGATCAGGGACGGGCCGGGGGTGTGGCCGTCCACGGGCTGCTGGGTGACCAGCAGGAAGATGCCGATCAGCATGAAGACGACGAGTGCGCCGACCTTGATGATGGCGAACCAGAACTCCAGTTCGCCGAAGATCTTGACCGAGATCAGGTTCACGGTCAGGACGACCGCGAGGGCTATGAGGGCGATCACCCACTGCGGGATGTCGGAGAACATGCCCCAGTAGTGGGTGTAGGTGGCCACCGCGGTGATGTCGGCGATGCCGGTGGTCGCCCAGTTCAGGAAGTACATCCAGCCCGCCGTGTACGCGCCCTTCTCCCCCATGAACTCCCGGGCGTACGACACGAAGGCGCCGGAGGAGGGCCGGTACAGGACGAGTTCGCCGAGGGCGCGGACGACCAGGAAGGCGAACAGGCCGCAGACCGCATAGGCGATGAACAGAGACGGTCCCGCGTCGGCGAGCCGGCCGCCGGCCCCGAGGAACAGGCCGGTGCCGATGGCTCCGCCGATGGCGATCATGTTGACGTGCCGGGCCTTCAGCGACTTGCTGTAGCCGTGGTCTCCGGCGTCTACGTGACCGGCCGAGGGGCGCGTCTCTTCTTTGAGGTGCTGCTCGCTCAAGCCTCGGGTCCGCCTTCCGTGCTGCTGCCCGTGCGCGGTGGGCGCACGATGTCGGTGAGGGTCGTCTCGACGCGGTCGAGGTGGTGCGCCATGGCGTCCGTCGCGTCGAGTTCGGAACCGTCGATCAGCGCCTCCACGATCGCCCGGTGCTCCCGGTTGGACTGCTCGCGGCGGCCGCCCAGCTCGTTGAGGAAGGCCGACTGACGCGCCAGTGCGTCGCGGATCTCCTCGATGACCCGGCGGAACACCGGGTTCTGGGCGGCCTCGGCCACGGCCAGGTGGAAGAGGGTGTCCATCGCGACCCACGCGGTGGTGTCCGTCTCCCGCTCCATGCGGTCGAGCAGATGGGCCAGGTGGTCGAGGTTCTCCGGGGTGCGGCGCACCGCCGCGTACCCGGCGACCGGGATCTCGACGTGGCGGCGCACCTCCAGCAGGTCGCTCGCCGAGTAGTCACCGAAGGTGGGATCCTCGACGGCGCTGGCGACGACGAAGGTGCCCTTGCCGGTCTTGGAGACGGTCAGGCCCATGGTCTGCAGGGCCCGCAGGGCCTCGCGCAGCACGGGGCGGCTGATCTCCAGGGTGCGGCACAGCTCCGCCTCGGAGGGGAGCTTGTCGCCGACGGCGTACTCGCCGCGCTCGATGGCGTCGCGCAGATGCGCCAGCACCGCTTCCATGGCGCTGACACGTCGCGGAGGCTGTCCGGCTGTCCGGCTGTCTGACAGGTTCACGGGACAGATACTCCGGGTGAGCCGTGGGTGGTGTCAAGGGAGGCCGAGGGAGAGATTCACCGGCCGTGACGCTCGACGGCCCAAATCACGCCCGCGCCGACGCTCAACTGTTGATCACTCCGGCGCCCAGCAGCCCGAACAGCAACAGCCCGACGACGATCCGGTAGATCACGAAGGCGTTGAAGGAGTGCTGGGCGACGAACTTCAGCAGCCAGGCGATGGAGGCGTAGGCGACGACGAAGGAGACGGCGGTGCCGACGGCCAGCGGCAGGGCACCTGTGCCGGTGCCGAGGGCGTCCTTCAGCTCGTAGATTCCGGCGCCGGTCAGGGCCGGGATGCCGAGGAAGAACGACAGCCGGGTGGCGGCGACGCGGTCCAGGTCGAGCATCAGCGCGGTGGACATGGTGGCGCCGGAGCGGGAGAAGCCCGGGAAGAGCAGGGCGAGGATCTGGGAGCTGCCGACGAGCATCGCGTCCTTGAAGGAGGTGTCGTCCTCCCCTCGCTTGTGCCGTCCCATCCGGTCCGCCGCCCACATCACCCCGCTGCCGGCGATCAGCGAGCCCGCGACCACCCACAGGGAGGCGAGCGGCCCCTCGATGAGCGGCTTGGCGGCCAGGCCCACGGCGACGATGGGGATGGTCGCGCAGATCACCCACCAGGCGAACTTGTAGTCGTGGTGGTACCGCTCCTCCTTGTCCCGCAGCCCGCGCAGCCAGGCGGAGACGATCCGCACGATGTCCTTGAAGAAGTACACGAGTACGGCGGCGATCGCGCCGACCTGGATGACGGCCGAGAACCCGACGACCGCGCCGTCGTCGACGGGGATGCCCATCAGCCCCTCGGCGATCTTCAGATGGCCGGTGGAGGAGACGGGCAGGAACTCGGTCACCCCCTCGAGGGCTCCGAGGACGACGGCCTGACCGACGCTGATGGCGCTCATGGGATCCAGTTCCGGGGGGTCGGTGGGACAGCGGGTGCCCACTGTCCTACCAGGTGCGGGTGTGGCCCTTGGCCATCGACGCCGCCGTGGCGTCTTACGCCCACACCGCCTGGGCGACCGACACGCCCAGGAACGCGGCGCCGAGGCCCACGGCCACGCTGCCCACGACGTTGGCGACGGCGTAGCGCCCGGCCCCCGTCTCGGTCAGCCGCAGGGTCTCGTAGGAGAAGGTCGAGTACGTGCTCAGGGCGCCGCACAGGCCGGTGCCGAGCAGCAGCTGGACGTGGGTGCTCGCGGCGCCGGCCGCCACCGCGCCGGTGAGCAGGCCGAGGATCAGAGAGCCGGCGACGTTGACGACGAAGGTGCCCCAGGGGAACACCGAGTCGTGCCGGGACTGCACCGCGCGGTCGGTGAGATAGCGCAAGGGTGCGCCCACGGCGGCGCCCGCGATCACCAGGAGCCAGTTCACGACGACTTCTTACCTTTCGTGTCCGGATCGCGCGCGGTGTCGTCGCGGCCGATGTACCGGATGACCTCGCAGTCGTCGAGGATGACGAGTCCTTCGGTGACGAGTTCGTCGAGCTGCGGCAGGAAGGCCCGTACGCGTTCCTCGGTGTCGACGATCACGATCGCGACCGGCAGGTCCTCGCTCAGGGACAGCAGCCGTGTGGTGTGGATCAGGGAGGAGGCTCCGAAGCCCTCGATGCCGCGGAAGACGCTGGCGCCCGCGAGGCCGGCCGTGTGGGCGCGGTGCACGATCTCCGAGTAGAGGGGCTTGTGGTGCCAGGTGTCGTGCTCGCCGATGAACACGGTCAGTCGCAGGGCCCTGCCGGTCAGCCTGGTCATGGCTGCCTCCACTTCAGGACGCGGCGGGTGGCCGCCGCCGCGAGCCAGACGGCCGTGAGTGCCGCGATCACGGTCGCGGCGAGGTAGGCCAGCCCCGTGCGCGGGTGGCCGCTGTCCACCAGCTTCTGGATGTCGACGGCGTATGTCGAGAAGGTGGTGAAGCCGCCGAGGACTCCGGTGCCGAAGAAGGGGCGGACGAGGCGGTGGGCGGCCCATATGTCGGTGATGACCACCATGAAGACGCCGATCACGGCGCAGCCGGCGACATTGGTCCACAGGGTCGCCCAGGGGAAGCCGCCCGGCGGGGCCGGCCACCACAGGGAGAGGGCGTGGCGGGCGGTGGCGCCGACGGCGCCACCGACGGCGACCACCGCGACGATCGGCGCCTGGGTCCGCCACGCCGTCCGGCGCGAGGGGCGGACGGGGGCGCGGAGGCTCTCGGTGTCCGGGGCTGTCATGGTCGTACGTCTCCTACTCGCCTGGGCCCGGGCATGCGGGCCTCGCGACTGCAAGTAGGGACCGTTGGCGGCACCACTGCCGCGGTTCGGGTACGGCGGGCCCCACCGCCGCGCCGCGAGGGTGATCGCGGCCGGTCAACAGGGTAACCCTCCCGTCGGCCGTCCTGCCGCCCCCGCTGCGGATGCCCGGCGTGCGGCGCGCGGCTACTGTCGCAGAGCCCGCCGAGCAGCCGAGGCTTCGTCCGCCGGAAGGAGCGTGGTCGGCTTGGCCCGCAACCGCCGTCTGATCCTGAGCTCGCCGTCCGAGGCCTGGGGCCTGCTGTCCGACGGCCGTCGCTACGGGGAGTGGGTCACGGGAACCCGGCAGGTCCTCGCGGTGGACCCGGACTGGCCGGACGTGGGCGCCCGGCTTCGGGTCCGGGTCGGGGTCGGTCCGCTGTCCCTCGACGACGGCGTCGTCGTCCGCATCTGCGAACCAGGGCGGCGCCTGGAGCTGGAGACGAAGGCGGATCCCTTCGGGGCGGCCCGCATCGCCATGCGGACAGTTGCCGTACCGGGGCTACCAGCCCTTCTCGAACATCCGCGCCACCTCGGCGATCCGCATCTCGTCCCGCCGGTAGTGCACGCTCCGCCCGATCCGCTTGGTGCGCAGCAGGCCGATGTTCACGAGGAGTTCGAGGTGGGTCTCGGCGGCCTCGAGCGGCAGGCCGAGCTTCGCGGCGACGGCGTCCGCGGTGACGCCGTCCTCGACCGGGTCGGCCTGCCCCTGGTCCGGGAAGTGCGTGACCGGGTCCTTCAGCCATTCCAGGATGTCCAGCCGCCGCCGTCCGGCGGGAGTCCTCAGCATCTCGTCCCCCTCCGTCCGGCCGTGTCGTGGGGCGCTCTCCCACTGTCCCGCAGCCGGGACCGCCGTGTACGCGACTCTTCGCGGCTTGTCCGGTACCGAACGGCCGTACGACACAGGGCGGTTGTCGCGGCAGACGAGAGGGCCCGGCCGCAGGGATGCAGCCAGGCCCTTTCGCCATGCAGTCACGGAGCCACCGAGCCGCGGAGCCACAAGGGCGTGGGCTCACGGACGCACGGACTCATGGCCTCACCGGTGGCTGAACCACGCCATCGACGAGAGCGCCTTGTCGTCGTAGCCGAACAGGGCCTGGTTCTCCCAGCCGTTGCCGGAGGAGGCGTCGGTCGGGTCCCAGCCGTTGCCCGTGACGGCGGTCCAGGTCGCCTCCCAGTAGAAGACGCCGAGGCCACGGCCGTTCGGTACGGCCTCCACGATGCTCGTCACGTCGTTCATCCACCGGCGCTGCCCGGCCGTGTTCGCCGGGTAGCCGGCCACCAGTTCGCCGGTGGTGTTGATGATCTCCTCGTGCGAGTCGTCGCTGTCCAGCCGGAACGGGTACGCCGTCTCGGCGACGAAGACCGGCTTGCCGTAGCGGGCGGCCGCGTCGTCCAGGGTCGTCTGGAAGTCGTGGAGCGAGCCGTGCCAGTAGCCGTAGTACGACAGGCCGATCGCGTCGAACCTCACGCCGTGCGCGACCGCGCTGTCGAACCACCAGCGGGTACCGGACAGGTCGCCGCCCTTGGCGAGGTGCAGGGCGACCGTGGTGGCCGAGTTGACCGCCTTGACCGCGTCGTAGCCGGAGTTGAGCAGACCGGCGAGCTGTGACCAGTTGCTCGTGGAGCCCTCGTTCCACAGCATGCCGCCGTTGATCTCATTGCCCACCTGGACCATGTCGGCCGTGGTGCCTTGAGCCTTCAACGCGTTCAACACGTCGTACGTGTGGTTGTACACATCGGTCTTGAGTTGACTGTACGAGTGACCGGACCAGGCGGCCGGCTTGGCCTGCGCGCCCGGGTCCGCCCAGGTGTCCGAGTAGTGGAAGTCGACCAGCAGCTTCATGCCGGCCGCCTTGACGCGCTTGGCCATGGCGAGGACGCGCGTCTTGTTGTTGTAGCCGTCGGCCGGGTTGACCCAGACCTTCAGGCGCGCGTAGTTCATGCCGGCGTTCTTCAGGATGGTGACCGCGTCGCCGTTGCTTCCGGAGGCGGTCTTGTAGACGCCGCCCTTGGCCTCGCTCTTGGCGAGGGAGGAGATGTCGGCGCCGTGGATCGACGTGCCGGACGTGCCGGACGCGAAGGTCAGGTCGTCCACATTGATCCAGTTGCCCGCGTTCGCGTCACTGTTGATGCTGATCGTGCACTGGTTGTTGGTCACATTGACCGGCACGACGATACGGATCCAGCCGCTCGCCGAGACGGGGATGTCGGTGCGCTGCTCGGCACCTCCGCAGTTCTTCAGCGCTATGTACGCCGAGTTCTGGCCGCCGCCGGAGCGCACCCACGCGGTGAGCTTGTGGTTGCCGTTGGTCAGCCCGGACAGGTACTGGTACGTCTCCACCTTGTAGGCGGAGGACGCCCAGTGGCTCAGCCGGTAACTCCCGCTGCGGCCACCGGACTCCGAGAAGGAGGCGGCGGTCGAGCCGTACTCCGACCAGCCGGCCGGCGTGGCCGCGCCGGCGCCGTCGGACTCGAAGCCGCCGTTGGTGAGCGTGTCGGCCGCCGAGGCGGTCGGCGCGGGCAGGGCGGTGAGGGCGAGTCCGGCGGTGAGCGGTATCAGCAGGGCTTTGAGGGTGCGTCTGGGATGGAACATCGTCGTCCGTCGTCCCTTCGACGTATGGGGATGGGGGGTGTGTCTCGTCGCCGCGGTGAAGGACCGCGGCGGTGAGAAGCCCCTCCGCCCGCGGCTCGCGGCACACGCGGGCGAAGGGGGGTCGGCTCAGCCGTCGAGTCGTACGACCCGGACGGCTCCCGCGGGGACCTCCAGGCGGCCCGCGGCACGTTCACCGGTCAGCAGCTCGGTGCCGGGCGCCACCAGCGGCACCTTGGCGTCGGAGGCGGTGTGATTGATGGCGAACAGGAAGCTGCCCGACTCGCCGGCGCGGTGCACGACCTCGACGTCCTGGGGAAGGTCGACACGCGGTGCGACCTGGGCGTCCTCGATCGCCCAGCCCAGCAGCGCGCCTAGGCCCTCGGCGCCCAGGCGGGTGGAGACGTACCAGGCGGTGCCCTCGCCCAGGCGGTGCCGGGTGACGGCCGGGTGGCCGGCGGTCAGGCCGTCGGCGTACGTCCAGACGGTCTCGGCGCCGCGCGGAACGACGAACTCCGTCCACACGTCGCCGCCGAGCTCGGAGCCGTCGGGACCGGTGATGCGCACCGACTGGTCCTGAAGCAGCGGCGAGAACTCCTCGATCGTCAGACCGAGAACGTCCCGCAGCGGTCCCGGGTACGCGCCCTCGTGCACGGCGTCGTGCTCGTCGACGATGCCGGAGAAGTACGACACGACGAGGGTGCCGCCGTTCTCGACGTACCGGCGCAGGTTGCGGCCGGACGCCTCCGTCATCAGGTACAGGGCCGGTACGACGACAAGGGGATAGGCCGACAAGTCGGCTTCCGGGTGGGCGAAGTCGACCGTGAGATGGCGGTCGTAGAGCACCTCGTAGAAGGCGTCGGCGCGCTCGCGCGGGTCGTGGTCCTCGCTGGGGCGCCAGTCGAGGTTCTGCGCCCACCAGGAGTGCCAGTCCCACAGCATCGCCACGTCCGCCTGGGTCCGGGTGCCGCGCAGGGCGCTCAACGAGTCGAGGCAGGCTCCGAGTTCGACGACCTCGCGCCACACGCGCGTGTCCGTGCCGCCGTGCGGGACCATCGCCGAGTGGAACTTCTCGGCGCCGCGCCGGGACTGGCGCCACTGGAAGAACAGGGCGCCCTCGGAGCCGCGTGCGACATGGCCGAGGGAGTTGCGGGCCATCTGGCCGGGGGCCTTGGCGGGGTTGCGGGGCTGCCAGTTGACGCCCGAGGTGGAGTGCTCCAGGAGGATCCAGGGTGCTCCCCCGGCCACCGAGCGGGTGAGGTCGGCGGCCATCGCGAGGTTGACGTGGGTGCGGCGGCCGTCGGTGATCAGGTAGTGGTCGTTGGTGACGATGTCGACCTCACGGCCCCAGGCCCAGTAGTCGACGGAGTCGCACTGGCTCAGGGCCGTCATGAAGTTGGTGGTGACCGGGACGCCGGGCGAGAGGCGGTGCAGGATGTCCCGTTCCCTACGGAAGTTCTCGCGCATGGTGGCGTCGGCGAACCGCTTGTAGTCCAGTGCCTGGGACGGGTTGACCGAGGTCGGGGTCGTGCGCGGCGGGTTGATCTGCTCGAAGTCGCTGTAGCGCTGGCCCCAGAAGGCCGTGCCCCAGGCCGCGTTGACCGCCTCGACCGTCCCGTACGTCGACTCCAGCCAGCGGCGGAAGTGGGCGGCGCAGGAATCGCAGTAGCAGGCCGAGACGGGGACGCCGTACTCGTTGTGCACGTGCCACATCGCGAGGGCCGGGTGGTCGCCGTAGCGTTCGGCGAGCTTGGTGGTGATCGACGCGGCGGCCGCACGGTAGTCGGCGCTGCTGTGGCAGATCGCGGCGCGGGAGCCGAACTCGTGGCGCACGCCCTCCGCCGTGACGGGCAGGGCCTCGGGGTGGGCGCGGTAGAACCACACCGGCGGGCACACGGTGGGGGTGCCCAGGTCGACGCGGATGCCGTGCCCGTGCAGCAGGTCGAGGACGCGGTCCATCCAGCCGAAGTCGTACCGGCCGGGTGAGGGCTCCAGCAGGGCCCAGGAGAAGATCCCGACACTCACCATCGTGACGCCGGCCTCGCGCATCAGCCGGACGTCCTCCCGCCAGACGTCTTCCGGCCACTGCTCGGGGTTGTAGTCCCCACCGAAGGCGAGCCCGGTCAGGCCCCTGGGGGTGGTCTCCGGCATGGATCTCTCCCGTTTGAGTCGATCATTTGGGAACGTGCACACACTCGATCTGCGGCGCGAGCCCAACATAACCGCACAGCAACAACCATTGACAAGTGTCCGAGTTGTTTCTCTACTGTGAACGCTCACAGAAGCATGGCAGGTCTTCGCAACGGGCGGAGACCCCAGGTCAGGGGAGAGATCCATGCCCATCACGAAGCGCCGGCGGCCCTTTGTCAGAAGTGTTGCTGTGTCCGTCGCCGTCGCCCTCGGGGCCACCGCCCTCGCCGCGTGCGGCTCCGAGGACGACGGCGAGGCCGAGTCCGGCCCCGTCTCGCTGACGTACTGGACCTGGACGCCCGGCATGGACAAGGTCGTCGACCTGTGGAACAAGGGTCCGGGCAAGAAGGAACGGATCACGGTCACGGTGAAGAAGCAGGCGTCCGGCGACACGCTGGTCACCAAGATCCTCACCGCGCACAAGGCCGGCAAGGCCCCGGATCTGGTCCAGGCCGAGTACCAGGCGCTGCCGACGCTGGTCAGCAATGACGCGGTCGCGGACATAGCGGGCGAGGTCGGCGACGCCAAGGGCAAGTTCGCCGACGGCGTCTGGCAGCAGACCACGCTGGGCACGGACGCGGTGTACGCGGTCCCGCAGGACATCGGGCCGATGATGTTCTACTACCGCGAGGACCTGTTCAAGAAGTACGGCCTGTCGGTCCCGGCCACCTGGGAGGAGTTCGCCGAGACGGCCCGGACGCTGAAGAAGAAGGCCCCGGACACGGACCTGACCACGTTCTCCGCCAATGACTCCGGCCTCTTCGCGGGCCTCGCCCAGCAGGCCGGCGCCAAGTGGTGGACGGCCTCCGGCGAGAAGTGGAAGGTCGGCATCGATGACGCCGCCTCGCAGAAGGTGGCCGAGTTCTGGGGCGGCCTCGTCGAGGAGGGCGCCATCGACAACCAGCCGATGTACACGCCGGCCTGGAACAAGGCGCTGAACACCGGCAAGCAGATCGCCTGGGTCTCCGCCGTGTGGGCCCCGGGCACGCTGACCACGGCCGCGCCCGACACCAAGGGCAAGTGGGCCATGGCCCCGCTCCCCCAGTGGTCCGAGTCGCAGAACGTCACCGGAAGCTGGGGCGGCTCCTCCACCGCCGTCACCACCGACTCGGGGCACAAGGCGGCCGCCGCGAAGTTCGCGGCCTGGCTGAACACCGACGACGCCGCGCTCCAGGCGCTGGCCAAGGAGGGCGGCATCTACCCGGCCGCCACGAACGCCCAGACCAGCGGCGCCTTCGCCACCCCGCCGGACTACTTCTCGAACCAGTCGGACTTCTACACCAAGGCCGCCGAGATCGCGAAGACCACCGCCCCGTCCGCCTGGGGCCCGAACGTGAACGTCGCCTACACGACCTTCAAGGACGCCTTCGGCAAGGCCGCCAAGGACAAGTCGGACTTCGCCGCCGCGCTGAGGACCATGCAGGACGACACGGTCGCCGACCTCGAGAAGCAGGGCTTCGAGGTCTCCGAGTGACCAGCGCAAGCCGGAAGGCGTACGGGGTGAAGGGGGCCCCGTATGCCTTCCTCCTCCCTGCATCAATCCTCTTTCTGCTGTTCTTCGCCCTGCCCATCGGCTACGCGGTCTGGCTCAGCTTCCGCAAGGTGAAGGTCTCCGGGCTCGGCCTCGGCTCCGGTGCCCGCAAGGAGGTCTGGGCCGGCCTGGAGAACTACACGGACGCCCTCACCGACAGCGAACTGGTCAACGGGGCGCTGCGCGTGCTCGGTTACGGCTGCATCGTGGTGCCGGTGATGCTGGGCCTGGCCCTGCTGTTCGCGCTGATGCTGGACTCCGACAGGGTGCGGCTCACTCCCTTCACCCGGCTCGCGATCTTCCTGCCGTACGCCATCCCTGGCGTCGTGGCCGCGTTGCTGTGGGGCTTTCTGTACCTGCCGGACGTCAGCCCGTTCTACTTCGTGCTGGAGAGGCTGGGCCTGCCGCAGCCGGATCTGCTGGACGGCGGTCCGCTGTATCTCGCCCTCTCCAATATCGCTGTGTGGGGCGGCACCGGCTTCAACATGATCGTCATCTACACCTCGCTCCAGGCCATTCCGGCCGAGGTGTACGAGGCGGCGAAGCTGGACGGCGCCACTGCGCTGCAGATCGCGCTGCGGATCAAGATCCCGATGGTGGCGCCCTCGCTGGTGCTGACCTTCTTTTTCTCGATCATCGCCACGCTCCAGGTGTTCAACGAGCCGACCACCCTGAAGCCGCTCACCAACTCCGTGTCCACGACCTGGAGTCCGCTGATGAAGGTGTACCAGGACGCCTTCGGCAAGGGCGACATCTACGCGGCGGCCGCTCAGGCCACGATCATCGCCCTGGTCACGCTGCTGCTGTCCTTCGGATTCCTGCGGGCCGCGAACCGTCGCAACAAGCAGGAGGCAGCGTGATGAGCTCCCTTGCCGTCGGCAAGGCCGACACCGCTGCGGGCGTCACGCCCGGCACCGCACCGAGCCGCCCGCCGCTGCGCCGCCGGATCGCGCTGATCCCGACGGTCACGCTGCTGCTCGGCGCGCTCTACTGCCTGCTGCCCGTCGCGTGGGTTGTGATCGCGGCGACGAAGTCCGGCAGTGAGCTGTTCTCCACGTTCACCTTCCTGCCGGGCACCGGCTTCGCCGACAACTTCTCCGACCTGAGCGCCTACCGCGACGGCGTGTACTGGCGGTGGATGGGCAACTCCGCCCTGTACGCCGGTCTCGGCGCCCTGCTGTCGACCGTCGTCTCGGCGTTCAGCGGCTACGCGCTGGCCACCTACCGCTTCCCGGGCCGCGAGGCGATCTTCAACGTGCTGCTGGCGGGCGTGCTGATGCCGCCGGTCATCCTCGCCGTCCCGCAGTACCTGCTGCTGGCGAAGGCCGACCTGACGGACTCGTACCTGGCCGTGCTGCTGCCGCAGATCCTGTCGCCGTACGGCGTCTATCTCTCGCGGATCTACGCGAGTGCGGCCGTCCCCGCCGATGTGGTC
Organism: Streptomyces sp. UG1; assembly: GCF_049974585.1. Classification (NCBI taxonomy): domain Bacteria; kingdom Bacillati; phylum Actinomycetota; class Actinomycetes; order Kitasatosporales; family Streptomycetaceae; genus Streptomyces; species Streptomyces sp. UG1. Next base: position 179,528 of record NZ_JBNGGG010000016.1, on the reverse strand, counting down.
GAGGCCGGGCGGATGGACGGGGCGAGCGAGTGGCGGATCTTCATCCGGGTGGCGCTGCCGATGATGGTGCCCGGCATGGTGACGGTCTTCCTGTTCCAGTTCGTGGCGATCTGGAACAACTTCCTGCTGCCGTACATCATGCTCAGCGACGACGAGAAGTTCCCGATCACGCTCGGCCTGTTCACGCTCCTCGAACAGGGTGCCAACACCCCGGCGCTGTACACGCTGGTGATCACCGGCGCGTTCCTCGCGGTGCTCCCGCTGGTGGCGCTGTTCCTGGTCATCCAGCGGTTCTGGAGTCTGGATCTGCTCTCCGGGGCCGTAAAGTCATGACCATGAGCAACACGGGGGGCCGACGCAGACCGCCGACGATCCACGACGTGGCGCGCGAGGCCGGAGTCTCACGGGGCACCGTCTCGCGCGTGCTCAACGGCGGGCACTACGTCAGCCCGGCCGCCCAGGAGGCGGTCAACGCGGCGATCCGCAAGACCGGTTACGTCGTCAACCGGCATGCCCGCTCGCTGATCACGGGGCGTTCGGACTCGGTCGGCTTCCTGCTGACCGAGCCGCAGGAGGGGTTCTTCGAGGACCCCAACTTCAACGTCCTGCTGAGCGGCTGCACGCAGGCGCTCGCCGCGCACGACATCCCGCTGCTGCTGATGCTGGCGGGCACGAAGGACGAGCGGCGGCGCATAACGCGGTACATCACCGCCGGTCATGTCGACGGCGTGCTGCTGGTCTCCAGCCACTCCGGGGACCGGGTCGCCGAGGAGCTGCGCGAGGCCGGTGTGCCCCTCGTGCAGTGCGGCAAGCCCATGGGGCCCGGCTCCAAGGTGAGCTATGTGGCGGCGGACGACCGGGACGGCGCCCGTGACATGGTGCGCCATCTGCTGTCGCTGGGCCGCCGCCGGATCGGCGTGGTGAGCGGCCCGCTGGACACGCCGGGCGGGGTCGACCGGCTCGCCGGGTACAAGGAGGTGCTCACGGAGGCGGGCGTCGAGATCGACGAGCGGCTTATCGTCTCCGGCGACTACAGCCGGGCCAGCGGCGAGGCGGGCGCCGAGCGGCTGCTGGCGCGGGCCCCGGACCTGGACGCGCTGTTCGTGGCCTCCGACCTGATGGCACAGGGCGCCCTGGCCGCGCTGCACCGGGCGGGGCGCCGGGTGCCCGAGGACGTCGCGGTGGGCGGCTTCGACGACTCGGCCGCGGCGGTCGAGGCCAAGCCCGCCCTCACCACGATCCACCAGCCCTACGACCGCATCAGCTCCGAGATGGTGCGGCTGCTGCTCGCGCAGATCGGCGGGGAGGACCCGGCGGCGGTGATCCTGCCGACGGAGCTGGTGAAGCGCCATTCGACGTGACGGCGGGAGGGGAGTGAGCGGGCCGCGACCGGTCAGGAATCGAGAAGCCGCCCGCCGCTCCCCCGTCCTAGCGTGAAACCACCGACGACAACCGTCGGCGCAGACCACGTCAGGAGGACGTCATGACCGCCGGAGTCAGCACGATCATCTACCCCGTCAAGGACCTCGACCGGGCGAAGGCCCTGTTCGGCGCCCTGCTGGGCACGGAGCCGTACGCGGACGAGCCGTACTACGTCGGCTACAAGGACGCCGGACAGGACGTCGGTCTGGACCCCAACGGACACGCCAAGGGCATGACCGGCCCGGTGCCCTACTGGCACGTGGCCGACATCCGGGCGACCCGCGCGGCCCTGCTTCAGGCGGGCGCCGAGTCGCTGCAGGACGTGCACGACGTCGGTGGCGGCCGGCTGATCGCCTCCGTGAAGGACGCCGACGGCAACCTCCTCGGGCTGCTCCAGGACCCGACCGGCTGAGCCCCGACCGCCTCGCCGGCACCCATCGTTTGCGCGCGCACTAGTTGCACGGGCAACAAATGGCCGAAACGGTGCTACCGTGCGGATATGGCAGCGAAAACGGCCGACGCGGCGCTCGAGGAACGGTGGCGGGACATCCTGTCGGTGCACGCGCGCACCATGTGCGAGATCGACCGCGTCCTGCATCCGCACGGTCTGGGTGCGAGCGACTTCGAGGTGCTCGACATCCTCGTGTCGGCGACGCCCGAGGAGGGCGCGCAGTGCCGGGTGCAGAACCTCGTCGGCCGGGTCCATCTCAGCCAGAGCGCGCTGTCCCGGCTCATCGCCCGGCTGGAGAAGGACGGCCTGGTGGAACGTTCCGTGTGCGCGGAGGACCGGCGCGGCGTGTACGTCACCCTCACCCGCAAGGGGCGTGACCTGCACGCCGAGGTCCTGCCGCTGCAGCGCGAGGCGCTGGCGCGCATGCTGAGCGGCTGATGGCGGTGCCGGTGGGATCTGCGAGGGGGACGAGCGGCGTCCGTCCGTGCGGCCGCTCATCCCCCTCGGGGCGTGCGGTCTTCGGGCGCTAGGGTCGCGCCAGCAGAGTCCGTACCCCCTCCGAGGTCAGGGTCAGAGGGTGCTCGGAGCCGGCGTCTATGGTGAGCGCCAGGTCCTCGGCCGGCCACTGGGAGGCGAGTGCGCCCAGCGGGACCAGGCGGTAGCGGGAGACGTAGGGCAGCAGCTCGGCCATCGCGGGCTCGGAGGTGAACACCGGGACGACCGGCTCACCGCCCGGCCGCTCGATGACCGGAAGTGCCACGGCCCCGGGGTCGGTGGCGTCCGCCTCGCCCACGTCGTCGGGCACGGGGACGAGGACATCGCTGCTCGCGAGCGTGTCCAGCGCCGCGCTGTCCTCGGTGTTGTCGGCCAGCGCGTCCAGCGCCCGCCGGGCCGGTGTGGCGGTGTAGTCGTTCGCGGGTGTGTCCATGGCGGTTCCCCTGTTAGCGGCGGTAGTGCGGTCCGTCCGGGGCATGATCGCGGGGTGCCGGCCCCGGCGCGGCCCTGCTCACGTACCCGATCCGGACTGGAGCATTCCTATGGCTGTCCACAGGGTCGGGAGGCCGGGGCATTAGTTGTCCGCAGGTCACGGGATCAGCGGAATGTGCTCGGACGGAAGCCCGAGGCGGTCGCAGCCGACCCGGCGGGCAAGCGGCTCGGCCATGCTGGGGCCCACGTGGGTCCAGTACGTCGCCGCGTCCCGGAAGTAGCGCTGCATCCGCTCGCCGTCGCGGGCGTGCCGGGAGCCGGCCGTGCGGAAGAGGGTGCCCTGCAGGACGTCCCAGGTCATGCGGCCGGCGTTCAGGAACATCAGGGCGAGCCGGTTGTCCTCGGCGATCGTGAAGGGGGCGCCGCCGGTGGCGTTGCGGTGGCAGGTCTCCATCCACTCCTCGGCGGTGCGCCGCAGCGCGGCCTCGGCCATGTGGATCACGCCGAGGGCCTCGCCCAGATGCCGCTGGTAGTCGTGGAGGTCGCCGCGGGTGCGGTCGGGTTCGAGCACGAGGGGGCGGGCGGCGATCGCGCGGGCGTACTCGTCGGCGGCGGCGTAGGCGGTGCCGACCATGATGGCGGCCAGTTCGCCGTGGAAGAAGCTCGGCGCCCGGCCGGCGTACAGGGGGTTGCCGTGCAGTTCGGAGCCGACGCTGCCGCCCTCGACGGGCAGGTCGAGCAGGCTCGCCTCGCGGGTGAGGTACGCGGGGATGCGGGCCTGTTCCATGTGAATGCTGTTGGAGCCGCTGCCGCGCAGGCCGAGGACGCCGTGCCAGTCGTCGAGCACGGTCCACTTCGAGCGCGGGACGACGAACAGCACCGGCGGTCCCGGCGGGGCACCCGGCCGGTCGGGGGCGCGCAGGGTCTGGCCGACGTAGTGGGTGGAGTAGGGGGCGCCCGAGGAGTACGGCCAGGTGCCGTCGAGGACGACATGGCCGTCGCCGTCGGGTTGGGCGACGCCGATGGGCGCGACCGTGGACGCGGCCCGGAAGTCGCCGTCGGCGCCGAAGATCTCGTCCTGTGCCCGCTCCTCGAAGACCGACGCGACCTGCAGGACGTGGGCGGCGGTGAGCGACAGGGCCCAGCCGGTGGAAGGGCAGCCGCGGGCGATCTCGGTGACCACGCGGTAGAACGTGGGCAGGCCGAACTCGTAGCCGCCGTACCGGCGCGGCTGGAGCATGCGGTAGAAGCCGGCCCGCAGGAAGTCGTCGTGGGTGTCTTTGGGGTAGTGCGTCAGCCGTTCCGTCTCCGGCTGGCGTTCGAGCAGCACGGGCCGCAGGTGCGCGGCCCGTTCGACGATGTCGCGTTCGGTCAGTCCGGGCTCGGGAGCGTCGATCACGATGCCTCCTGGCGTGTGGGGCCGTCCGTTGCGTGGCGTGATGCATGACGCGATACGGGTGATTGAACACGGCAACCGGTCCGGGGTACCGACCGGATATCGCCAAGTGCCGGGGCCGCGGGGGTGGCGTCGGCTCAGACCGACCCGGCCAGCAGCGCCAGGCCGTCCGGCAGGGTCGTCAGTGGTCCGAAGGAGTCGGTGTGCGAGGCCTCGGCCCAGCAGTCCGTGTACGCGCCACACGGCGAGAATGTTCGCGGTGTTGCCGCCGCCCACATGGACGACGTCCTGAGCGAGCAGGAACGCACGCAGCGCCTCGTCGTCGAGGTCCCGCCGGAACAGCGGCAGGACGGAGGGCGTGCAGGAGGGGCGGGTGCGGAAGGCGGCCTGGAACCTCTCGGTGTAGGCGGGGGCGTCTCCGCTCGCGGCGGGCAGGAAGCAGATCCTGGGGCGGGGAGTGGGGGCGTGTGACAGGAGCCAGTCGTCGAGCAGGCCGTCATCGTCGGTGGAGAAGCCCCCGCCGAGGAGTGCCAGGCGGGGTGGGGAACGTCGGGCACCGGTGCGCCTCCTTCGTGGGGTGGTGTCGGGAACCACGGCGGGCCCGGGCCGCGTGCGCAATCGAGTTCGGCCCGAGTCGCGTCTCCGCGGCGGGCGAACCGTCGTAGCCTGAGATGGAAGGGACAGGCTCCCGCCCTGATGGGCGCGGGAGGCGGCATATGCGTTACGACGACCGCAGGGCGGCCGGGCGGCTGCTGGCCGAGGGGCTGGACGGGCTGCGCGGTCAGGACGTGGTGGTGCTGGGCCTGCCGCGCGGCGGGATGCCGGTCGCGGCGGAGGTGGCCCGGCATCTGGGTGCCCCGCTGGATGTGCTGGTGGTGCGCAAGCTGGGCGTGCCCTGGCAGCCGGAGCTGGCCTTCGGGGCGATCGGCGAGCACGGGGTGCGGGTCCTCAACCGGGACGTGATCAGCGACGCCGCGCTGGACGCCGCCGAGCAGGAGACCGTGGAGGAGGCCGAGCGGGCCGAGCTGGAGAGGCGGGTGCGCGGTTACCGGCACGGGCGGCCCGCGCTGCCGGTCGCCGGGCGCACGGCCGTCGTGGTGGACGACGGACTCGCCACCGGCGCCACGGCCGAGGCGGCCTGCCGGGTCGTACGGGGGCAAGGAGCGACGCGGATCGTGCTGGCCGTGCCCGTCGGGCCGGTCCACAGCATCGACCGGCTGCGGCGGGTCGCCGACGAGGTCGTGTGTCCGCGGCCCCAGCAGGCACTGGGCTCGGTGGGCGCCTGGTACCGGGACTTCACCCAGACCGAGGACGCCGAGGTCACGGCCCTGCTCGCCGACGCCGCCCGCCACGCGCCACGCTCCCCCTCCGGGCCCGAGCCGCCGCCGAACCGCGAGGTGCTGCTCCCGGCCGTCGGGGCCGAACTCGGCGCCCGTCTGGTGGTGCCGGACGGCGCGCCGGCGGTCGTGGCCTTCGCACACGGCAGCGGCAGCGGCCGGCACAGCCCGCGCAACCGGTACGTCGCCACGGCCCTCAACCGCGCGGGCCTGGCCACCCTGCTGCTGGACCTGCTCACCGACGACGAGGCGCACGACCGGCACAACGTCTTCGACATCCTGCTGCTGGCCCGGCGCCTGCACTCCGCGGCCGTGTGGCTGCGGCGGGAAACGAGCCTGCCCGTGGCCTACTTCGGGGCGAGCACCGGAGCCGCCGCCGCGCTGGAGGCGGCCGCGCTGTCCGGCTCCGGCATCATCTCGGTCGTCTGCCGGGGCGGGCGCCCCGATCTCGCCACTCCGGCGGCGCTGACCCATGTACGGGCCCCGACGCTGCTCATCGTCGGCAGCCGTGACACCCAGGTGCTCAGCCTCAACCGCCTGGCCGCCGACCGGATGCACTGCGAGCACCGGATGGCCGTCGTCCCGGGCGCCACCCATCTCTTCGAGGAACCCGGCACGTTGACCACGGTCGCCGAACTGGCCCGCGACTGGTTCACCGCCCACCTCGGCCGACCCACCGCGGGGGCGCCGCCGCGCCGGTCGGCCTGAGGTCGCGATCCGGTCCGTGCGGCTGGTTTCGGACAGCCGGAAGAGCTGGTTCCGTCAACCTGCGGAGCGGCGGAGGTTGAGTGTTGAACTTATGTCTAAACTCTGGATCCTTCATGGAGAGGGATCCCCACGTGAGCGAACCGAACGGCCCCGTCTGCCCGGAGTGCGGCACGCCCCGGGCGTCCGACGGAACCCCCGACTGTTCCTGCGCCCGCCGCGCCTCCGACGCCCGTCGCGACGCGCGTGCTGCGGAGCGGGCGGCGGCGGAGGACTTCGATCCGGTACGGATCCGGCCGTTCGTCGAACTCGGTGACGAGCCCGGGGCGGACCGGGACGGGGACGAAGTGCCCCAGGAATCAGGGGACTTGGCGGACACGGACGCCATACCCACCCTCCCGCCCTCCGGGCATTCGGCGCCCGGCGAGACGCCCCTGCCCGACGCGGACGCCGACGTCATCCCCCGGCGCAGGCGCCGCGCCCTTCTGATCACCGGAGCGGGCGTCACCTTGGCCGCCCTGCTGACGGGCGCCTACCTGGGCGGGCTGTTCACCTACGACAGCCCTTCACGTGGCGGGGCGGTCGCCGACGACGTACGGGCACCCGTCCCGGACACTTCGAGCGAGGACGGCACCGCCCCGGAGGGGCAGTCCTCCGGCACGGTCTCCGCGTCGCCGTCCCCGACCGGGACACCCTCGCCCGGTACGACCCCTGACGACAGCTCCCCCACACCGAGCACCTCCGCCGCCACCCCGACCACCGCTCCCACCGCGCCCCCGTCCAGCGCGGGCGCCACCACCAGCACCGCCCCCGAGCCGAGCGACGCGGAGGGAGAACCCCCGGTGCTGCGCCGCGGCGACCGGGGACCGGAGGTCACCGAACTCCAGCTCCGCCTGCGCCAGATCGGCCTCTACTCCGCGGACGCCGACGGCGAGTACGACCGCCGGGTCGAGAGCGCGGTCGGCACCTACCAGCTCACCCGCGTCATCCTCAGCGACGAGTCGGGCGTCTACGGCAGACCGACCCGCGCCTCGCTGGAGTCCGAGACCTCCGAGCCGTGACCGTGCGGCCCTCTCGCCGGTTCAGCCCAGCTTCTTCAGCAGCTCGACGGCGAGCGGGGCGGAGGAGGCGGGGTTCTGGCCGGTGACCAGGTTGCGGTCGACGACGACGTTCGGCACCCACGGCTCGCCCACCTCGACCCGCACGCCGGCCTCGGTCAGCCGGTCCTGGAGCAGCCACTCGGCCTTCTCCGCGAGGCCGCCCAGGGTCTCCTCGGTGTTGGTGAACGCGGCCACCCGGTAGCCGGCGAAGCTGTTGGCGCCGTCGGCCCCGGTGGCGGCGAGCAGGGCGGCCGGGCCGTGGCAGACGACGCCCAGCGGCTTGCCGGAGTTCAGGGCGAGGGTCAGCAGCCTGCCGGAGTCGGCGTCGACCGCGAGGTCCTCCATCGGGCCGTGACCGCCCGGGTAGAACACGGCGTCGTAGTCGTCGAGGTCCACCTCCGCCAGCCGGACCGGCTCACGCAGCTCCGTCATCGCCTCGAGCACGGCGGCGATCCGGTCGGCGTTCTCCTGACCGCCGTTGGCGCCGGCCGCGAGGCTGCCCTTGTCGACGGGCGGCACGACACCGCCCGGCGTGGCCACGACGACCTCGTGACCGGCGGCCTTGAACGCCTCGTACGGGGCGGCGGCCTCCTCGGCCCAGAAGCCGGTGGGGTGCTTGCTGCCGTCGGCCAGCGTCCAGTGGTCGGCGCCGGTCATCACGAAAAGGATCTTCGACATGAGGGGGGCTCTTTCGTAAGGGGTTTGCCGTATCCCGACGTCCCGACCGTACGCGCGATGTGCCATTGGAATCCAATAGGCTCATTCATATGAGACATAGGGATTCCAATGAGGAGGTGGCCACGGACCGGCTCGGCGGTGCGGCGCCGGTGGACCTGAATCTGCTGCGCACGTTCCTCGCGGTGTACCGCACCGGCTCCTTCACCGCCGCCGCCCGGCTGCTGGGCCTGTCGCAGCCGACGGTCACCACGCAGATCCGCACGCTGGAGCGACAGCTCGACCGGGAGCTGTTCCAGCGGCTGGCGCGCGGCGTCGCCCCCGCACCCCACGCGGACGAGCTCGCCGCCCGGATCGTCGAGCCGCTGGACGCGCTCGCCACCGTCACGGGGCCGGGCGGCTCCGCCGACGTCCACCCCGCGGACCCGGTGCATCTGGCCGGTCCCGCCGAGTTGCTGACCCATCGCGTCATGCCCGCCCTCGCGCCGCTGGTCGACCGGGGCGTACGGCTGCGCATCACGCCCGGCCTGACCGAGCCGCTTCTGGAGGAGCTGCGGGCCGGCCGCTACGACCTGGTGCTGTCGACCTACCGGCCGCGCGGTCGCGCCCTGGCCGCGGTGCCGTTGGCGGACGAGGAGTTCGTGCTGGTCACGGCCCCTGCCTGGGCGGAGCGCAGCGGCGGTCCGGCGCGGATCGCGGCCGACGGCCCCGCCGCGCTGCACGGCGTGCCGCTGGTCGCCTACGCCGAGGACGTGCCGATCGTGCGCCGCTACTGGCGTCATGTCTTCGGCAGGCGGCTGGTGCGCCACCCGGCGGTGACCATGCCCGATCTGAACGCGGTCAAGGCCGCGGTGGCGGGCGGCACGGGGTTCAGCGTGCTCCCCCGCTACCTGTGCGCGGCCGAACTGGCCTCGGGTGCGCTGGTCCTGCTGCACGACCCGGACGACCCGCCCATCAACACCGGCTTCCTCGTCCAGCGCCCGGGCTCCTCCGGCAACCCCCATGTCCCCCTGGTCCGCGACCACCTCCTGGAGATCGCCCGCGAATGGTGACTCACCCGGTGCCGGCCCAGCGCATGGGTGCGCAGCGCCAGCAGCGCCTCGAAGCGAACCGCGGGTCGCCGAGCCGGTCGCCGAACAGGCTCTCCAACTGCGGATGGATGCCCAGCGCCTGGGCGACCTCGGGAGCGGTACGCCTCCAGGGCATCAGCAGCGCGTCCAGGGTCTCGGCGAGCCGGGCCGCCCGCCCCCCGGGGGGGCAGGCCCGCGAAGACGCCCAGGGGGTGCTGTGAGAGTACGGTGCGGTGCCCGCGCCCGCCGCGGCAGCGGCTGCTGTCACAGCCGGTGCGTGCCCTCGGCGTGCCGGACGAAGGCCCTCCGGCGGCACCGAGTTGCTCGGGGCAGCCTGCGAGGCGTGCAGCCGGCAACTCGTCTCTCCGACCACCCCCGGCCGGGCCCTGGCCCGCCTCGGGCACGGCACGGTCGTACCGTTCCCGACCGCGTACTGCGGAGCGACCCGTCCGGGAGCGACACCGGTCCGGCAGCCGCAGCGCGCCACCGAGGCGGAGGCGCCCCGGATCTGGAGTACCGAGCTGCCGTGGCAGCGACTCGGCCGCGCCGTCGGCGTACCGGTCACCGAGGCGGAGCCCAGCGCTCCCACCACGGACAACGACTCCCTCACCGACCTCAACGCCCTCGTCGACGCCCTGCGCGAGGCCGCGGAACTCACCGGCCGCGCCCCGCAGCCCAGCCCCTGGCTGCCCCCGCTGGGCCGGTCCGTGCTGATCGACGAGCTGCCGCAGCCCGAGCAGACCGGTGACGCCCGCCCGGCCGCGGTGCCGTGGGCCCTGTCGGACCTGCCCGGTGCCTAGGCGCAGGAACCGGTGCGGCTGGACCTCGCCGCCTTCGGCCACCTGTATGTCGTCGGCATCCCCCGCTCCGGGCGGTCCCAGGTGCTGCGGACCATGGCAGGCGCACTCGCCCGCGCCAACACCGCCGCGGACGTCCATCTGTACGGCATCGACTTCGCGGGCGGCGCCCTGTCCGCCATGGGCGTGCTGCCGCACTGCGGCGCGGTCGTGCCGCGCGGCGACACCGAGCGGCTGGAACGGCTTCTCGCCCGGCTCGACGGCGAACTGCACCGCCGCCAGGAGCTGCTGACCCGGCATCACGCGGCGAACCTCACGGAACTGCGGGAGGTCGTGCCCGCTTCCTCCCGCCCGGCGCACGTCCTGCTGCTCGTCGACGGCTGGGACGCACTCGTGGACCTCATCGCCGAGCACAACGGCGGCCGGCAGACGGACCAGGTGAACCGGCTGCTCGGGGAGGGCGCCGCCGCGGGTCTGCACGTCGTCGCCACGTCCGAGCGAGCCCTGCTGGCCGGACGTGCCACCGCCCTCAACGACAACAAGCTGCTGCTGCGGCTGAACGACCGCACCGACTACCACGTCGTGGGAGTGCGCCCCCGCGATCTGCCGGACGTGATCAGCCCCGGCCAGGGCTGGACCTCCGACGGGACCGAGATCCAGGTGGCGTTGCTCGCGCCCGGCGCGAGTGGTCAGGAGCAGGCGGAGGCGCTGCGCGCGATCGGCGCCGAGGCGACCCGCCGCGATGCCGGGCTGCCCGCCGCCCGGCGGCCCGTGCGGATCGGCACCCTGCCGGCCAAGGTGGAGTTCACGGCGGCGTACGAGAAGGTGCCGGCGGAACTGCGCCGGCCCCTGTGGGGTCTGCTGGGGCTGGGCGACGACGTCGCACCGGTCGGGGTGGACTTCGCGGGCTCCTCGCCGGCGTTCGTGGTCGCCGGTCCGCCCGGTTCCGGCCGCAGCACCACGCTGGCGAGCCTGGCGGTCTCGCTGCTCGCGTCCGGCACCCGGCTCGTCGTCCTGACACCACGGGAGTCGCCGCTGCGGGCGCTGAACGGTCATCCGGGGGTGCGGCTGCTCACCGCGCAGTCCTCCACGGCGCAGGAGCTCGCCACCGCCCTGGGCACCGGCGGCGAACCCCGCGTGGTCCTCGTCGACGACGCCGACCTGCTGATCCTGCCGGAGATCGACCAGGACCTGCGGGCCCTGGTCGAGTCCGGCCGGGACCGCGCCGTGGGCGTGGCCGCCGGTGTCACCGGGGAGACGATGGCGGGTGCCATGGGCTGGCTCAGTGCCCTGAAGCGGCACCGCCGGGGCGTGCTCCTCGACCCTCAGAACGTGATGGAGGGCGACATCCTGGGCGTCCGGCTGACCCAGGCCCAGTTGCGCAACCGCAGACCGGGCCGGGGCCTGACCGTCGACCCGCGCTCCGGGGAGCTGATCAACGTGCAGATTCCCGAGACGGCCCTCGACTGACGGCCGGCGCCGCCGCACAGGCGCCGGCGGCACACGCCGTCAGCCACTCGTCGAAGTCGGCGTCGTAGCGGGTGCCGATGTCGTCGGTGTAGACGGCGTAGCCGCCCGCGTAGTTGCCGACGCGGAAGCGGGCGAGCATGCGGTGGATGTCGGCCGGGTGCCTCTCGAACATGTAGCGCACGGCGAGATAGCCCCATGCGTAGATGCGGGTCACGTCGCTGTTGGTGTACGTGTTCTGGAACAGGGTGCTCAGCCGGTAGGTGTGCCTGCCCGCCTCGGTGACGGCCCGGTCGTAAGTGATGCGGCGGTAGCCATAGGAGACGTACTCGGCCACGCCCTCGATCCACCACACGTCCGGCACCGAGGTCTGCTGGGCGAAGTCGCCCTTCATGTTGTAACGGGCGTCGAGGTAGTGCGTGTACTCGTGGTTGAGGTTCCATATCCGGGCGGCGTGCCCGGTGTCCTGGCTCTTCCGGTACATGACCGCGAACGGCTTGTTGGCGGGGTCCGTCGGGTCGTCGATCACGGTCATGCCGCCGTTGTCCGTGCTGATGCCGAAGATCGCCCCGGCGTACGTCCGGTAGTCCTGAGCGCTCGCGAAGACGGCCAGGTCGAGCGTCGACAGGTACTGCCCGGGTATGGGGCCGTCGTCCTTGACGAGGTCGTGGACGTAGGCGTCCTGGCCGAGCACGCTGGCGCACGCCGCGTCGAGGTCGGCCGAGGTGAGGGACTGGGCCCGGATGGTGCGGGTGGCGTCGCAGGCGTGGGTGATGGGTAGGGCGGCCCGGGTCAGTTGGCCGGCCAGGTCGCAGACGCCGTAGTAGGCGCAGTTGGCACGGTCGTAGGAGTCGGCCTGCGTCGCCACGGCCACCCACAGTCCGGCCGTGGGGCCGGTGATCCGGGTGCTGTCCAGCAGGTGCCTGGCCTTGGGGCGCACGGTGGTGCGCAGCGCCGGGTGCTCGACGTAACGGGCCAGGTTCATCCCGGCGTTGGAGGTGAGGTAGGCGCGGTCGGTGCCCAGCAGGTCGAGGTGGTCGAGCGCGAAGGTGTGCAGGGTGGCGACGACGGAAGGGTCGGCGGTGACCGCCCTCACGTACCGCGGGTTCCAGTTGCCGCGCCAGAGCGGGGTGTGGACCGCGTTGACGGCCGCCAGCATGCTGAGGACGGCGTCGTAGGAGCTGTCGTAGCCCTTCAGGATCCGCTGGTAGACCCGGAGATACCGGGCCTGCTGGTCGGCGCTGTCGGTGAGGATGACGACCTCGCCGAGCACGTCGCCGTTGGCGGCGGTGACGTCCCCGGAGCGCGGGCGGGCGAAGAAGGTGTCCAAGCCGCGGGTGGTGTGTGCGGCCAGGACCTTGCCGTACGGGCCCACGTCTTCGGGGTTGTTGAACTGCACGTAGTAGCCGGCCCGCAGGAACAGGACGAGTTGCCACACGCCGGCGGAGTTGTCGCCGTTGTAGGCGGCTGCCGTGCGGGTGAACTCCTGGGCGATCGTGACCATCTGGGACTCACGGAAGACGGCGCGCGCGTCCGCGCCGGTGACCCCGAAGAGGGTGTTGACGCAGCCGGTGGTCGAGGCCTTGACGAACGCGACGAGTGCGGCGCCGGTCCTGCTTCCGAAGTCGCCGGGAGTGCAGGGGGCTGCCTGAAGGCCGGGCTCCGTGCCGGGGCGGGTCGGGAGGCGCGTCGGTGTCAGGGGCGGGAGGTGGACCGGGGTGAGCGGCCGGTCCTGTACGGCGGGACGGGCGGTGGTGTTGAGGGTCGGGCCGGTCGGTGGTGGGGGTGTCGTCGTCGTGCCGGGCGTGACCGCGGCGGGGGCGGTCCTGGTCGGAGTTGCCGCGAGTGCCGGGGTCGCCAGCAGGGCGGAGAGGGTGACGCAGGCGGCGAGGGCGGATGTCATGCGTCTGGGCAGCACGAAGCCGTAGCGCATCTGGATTCCTCCAGGGTGGATGCGCCTCCGAGTGGGGGTACCGAGGCGTGTGAGGCACTGTCTCAACGCCCAGGCGCCTCAACAATGGTGTGTGACATAGCACCTTGCGCGGACGAGCCATAACGCCCGGCGCCGGCTACTACGCCTTCGACACGCTCCAGGTGCGCGCCGCCCAGGCCTTCAAATGCGGGGACTGGGCCGCGAGTTGGCGATAGGCGGCGGTGGCGCACTGGTGCAGCGCGTCGGCCGTCTGCTCGGTCACCGTGTCACGCCGCCAGGCAAGCACGTAGCGGCACCACAGCGGCGTACCGGCCAGGGGTTTGATGACCACCTGCGGGATGGGCCGTGTCGTCGCCTGGACGACGGCCACGCCGAGGCCGTCGGCGATCATCCCCTGCAACTGCTGCCGGTCGCCCAGGAATTCGTGCACCGTCGTCGGCGTGAAGCCGGCCGCCGCGCAGGCCATGTAGAAGACGCCGGGCCATCCGGCGCCGTCGTCCGGTGTCAGGAACCACGCCTCCTCGGCCAGCTCGGCGAGGGAGATCTGAGCGCGGCGTGCGAGCGGGTGGCGAGACGGCAGGGCCACGAAGTTCGGCTCGGTGACGATCCCGCGATGCCCGATCCCCTCCGGGTGCGCCAGCTCCCTTCCGGGGTAGTCCGCGGCGATCGCGGCGTCCAGCGCGCCGTCCTCCAGGAGCTCGACGATGCGCGAGGAGGCGTACACGCTGCTCACGGAGAGCGAGACGTCCGGGAGCCGGGCCCGGACCCCCGAGACCATGCCAGCCAGCATCGGGGAGTTCGTCGCCGCCACCCGCAGGGCCACCCGCGCCGACGCCGAGCCGGCTGCCCGACGGCGGCCGATCGCGGCGGCACGGGCCAGGACGTCACGGGCCTGGGCGACCACCTCGACGCCGTACGGCGTCGGCCGCACCCCGCTCGGCCCGCGCTCGAACAGCGGCTCATCGAAGTGCCCCTCGATACGCCGGAGTTGGGTGCTCACGGCGGGTTGCGAGTACCCGAGGTCCGACGCGGCCCGGCCCACGCTCCCCGCATCGGCGATCGCACACAGCACCCGCAGATGCCGCAGCTCAAGCTCCACCCGTAATACTCCTATTCCGGCATTTCGTGCCAGTCACTACAGAATCCGGCATCCCACCCCACACAGGCCCCCCTTTGAACGCCCGTCGCACCCTGCGGTTAGCATATGAGCGCCACCTAGCTCGAAAGATAGGCCCGTGACTGTCAACGACGACTCGTTCACCAACTGGAAGACCCGCGAGGAGATCGCGGAGTCGATGATCCCGCTCATCGGGAAGCTGCACCGGGAGAGGGACGTCACCGTCCTCCTCCACAGCCGCTCCCTGGTGAACAAGTCGGTGGTCAGCATCCTCAAGACCCACCGCTTCGCCCGGCAGATCGCCGGTGAGGAGCTCTCGGTCACCGAGACGCTGCCGTTCGTGCGGGCCCTCACCGAGCTCGACCTCGGCCCGTCGCAGATCGACATCGGCATGCTGGCCGCGACGTACAAGGCCGACGACCGGGGTCTGACGGTGGAGGCGTTCACCGCCGAGGCCGTCGCGGGTGCCACCGGCGCCAACAAGATCGAGCGCGGCGAGGGACGTGACGTCGTCCTGTACGGCTTCGGCCGCATCGGCCGGCTCGTGGCCCGGCTGCTGATCGAGAAGGCCGGTTCGGGCAACGGCCTGCGGCTGCGGGCCATCGTCGTGCGGGGCGGCGGCGAGCAGGACATCGTCAAGCGGGCCTCGCTGCTGCGCCGGGACTCCATCCACGGCCAGTTCCAGGGCACGATCACCGTCGACGAGGCGAACAGCACGATCATCGCCAACGGCAACGCGATCAAGGTGATCTACGCGAACGACCCGAGCGAGGTCGACTACACCGCGTACGGCATCAAGAACGCCATCCTGATCGACAACACCGGCAAGTGGCGCGACCGCGAGGGCCTGTCCCAGCACCTGCGCCCCGGCATCGACAAGGTCGTGCTGACCGCGCCGGGCAAGGGCGACGTCCCGAACATCGTGCACGGCGTCAACCACGACACCCTCAAGCCGGACGAGCAGATCCTGTCCTGCGCGTCCTGCACCACCAACGCGATCGTCCCGCCGCTGAAGGCGATGGAGGACGAGTACGGCGTGGAGCGCGGGCACGTGGAGACCGTCCACTCGTTCACCAACGACCAGAACCTGCTGGACAACTACCACAAGTCCGAGCGCCGTGGCCGTTCCGCGCCGCTGAACATGGTCATCACCGAGACCGGCGCCGCCTCGGCCGTCGCCAAGGCGCTGCCCGACCTGAAGGCGCGGATCACCGGCAGCTCGATCCGTGTCCCGGTCCCGGACGTCTCGATCGCCATCCTCAACCTCCAGCTGAAGCGCGAGACGACCCGCGAGGAGGTCCTCGACCACCTGCGCGAGGTGTCGCTGACCTCGCCGCTGCGTCGCCAGATCGACTTCATCACGGCGCCCGACGCGGTCTCCAGCGACTTCATCGGCTCGCGGCACGCCTCGATCGTGGACGCCGGCGCGCTGAAGGTGGAGGGCGACAACGCGATCCTCTACCTCTGGTACGACAACGAGTTCGGCTACTCCTGCCAGGTGATCCGGGTCGTCCAGCACGTCTCCGGGGTGGAGTACCCGACCTACCCGGCCCCGGCGGTCTGATCCCGTCCGGCCGCCCGGTGCCGCGCGAGCGCGTGCCGGGCGGTCGCCGCCATCGCCTCGTCGACCATCCGCCCCTCGAAGAGGACGGCGCCCGCGCCACGCGCCTGGGCCTCCGACACCGCGGCCACAAGGGCCTCGTAGCGACGCAGTTCGTCCGCGCTCGGCGCGAACACCTCGTTGACGACGGGTACATGGGACGGGTGGATCACCATCATCCCCTCGTAGCCCAGCGCACGGTTCTGCTTCGCGAAGTGCCGCAGTCCCGTGAGGTCGGCGACGTCGGCCCACAGGCCGGTGGCGGGATACGGGCGGTTCGCGGCGCGCGCGTCCAGCAGTACGCGGGCGCGCAGTTCCCGGGTCTCGGTGCCCTCGGGGGTCCAGCGGTATCCGACGGCGCGCTCGACGTCGCCGCCCGGCGCGGTGAGCGCGCCGAGGTGGGCGATGCGGCGGGCGGCGCGGGCGATGTCGTAGGCCTCGCGCAGTGCCCGGGCCGTTTCGAGGAGAGGTACGAGCGCGAAGTGCCCCTCCGGAAGGCCCTGTTCGCGCTCGCACCAGCTCAGCAGCCGGTCGGCCAGGCGTACGTCGTCGGCGCAGCGCACTTTGGGCAGGACGATGCCGTACAGCCCGGGGCGGGCCACGGCGCGCAGGTCGTCGACGCCTGTCCAACCGGCCGATGCCTCCAGTGAGTTGACGCGCGCGAGGAGGCGCATCGGGCCGTGCGCCTCGGCCACAGCCTTCGCCACGGCCTGTCGCGCCGTGGGCTTCTCCGGCTGCGGGACCGCGTCCTCCAGGTCGAGGATCGCCGCGTCGGCGCCCGCCGCCCGGGCCTTGGCCAGCCATTCGGTCCGGTTGCCGGGGACGAAGAGCAGGGAGCGCAGGGGTGCCCTGCCGCCCTCGCGTTCAGATGACACCCCGCTCCTCCAGTCCCGCGCGCCGCTCCTCGCCGATGCCCAGCCACTGCCCGTACACCAGGTCGTTGTCCGCCCCGAGTGACGGGCCGGTGCGCCACACCGCACCCGGGACGCGCCGGAAGTGCGGGATCACGGACTGCATGCGCACCGGTCCGAGGTCGGGGTCGTCGACGGTGACGATGTCCTCGCGTTCGGCGTAGACCGGGTCCTGGACGATGTCCGCCGCCGTGAAGACCCGGGACGCCACCACCTCGGCGTCCTCGAAGGCCTTCAGGCACGCCTCGGCCGGGCGCTCGGCGATCCAGGCGCGCAGGCCGTCGTCCAGGCGGGTCCGGCCCGCGTGCTGCTGCTCGGCGGTGGCGAACTCCTCCTCCGGCAGCCCGAGCAGCCGGGCCACGTTGCGGACGGAGCGCAGGGTGGCGGAGGTGACCGTCAGCCAGTCGCCGTCGGCGGTGCGGTAGGTGTTGATCACCGCGGCCGGGGCGACGGCCAGTTGGTTGCCCGCGCGTTCGGGGACGGTGCCGAGCTGGTCGTAGGCGATGATCTGCCACTCGACCAGCCGGAACAGCGGCTCGAAGAGGGCGAGGTCGATCCACTCGCCGTCGAAGGCGGGGTCGGTGGCGCGGCGGTGCAGGGCGGCGAGGACGGCGTAGGCGCCCATCAGGCCGGTGACCGCGTCGCCGTGGGAGAAGCCGGTGTGCACGGGCGGGCCGTCGGGGAAGCCGGTGAGGTGGACGACGCCGCTGCGGGCCTCGCCCATCTTGCCGAAGCCGGGGGCGTCCGCCCGGGACGAGGTCGCGCCGAAGCCGGAGATCTGCAGGAGGATGGCGCGCGGGTTGACCGCGTGGACCGCGTCCCAGTCCAGGCCCCAGGCCTTCAGCCGCCCGGCCCTGAGGGTCACGATCACCACATCGGCCCAGGCGACCAGTTCCCGGGCTATCGCGCGCCCCTCCTCGTGGTGGAGGTCCAGCGTCACGGACCGCTTGTTGCGCCCGGCGACCTTGAACCACAGGGGCACTCCGTCGCGGCGGGGCCCCATCAGGCGGGCCGCGTCCCCCGTGCCGGGCGGCTCCACGTGCACGACGTCCGCGCCCTGGTCGGCGAGCATCGCGCCGGCCAGCGGGCCCGCGACCACATGGGCGAACTCCACCACCTTCAGCCCCGTCAACTGTCCCTGTCGTGTGCCGTCGCTGTCGTCCATGGGGATCAGGCTGCGGGCCGGAGCCTATGCGGGTCCAGCAATGGCAGAGGATCAATTCATGCGGATCGCGCATCAGCTCCCTTCGTCCCAGGACACGCCCTCGGGCAGCCGGTACGCGCTCCCGCGGAACTCCTCGAGCTGTTCCAGGAAGGCCCGTGCTCCGGGCGGCAGTGCGCGGCGCAGCGGCAGCACCACGTGCAGGTGGCGTTCGACGGTGGGTTCCACCAACGGTCGGCGTACCCAGGCGCCGGGCGGCACCAGCGGGTGGACGAGCGCCGGCATCGCCGAGACCCCGAGTCCGGCCGCGACCAGTCCGCCGACCGTCGCCACGTTCGCCGCCTCGGCCGCCGGACGCGCCTCGACGCCCGCCTTGGCGAAGGCGGTGTCGGTCATCCTGCGCACGCTGGAGTCCGCGCCCACCGCGAGGAAGGGCTCCCCGCCCAGCTCCCGCCAGGTCACCTCGGGCCGCTCGGCGAGCCGGTGGCCCTCCGGAAGCACCGCCTCGAAGCGGTCCCGGACCAGCGGCCGCAGCTCCAGTCCCGGCGTGCGGGGCCGGGCCACCGTGCTCACCGCGAAGTCCGCGTCACCGTCGGCGACCCGCTCCAGCGCCGCCCGCTCCAGACCGTCCAGGATGCGCACGGTCACCTCGGGGCGGCGGGCGCGGAACGCGGAGATGACCGGCGGCAGCAGGACGGCGGCCAGCGACGGCAGTGTCGCCAGGGCCACGGCGCCGCGCTCGCCGGCCAGGAAGCGGCCGAGCTGGGCGATGCCCGCCCGGTGGGTGGACAGGATCTGGTCAGCGACCCGCAGCGCCTCCACCCCGGCCGGGGTGAGTTGCACATTGCGCGTGTCGCGCTCCAACAGCCGGGTTCCCAAGGTGCGTTCGAGCTCCGCGACGGCACGGCTGAGCGACGACTGGGACATGTGCATCTCGCCGGCGGCGGCCGTGAAGCTCGCGGCCCGGGCGACGGCCGCGTACGCGGCGAGCTGGCGGAGGGTGACGTCCATGGGCCGCGAGCGTAGGCGCGCGCGTCAGCCCGCGGAACCCATGCACAGAACGCATGAACAGATCCGTGTCTGATGCTGGACCCGGATCACTGGCCGCTCGGACACTCGTCGGCACACCCGACCGGACGACGAAGTGGGCGGCCATGCTGGCGACTCTGGGTTTCCTCACCATCGGCGGCTTTCTGCTGCTCACCATGACCAAACGGGTCTCCGTGCTGGTGGCGCTGGTGCTGGTGCCGGTGGTGGGGGCGGTGGCCGCCGGGCGCGCCGGGGACATCGGGCCGATGGCGCTCGACGGCATCACCAAGGTCGCCCCGACCGGCATCATGATCGCCTTCGCCGTCCTCTACTTCAGCCTGATGATCGACGCCGGGCTGTTCGAACCGCTGATCCGCTGGATCCTGCGGGCGGCCAAGGGCGACCCGGTGCGCATCGCCGTCGGCACGGCCGTCCTCACCCTGTGCGTCGCGCTGGACGGCGACGGGGCCTCGACGTTCCTCATCACCGTCTCCGCCATGCTTCCGGTGTACCGGCGGATCGGCATGAGCCGGCTGGTGCTGGCCGCGATCGTGTGTCTGGCCGCGGGCCTGATGAACATGGTGCCCTGGGGCGGGCCGACGGCCCGGGCGGCCGCCGCGTTGAAGCTGGACACCTCCGACATCGTCACGCCGCTGCTGCCGGCGATGGGCGCCGGCGTCCTGTGGGTGCTGCTCGCGGCGTATCTGATCGGGCGGCGCGAGCGGAACCGGCTCGGGGCGCTTGACGACACCCGCCGGGACGAGGCCAAGTCCACGGTGGGAGACGGCCCTGGCACCCCCCGGGTGGCCGAGCGGCCGCACCATCCCGCGCTCACGGCCTTCAACCTCGCCCTGACCCTGGCCCTGCTGGTCTGCCTGGTCCTGGAGGCCATGCCGCTGCCGGTCCTGTTCGTGCTCGCCTTCGTGATCGCACTGCTGGTCAACCACCCCCGCTGGGAGGACCAGCAGTCGCAGTTGGAGAAGCACGGCAAGAACGTCGTCCTCGTCACCACGATGATCTTCGCGGCGGGCGTCTTCACCGGCCTGCTCACCGGCACCGGGATGATCGAGCGGATGGCGTCCGCGCTGGTCGGTGTCGTCCCCGACGCCCTCGGCGGGCATCTGCCGGTCGTCGTCGCCGTCACGAGCATGCCGCTCAGCCTCGTCTTCACGCCCGACGCCTACTACTTCGGCATCCTGCCCGTCCTCGCCCAGACCGCCGACTCCTTCGGCACCGGTCACGCCGAGATCGCCCGCGCCGCCGTGCTCGGCCAGATGACGACCGGCTTTCCGCTCAGCCCGCTCACCGCGGCCACCTTCATCCTCATCGGCATGACGGGCGTACAACTCGGCGAGCACCAGCGCTTCGTCTTCCGCTGGGCGTTCGCGACGACGCTGGTGATGACGGCCGCAGCCCTGCTGACCGGCGCACTGCCTCTGTAGCCGCCTTCCCGAAGGAGCCGTAGCCCATGACCAGACGCCGCCACCCGGCGCTCGTCCTGACGGTGCTGCTCGCCGCGACCGCACTGCCCGTGACGGATGCGGCAGCCATCGAGCAGCCCGCCCAACTGCCGCCGTACATCTCTGAGTTGACATCCATCCGCTACGACGGCCGGGCCGACGACCTGCTCACGGCCGGCCTCGGCTTCAGCGGGCTGCGCGACGCCACCCCGCCCGCGCCCGCCGACCCCGACCACCCCACCGCGGCCGAACTGCGGCGCCGGGCCGTCTGGGCGTCGGCGGGGTTGTTCGTCGGTGACAGCGGTGGCCTCGGCAGGCTCTACGGCCCTGATATCGACGGCGGACGTCCCGTCCCGGGGGACGGCAGGGTCGCGGGCACCGAGTACCGGGCCGTCGCCGGTCGCGGTGCGGCCAGTGTGAGTTACGTCGTCCAGGTCCCGGCGGATCTCGACCGCACTCGGCCCTGCGTGGTGGCGGCGCCCGCGACAGGCCTGGCCGGCGTCTACAGCATGACCGGTTCGGCGGGTGCCTGGGGACTGCACCGGCGCTGCGCGGTCGCCTACACCGACAAGGGCATGGGCCCGGCCTTCGACGATCTGCACTCCGGCACGGTGATGGCGTACGACGGAACGACCGGCCCGCGCACGGCCGTCGGCGACCGCGCCGCGTTCGACGCCGGACTGGACGACGCCGAACGCGCCCGCTTCGACGCGGAACGCCCCTACCGGGTGGCGTACAAGATGGCGCACAGCGGCACGAATCCGCAGGCGACCTGGGGGCGCGACGTGCTGCGCTCGGTGGAACTCACGCTCGCCCTGCTCAACCGCGACTGGCGCGAGGGCGCGCCGTCCGCCGGCTACACGCCCGCCACCACCACCGTCATCGCCACCGGGGTGTCCAACGGCGGCGGCGCCGCCGTCGCGGCCGGCGAGGACGACCGGCGCGGGCTGGTCGACGCCGTGGTCGCCTCCGAACCGCAGATGAACCTGGCGCCGCTGGGCGGGGTCAGGGTCGTCCAGGGCGACCGGCGGGTACCGTCGGCGGGCCTGCCCCTGTTGCGCTACGGCGCCCTCGCCTCGATGCTCCAGCCGTGCGCGGCCCTCACCGAACCGACGGCACCCGGCTACGCCTCGCTGGACGAGGCCGCCGCCCGGCGCCGCTGTGCCGATCTCGTCGGCGACGACCCGCGTCTGATCTCCCGCCGCGACGCCGCGCGCACCGGCCCGGCGGGGCTGCCCGGGCTCGCCCAACAGGCGCTGGTCCGGGCGGGGTTCCAGCCGCAGTCGTCGTATCTGCAACTCGCGCACTACGACCCGCAGACCCCCGTCTCCTACGCGATGAGCTTCGCGCGCGCCTCGGTCACCGACTCACTGTGCGGCTACGGATGGGCCCGGACCGATGCCTCGGGCCACCCCGTGCCGTACACCCGCGCGGAACTCGCCGCCGCCTTCGCCACCAGCGGAGGCCGTGCCCCGGCCCCCGGTGTGCTGATCGACGAGAACTCGCCGGGCGGCCCGGTCGCGGACGCCAAGTCCCTCGGCCCGCAGGGCGCTCACGACTACAACCTGCAGGGAGAGCGGTGCGTGTACCGGCTGGCCTTCCCCGGAGCGGACGCCCGGCCGGCCGAGCGGGACTGGGCCCGACGCGTGGCGCAGGGCCTGGACGCCACCCGTCGCACCGGTGACCTGCATGGCAAGCCCACCCTCCTCGTGCACGGCAGGGACGACACCCGGGTGCCGGTCAACCACAGCTCCCGCCCCTACCTGGGCCTCGACTCCCGCGCACAGCACGGCCGGGGCACCGTCCGCTACATCGAGGTCACCCACGCCCAGCACGTCGACTCCACGGCGCCGGGCTTCGACAACCGGTATGTGCCGCTGGGGTTCTACTACCAGCAGGCCCTGGACCTGATGTGGGGGCGGCTGCGGGACGGTGCGCAGTTGCCGCCCAGCCAGGTCGTGCGCACGGTCCCGCGCGGCGGCGCACCGGGGCGGGCGCCGGACCTGGAGGCTGCCAACGTGCCCCCGATCGCCCGGCGTCCCGCCGGCGGTGACCTGATCCGGGTCGCCGGTGGTGTCGTACGGGTCCCCGACTGATCACCGCTGGGCAGGGGCTCAGTGCCCGCGGAACGCCTCCTCCAGCCACCAGGACCCGTGATCGGCGACCACCTTGGCGTCGATGAGCAGCGGCGCGGTCCGTGGCCCGGCGACCCAGTCCACCACGGCCTTGAGATCCGCCCGGGACCGCACGGTCACGGCCTCGAAGCCGTAGCCCCGGCCCACGGCGGCGATGTCCGTCGGCGGGAAGCGCACCGTGTCGAGGGGGTGCCCGTCGGGGCCGAAGTGGTGGACCTCGGCGCCGTAGGCCTCGTCGTCGTACACGACGACCACCATGGGCAGTCGCAGCCGGCGCACGGTGTCCAGTTCCGCGGCGCCCATCAGCGCGCCGCCGTCCCCGAGCGCGGCCACGGGCAGCCGGTCCGGCCGGGCCAGTGCCGCGCCCACGGCGGTCGCGAGACCCAGCCCGATCGACTGGAACGCCTGCGTGAAGCAGAAGCCCTGCTCGTCCGGCACCGACAGGTACATGGTCGGGTAGCCCATGAAGTTGCCGGAGTCCACGCCGACGACGCGCTCGGCGGGCAGGATCTCGTCGAGGGCGATGCTCAGCGTCCTCGGGTCGATCCGCTCGCGCGTGCTCGTGTCCTGGTACGGCACGTCGCGCCAGCGAAGTCGCGCGGCGAGCGCCGCTCCGGTCTCCGGGGTCCGGTAGCCCCCCCCCGCGGCCCGGCTCCCGCCTCGGCGACCTGACGCGCGGTGAGGCGGACGTCGCCGGTGACGCCGAGGTGGACCGGGCGGTGTGCGCCGAGTGCCGAGGGGTCGTCGTCGACCTGTACGACGGTGGCGTCGGCGCCGATCAGCCCGCCGTGCCGCATCGTCCACATGTTGAGCGCGCAGCCCCAGCCGACGATCAGGTCGGCGCCCTGGATCAGCTCCACGGCCAGCGGCGAGGCGAAGCCTCCGGAGACGTCCAGGGACCACGGGTTGCCGTGGAAGAGCCCACGGGCGACGGCCGAGGTCGCGAGCAGCGCGCCGCAGCGCTCGGCGAGGGCCTCCAGGGCCTGTTTGCCGCCGGGTTCCCGCGATCCGCGGCCGGCCACGAAGACCGGGCGCCGGGACCGTCCGAGCAGTTCGGCGAGCGCCGCCACATCGGCCGCCTCCGGTTCCACGGCGGCCCGTTGCGCGGGGGGTGCCGCCTGGGCCAGGGCGCCGTCCGGGACCTCCAGCGCCTGCACCGGGAGCGGCAGGTTGAGCAGGACGGTGCGCCGCTCGCGCACCGCCAGCCCAACGGCCGCGCACGTCTGCCCGACGGCCTGCTCGGCCGACGTGACCCGGGCCGTGGCGGCTCCCACGGCGCGGGCCAACCCCTCTTGGTCGACGTGGAAGTTGGACCGGGGCTCGGTCACCTCGGCCGCCAGCACGACGAGCGGCGTACGGCTCTTCGCCGCCTCCGCGATGCCGGTCATCGCGTTGGTCAGACCGGGGCCCTGATGGACGCTCACGACCGCGATCTCGCCGCTGGTGCGGGCGTAGGCGTCGGCCATCGTCGTCGCGCCGGCCTCGTGGCGGGTGGCGACGAACCGCGCGCCCGCGGCGACCATCGCGTTGGTGACGTGGAAGTTGCCCGATCCGACGACCCCGAAGACCTGGCCGACCCCGGCCGCGCACAGCGCCCGGCCCACCGCTTCCGCGACCTTCATGAGCGCTCCACCAGGGCGAGCACGCGCGCGGGTGCCCCCGAGCCCGTGACGATGGGCAGCGGTCCGGCGATGACGACGGAGCCGGTCGGGGGCAGCGCGGCGAGGTTGCGCAACTGCGTCAGTCCGTATTTGTCGCTGCCCATCAGATAGGAGTGGCAGGGAAAGACGGGGTCGAAGGAGTGCGCGGCACCGGCGTCCGTGCCCACCGTCTCCACGCCGAGGCCGATCACGGGCGTGTCCTCGGCGACCCAGCGGGCGCACTCCGCCGACAGGCCGGGGGTGTGCGGGCCGTTCTCGTCGGCGTTGAGGAACTCCTCCTGGGAGTGCGAGCGGGTGTCCCAGCCGGTGCGCAGCAGCAGCCAACCCCCGTCGGGCAGGGGGCCGTTCTCCGTCTCCCAGGCCTTGACGTGGTCGATCTCCACCAGGAAGTCGGGGTTCTTGGCGGCCTCGGCGGTGAAGTCCAGTACGGCCGCGGGGGCCATCAGCCTGCGCGCCGGCACCGAGGCGACGTCGGCGAGGTCCTTGCCGGTGACCCAGTGGTTCGGGGCGTCGAAGTGGGTGCCGGTGTGCTCGCCGCTGCGGAAGTTGTTCCAGTACCAGGCGGGGCCCCGGTCGTCGTAGCGGCTGATCTCCTCCAGTTCGAAGACGGCGGTCTGCCCGAACTGGGGCGGCAGTTGGATCACCGGGGTCGACGACGACAACGGCGAGGTGAGGTCGACGACTTCGATCGATCCACCTCGCAACCCGGAGACCAGCGCGGCAAGTACGGATGACTCGGACATGGCGCCTCCTGAAGCGGACGGTGCTCGCTCTGACAGCATCTCAGTCCTTCCCGCACCTCTTGACGCGTCAATGACAACGATGGCTTGATGGTTTATTGGGAGCGCTCCCACATCTACAGGTGGAACGCGCTGATGGATGCAGCCAGGGAAGGGGACACCATGCGCGGCACCCGTCACTGCTTACCCTTGCGGATCATTCCGCTGCTCGCCCTGCTGGGCACCTTACTCCTGCCGGTCGGCACCGCGCTCGCGCCGCGCGCCGCAGCCGCGCCCCAGGCGGCCCCCGTGCGCATCATGCCGCTCGGCGATTCGATCACCGGCTCGCCCGGCTGCTGGCGCGCGCTGCTGTGGAACCGCCTGCAGGCCACCGGATACACGGACATCGACTTCGTCGGCACCCTCCCTCCTCAGGGCTGCGGTCAGGCGCACGACGGGGACAACGAGGGCCACGGCGGCGAGTTGGTCACCAACGTGGCCGATCAGAACCTGCTGCCCGGCCGACTGGCCGCGACACTGCCGGACATCGTTGTCATGCACTTCGGCACGAACGACGTGTGGAGCTCCATCGCCCCCGACCGCATCCTCGCCGCCTACAGCAAGCTCGTGCAGCAGATGCGGGCGAGCAACCCCGACATGAGGATCCTCGTCGCCCAGCTCATCCCGATGAACCCGAGCAGTTGCCCGGGGTGTGCGCAGCGCGTCGTCGACTTCAACGCGCGGATCCCCGACTGGGCCCGGGCGACCGGCACCAGCCGCTCCCCCGTCACCGTGGTCGACCAGTGGACGGGCTTCGACACGGCCACCGACACCTACGACGGTGTGCACCCCAGCGCCTCCGGCGACGAGAAGATCGCCGCCCGCTGGTATCCGGCGCTGACCGCGCTCCTCGACGCGGACCCCGCAGATCCGGGCGATCCCACTGACCCGGGTGATCCGGCCGGCTGCATCGCGTCCTTCCGTGCCGTCTCCGTGTGGCAGGGCGGCTATCAGGGCGAGGTGACGGTGACCAACGGGTCCTCCGCCGCCGTCTCGGCCTGGACCGCGACGGTCACGCCGGCCGACGGTGCCCGCATCGGCCAACTCTGGAACGGGACCCTCACGACCGGCGCCGACGGCACGGCGACCGTCACCAACGCCTCGTGGAACGGAACTTTGGCACCCGGCGCGAGCGCGACCTTCGGGTTCATCGCCAGTACCCCGGCTGCCGCCGGTGCTCCGTCGGCGGACGTGAGCTGCACGACGAGGGCCGCCTGACACTCCGCTCTCCCCCCCAACTCCCCTCTCCTGGAGCCGCCATGAGATCCCGCACCCCGGCCGTCCCGACGCCGGCCACCGTGGCCGCCGCCCTCCTGGGACTCCTCCTCCCACTGATCGCCTTCGTCACACCCGCCCACGCGGCGCCGCCCGGCTTCCGTATCGCCGACGGCCGCCTGCTGGAGTCGAACGGGAACGACTTCGTCATGCGCGGCGTCAACCACGCCCACACCTGGTTCCCGGACCGCATCAGCTCCCTCAGCCACATCAAGGCCAAGGGCGCCAACACCGTCCGCGTGGTCCTCTCCAGCGGTGACCGCTGGACCCGCAACGACACCGCCGACGTGGCGAACGTCGTCGCCCAGTGCAAGCAGAACCGGCTCATCTGCGTCCTGGAGGTCCACGACACCACCGGCTACGGCGAGCAGAGCGGCGCCGCCACACTGTCCAGGGCCGCCGACTACTGGATCAGTGTGCGCAGCGCGCTGGCCGGCGAAGAGGACTACGTCATCGTCAACATCGGCAACGAGCCCTACGGCAACACCAACTACACGGCGTGGACCGCCGACACCAAGGCGGCGATCCAGAAGCTGCGCGACGCCGGGTTCCAGCACACCATCATGGTCGACGCGCCCAACTGGGGTCAGGACTGGGCGTTCACGATGCGTGACAACGCCGCCTCGGTCTTCGCGGCCGACCCGGACGCCAACACGGTCTTCTCCATCCACATGTACGGCGTCTTCGACACGGCCGCCGAGATCAGCGACTACCTCAACCGCTTCGTCACCGCCAAACTCCCCATCGTCGTGGGCGAGTTCGGCCACAACCACTCGGACGGCAACCCCGACGAGGACACCATCCTGGCCGTCACCCGGCAACTGGGCCTGGGCTATCTCGGCTGGTCGTGGAGCGGCAACGGCGGTGGCGTCGAGTACCTGGACATGGTCACGAACTTCGACCCGAACCAGCTCACTTCGTGGGGGCAGCGGATCTTCAACGGCGCGAACGGCATCGCCGCCACGTCCGAGGAGGCCGCCGTCTACTCGTCCTCCGGCGGCGACACCACCGCCCCGACCGCCCCCGGAACGCCGACCGCCGCCACCGTGACGTCCTCGTCCGTCACCCTGAACTGGGCCGCTTCCAGCGACGCGAACGGCGTGACCGGCTATGACGTCGTCCGCGTCAGCGGCACCACCGAGACGGCCGCCACGACGACAACGGGCACCTCCGTCACCGTGACCGGCCTCGCCCCGGAGACTTCGTACACCTTCGCCGTCTACGCCCGCGACGCCGCCGGCAACCGCTCGCAGCGCTCCGGCACGGTGACCGTCACGACGTCCTCCGGTGGTTCGTCGGCGGCGTGCGCGGTCGCCTACCGGGTCTCCAACGAGTGGCCCGGCGGCTTCCAGGGCGAGATCGTCATCCGCAACACCGGCGGCTCGGCCATCAACGGCTGGACGCTGCGCTGGACCTTCGCCGACAGCCAGCGCATCAGCAACCTGTGGGGCGGCACCGTGACACAGAGCGGCGCCGAGGTGAGCGTCGCCTCCGCGTCGTACACGGCGACGATCGCCCCGGCGGGCTCGGTGACGCTCGGCTTCACGGCCACGAAGGGCGGCACGAACCCGAGCCCCGCGGCCTTCACGCTCAACGCCTCCGCCTGCTCATCGGGCTGAACCGCCGCGCCACAAGACCGTGACAGGAACCACACAGGCTCCCTTGTAGGGCACATGAAAGATCTGGATAAGGTGAGGCTGGCCTAACAGCCGACCCAATGTGCACCACAAGGGAGCCCTGTCATGCTTCACCACCGTCGCGGCACCGCCGCCGTCGCTCTCGCCGTCGCCGCGGCGCTGTCCCTCGCGGCCTGCGGCGGTTCCAACGACAGCGCGGGCAAGGAGTCCGCGGCCGGCTCCGGGGACAAGAAGGCCGTGGCTCAGGGCGGTGACGAGTTCGCGGACGCCGCGAAGAAGACCGCTCAGATGGGCACCGACGCCAAGCCGGGCGAGTGGCCGCGCACCGTCGAACACGCCATGGGCGAGACCGAGATCAAGGCTCAGCCCAAGCGGGTCGTCGTCCTGGACGTCGGCGAGCTCGACAACGTCGTGTCGCTCGGTATCAAGCCGGTCGGCCTCGCGCCCACCGAAGGCTCCCCCGAGCTGCCGTCCTACCTCAAGAAGGACGCCGGATCCCCGGCGAACGTCGGCACCATCAACAACCTCAACCTGGAGGCGATCGCCGGCCTCAAGCCGGACCTGATCCTCGGCAGCCAGCTGCGCGCCGCGGACAAATACGACGAGCTGTCGAAGATCGCGCCCACCGTCTTCTCCCTGCGCCCCGGCTTCACCTGGAAGGAGAACTACCTCCTGAACGCCGCGGCCCTGGACAAGACCGCCGAGGCCGAGGCGAAGCTCGCCGCGTACGACAAGAAGGTCGACGCGCTCGACGCCAAGCTCGGCGCCGACAAGCCGACCGTGTCGATGGTGCGTTACCTGCCCGACGGCGTGATCCGGCTGTACGCCAACGCCTCCTTCATCGGCACCATCCTCAAGGACGCGGGGATCCCGCGCCCGAAGAACCAGGACATCAACGACCTGGCCGCCGAGGTCAGCGCCGAGAACATCGACCAGGCCGACGCCGACTACATCTTCACCGGCGTGTACGGCGACCCCAAGGCCACCGACAAGTCCCGCGCGCAGGGCAACCCGCTGTGGAAGAACCTGAAGGCGGTCAAGGAAGGCCGCGCGCACGACGTGCCGGACGAGACCTGGTACCTGGGCCTGGGCGTCACCGCGGCCGACGAGGTCCTCGGTGACCTGGAGAAGTACCTGACCAAGTAGGGTCGGCCGGCAGCAACGACAGGAAACAGCAAGAGGAAACGCATGTCCCATGCCACCCGGCGGCGCATCGGCTGGACGGTCGCCGGCACCCTCTTGCTGCTGCTCGCCGCCCTGCTCAGTCTCGCCCTCGGCAGCCGGCAGATCCCGCCGGCCGAGGTGTTCGACGCCCTGCTGCGCGGCGACAGCGGTGACAACGCGCAGGTGGTGCGCGCACTGCGGGTCCCCCGCACGGTCATCGGCGTGATGGTCGGGCTCGCCCTGGCCGTCGCCGGGGTGGTCATGCAGGGCATCACCCGCAACCCGATCGCCGAGCCCGGCGTCCTCGGCGTCAGCCAGGGCGCCGCGCTGGGCGTCGTCTGCGCCATCGCGTTCCTCGGGGTGCACACGCCCAGCGGCTACGTCTGGTTCGCGTTCGCCGGTGCCGGACTCGCCGCGGTGGCCGCGTACGCGGTGGCCAGCAGCGGGCGCGGCGGTGCCTCGCCGGTCAAACTGGCGCTGGCCGGGGCCGCGATGAACGCGTTCATCGCCTCCGTGGTCTCCGCCATCGTCACGACCGACGCCCGCGCCCTGGACGAGTTCCGCTTCTGGGACGTCGGCTCGATCGGCGGCCGGGACGGGCAAGTCGTCGCACAGACCTGGCCGTTCCTTCTCGTGGGCCTGGTGCTGGTCGCCGTCGTGGCGCGGGGCCTGGACGCCCTGGCGCTCGGTGACGACGTGGCCCGGGGGCTCGGTCACCGGGTCGCGCTGGTACGGGCCGTCGGCGCGCTGGCCGCGACCGTGCTGACCGGGGTCGCCGTCGCGATGGCCGGTCCGATCGCGTTCACCGGGCTGGCCGTCCCGCACATCGCACGGGCCCTGGTGGGCGCCGACCACCGCTGGGTGCTGGCCCTGTCGGCGCTGCTGGGACCCGCGGTGATCCTGGTGTCGGACGTCCTCGGCCGTGTCCTGTTCGCGCCCTCGGAGGTGCCGGTGGCGGTGATGACCGCGCTGTTCGGCGTGCCGTTCCTGATCGCGCTGGTGCGCAGGAAGGCGACGGTTCCGGCATGACACAGCCTCTGCAGCGACCACGGCTGCGCCCCTCCGGCTACACCGTCCTGCGCGTGGGCGACGGCAGCTTCCTGCTGCACCGCCGGGCCGTCGCCGTCGCGGCCGGACTGGCCGTCCTCCTCACGGCGGCGGTCGTCGTGTCCCTGTGCGTCGGCGAGTCGTACGTCTCCCCCGCCGAGGTCGTCCGCGTGCTGCTCGGGCAGCCGAGCCCGGACGAACTGGTCGTCGGCACGCTCCGGTTGCCCCGGCTGGTGACGGGTCTGCTGGTCGGCGCCGCGTTCGGGGTCTCCGGCGCGCTGATCCAGACCGTGGCCCGCAACTCCCTCGCCAGTCCGGACGTCATCGGCATCACGCACGGCGCGGGGGCGGCGACCGTGGCCGCGCTGACGTTCGGGCTGACGTCGTACAGCGTGCTGCCGTACGTCTCGGTCGCGGGCGGGCTCGCGGCCGCCGCGGTCGTCTACGTCTTCGCCTGGCGCGGCGGTCTGCACGCCACGCGGTTCGTGCTCATCGGGATCGGGGTGTCGATCGCGCTCGGTTCGCTGACCCGGCTGTTCCTCACCAAGGGCGACTATCTGGTGGCCCAGCAGGCCAAGGTGTGGCTGACGGGATCGCTCAACGGCCGGGGCTACGACCAGTCCGCGCCGCTCGCGCTGGTCCTCGCGGCCTTGGTGCCGGCGCTGCTGTGGGCGGCGCACGCCCAGCGGATGGTCTCCCTGGACGACAGCACGGCGACCGCGCTGGGCGTGCGGCTCGGGCCGGTGCGGCTGGGGCTGACCGCGCTCGGTGTCGTGCTGGCGTCCGTGGCGACCGGGGCCGCCGGGCCGGTCGACTTCGTGGCGCTGCTCGCCCCGCAGATCGCCCACCGGCTGACCCGTACCGCCCAGATCCCGCTGCTGTCCTCCGCCCTGACCGGCGCCGCGATCGTGGTCGTCGCGGACCTGCTGGCCCGCCGGCTGTTCTCGCCGGTCGAGCTGCCGGTGGGGGTGCTCACGGCGGCGGTCGGAGCGCCGTATCTGATGTGGCTGATTGCCCGCACCCGGCGTGCCCGGCAGGGAACCTGAGGGGCGACGGAGGCGTTCTTGTCTGGTAACGGGGTGGCAGGCCCGCCTGCCGACAGGGACGAAGGTGACACGATGAGTGACAAGGCCCGGAAGCTGTTCGAGGCGCTCGACCTCGACTCGAACGGGACCCTGACCCGCGCAGAGGTGATCATCGCCCTGCGCACGAAGGGCCCGTCGCTGGCCGCATCGGGGGATCTGCCGTTCTGGGGCCTGGGGGACGAGGACGCCTCCTCCGCGCTGTTCGACGCCGCCGACCAGAACGGGGACGACGTGGTGACTCTGGAGGAGTTCGCGGCGGTGGTGGACCGCCGGTTCGGCTGGAGCTGAGGGGCGCGGTCACTCGCCCGGCTTGCGACGCCTGCGCTCGCTGTCGGCCGTTGCGTCGACCTGTTCGGCCACCCAGGCCAGGAAGGCCCGTACCTCGGTGGCGGGCAGGTCCGCCGCGGCGGTGCGGGGGCGTTCGTAGCTGTGCGCCGCCGCCGTCAGCAGCGGCCGGAAGCGTGCCTCGGCGGCGGCGACGGCCCGCGCCGCCCGGCGCTTGGCCTGCCAGCGGCCCGTGCGGCAGTACTGCACCGAGCGGCAGCCGTTGAGGACCCGGTTGTCGGCCAGGTGTCCCTCGCCGGTGCTGTGCTCACGGACGGAGGCGCGGAGCGCGGTGAGCACATCGGCGCGGGCGGGTTCGGCGATCACCGCCCGCGCGGGCCTGCCGTGCAGCGCTCGCCCGGCCTGGTGGGCGACGGAACGGTCGATGACGTACCAGAACGCCGGGGACCGCGCCGGGTCGAGGCTGACCTTGCCGGGCAGCAGCGGGCCGGTGTTGAGGTCCAGCAGATACCCGGCCTCGCCGGACGCCCGCGCCGCGAAGCCCTCGTCGTAGACCACCAGCTCCAGTCCGGCGGCGGGGCAGGGCAGAGCGGGGTGCGTGAGCGCGGCGGCCAGCTCGGTCAGCGTTCCCCGGGGCAGGGGCAGGTCCACGACCACCGTCACGTCGGTGTCACTGCGCCCGTGCCGGTAGTCGCCGAGCGCGACCGAGCCGACCGCGATGACGCTCACCAGGTGGGATCCGCACACGGAGTGCGTACGGCGGACGACCTCTTGGAGATACGGGCGGAGTTCGGCGGGGACGGAGCGCGGGTCCGCGAGAGTCCGGGTCATACGGTCAGTGTCGTGGAGGCCGGAGGTCGACGGTTGCCTGGGAGCATCCGGGCCGGGTGAAGCGCCCCGGCCGGCGGAGCAACCGGTATCTCGCCGATATCAGCGGGCGGCGCGTCGCGAGGGACGAGCATCCCCCGGCCGTTTCGCGCCCCGTGCGATGCGCAGGTGCAGACCGGGCCGGGCGCCTTACCGTCGCACCACGGACGGCGCCCCGCGCAGAAGTCCCCCCTGCGCGGGGCCCAACCGGCACCAGCGGCCCTGCTCAGGCGAGTTCCACCAACAGGTCGCCGCCCTCGACCTGCTGGATGGGGTTGATGGCCAGTCTGGCCACCCGGCCGGCCTTCGCGGCGGTGATCGAGGCCTCCATCTTCATCGCCTCGATGGTGGCCACCGTGGCCCCGGCCGGCACCTCGTCCCCCTCGGCGACGGTGAGGGTCACCACGCCGGCGAACGGCGCCGCGACGTGACCGGGGTTGGCCCGGTCGGCCTTCTCCGTCACCGGCACGTCCGAGGCGGCCGCCCGGTCGCGGACCTGGATGGGCCGCAGCTGGCCGTTCAGGGTGGACATCACGGTGCGCAGGCCGCGCTCGTCCGCGTCGCCGACGGCCTGCAACTCGATCAGCAGCCGCACCCCGCGCTCCAGGTCGACGGCGTACTCCTGGCCCGGGCGCAGCCCGTAGAAGAAGTCCTTGCTGTCCAGCACGCTGGTGTCGCCGTAGGTGTCGCGGTGCGTCTCGAACTCGCGCGTCGGCGCCGGGAACAGCAGCCGGTTGAGCGTCGCCCGGCGGTCCTTGGCCAGCCCTTCGCGGTCGTCGGCGCCCAGCTCCCGCACCGGCTTGGCCTCGGCGCGGCCCTGCAGCGCCTTGCTGCGGAACGGCTCGGGCCAGCCGCCGGGCGGGGTGCCCAGCTCGCCGCGCAGGAAGCCGATGACGGAGTCGGGGATGTCGAAGCGGTCCGGGGTCGACTCGAAGTCCTCGGGGGACACTCCGGCGCCCACCAGGTGCAGCGCCAGGTCGCCGACCACCTTGGACGAGGGCGTGACCTTCACCAGGCGGCCGAGCATCCGGTCGGCGGCGGCGTACATCGCCTCGATCTCCTCGAAGCGGTCGCCGAGGCCCAGCGCGACCGCCTGGGTGCGCAGGTTGGAGAGCTGCCCGCCGGGGATCTCGTGGTGGTAGACGCGGCCGGTCGGGGAGGCGAGTCCCGCCTCGAAGGGGGCGTAGACCTTGCGGACGCTCTCCCAGTACGGCTCCAGGTCGCCGACGGCCTGGAGGTCGAGGCCGGTGGGCCGCTCGGAGTGGTCGGTCGCGGCCACGATCGCGGACAACGACGGCTGCGAGGTCGTGCCGGCCATGGACGCCACCGCTCCGTCCACCGCGTCCGCGCCGGCCTGGATCGCGGCCAGGTAAGTGGCGAGCTGGCCGCCCGCGGTGTCGTGGGTGTGCACGTGGACCGGCAGCTCGAACTCCCGGCGCAGGGCCGACACCAGCCTCGCCGCGGCCGGTGCCCGCAGCAGGCCCGCCATGTCCTTGACGGCCAGCACATGGGCGCCCGCGTCCACGATCCGCTCGGCCAGGCGCAGGTAGTAGTCCAGGGTGTACAGGCGCTCCGACGGGTCGGACAGGTCGGAGGTGTAGCACAGGGCGACCTCCGCGACAGCCGTCCCGGTCTCCCGTACGGCCTCGATGGCGGGCCGCATCTGGTCGACGTCGTTGAGGGCGTCGAAGATGCGGAAGATGTCGATGCCGGTGGCGGCGGCCTCCTGCACGAAGGCGTCGGTCACCTCGGTGGGGTACGGCGTGTAGCCGACGGTGTTGCGGCCGCGCAGGAGCATCTGGAGGCAGATGTTCGGCGCGGCTTCCCGCAGGGCGGCCAGGCGCTCCCACGGGTCCTCGGCGAGGAAGCGCAGGGCGACGTCGTAGGTGGCGCCGCCCCAGCACTCCAGGGACAGCAGCTGGGGCAGGGTGCGGGCCACGACCGGGGCGACGGCGAGCATGTCCTTGGTGCGCACGCGGGTGGCGAGCAGCGACTGGTGGGCGTCGCGGAAGGTGGTGTCGGTGACGCCGATGGTCGGCGAGGCGCGCAGCCAGCTCGCGAAGCCCTCGGGTCCGAGTTCGGCGAGCTTCTGCCGGGACCCGGCCGCCGGCTCACCGGCCGGCAGGGCGGGCAGCTTGGTCAACGGGTCGAGCAGGTCGGGCCGTTCGCCGTGCGGCTTGTTCACGGTGACGTCGGCCAG
The DNA here is from genome assembly GCF_049974585.1 of Streptomyces sp. UG1. Lineage (NCBI taxonomy): Bacteria > Bacillati > Actinomycetota > Actinomycetes > Kitasatosporales > Streptomycetaceae > Streptomyces > Streptomyces sp. UG1. Next base: position 144,834 of record NZ_JBNGGG010000016.1, on the reverse strand, counting down.
GTAGGTGAGCAGCTTGGTGCCGCGGTCGGCGGAGTGGCGGGCGGTGAGCAGGTGCGGGCGTCGCTCGATGAACGACGTGGTGACCCGGCCGGCCTGGAAGTCGGGGTCGTCGAGGACCGCTTGCAGGAAGGGGATGTTGGTGGCCACGCCGCGGATGCGGAACTCGGCGACGGCACGCCGGGCGCGGCCCACGGCGGCGCCGAAGTCCCGGCCCCGGCAGGTGAGCTTCACCAGCATCGAGTCGAAGTGCGCGCTGATCTCCGTACCGGCGTGGGTCGTTCCGCCGTCGAGGCGGATGCCGGAGCCGCCCGGCGAGCGGTAGGCGCTGATGCGGCCGGTGTCCGGGCGGAAGCCGTTGGCGGGGTCCTCGGTGGTGATACGGCACTGGAGCGCGGCGCCGCGCAGGGTGATCGTCTCCTGCGCCAGCCCCAGGTCGGCCAGGCTCTCGCCACCGGCGATGCGGAGCTGTGCCTGCACCAGGTCGACGTCGGTGACCTCTTCGGTCACCGTGTGCTCGACCTGGATGCGCGGGTTCATCTCGATGAAGACGTGGTGGCCCTCGCGGTCCAGCAGGAACTCCACCGTGCCGGCGTTGCGGTAGCCGATCTGCCGGGCGAAGCGCACCGCGTCGGCGCAGATCCGCTCGCGCAGCTCCGGGTCGAGGTTCGGCGCGGGCGCCAGCTCGATCACCTTCTGGTGGCGGCGCTGCACCGAGCAGTCCCGCTCGAAGAGGTGGATGACGTCGCCCTGTCCGTCGGCGAGGATCTGCACCTCGATGTGGCGGGGCTCGACGACGGCCTTCTCCAGGAAGACCGTGGGGTCGCCGAACGCCGAGGCCGCCTCGCGGGACGCCGCCTCGATGGACTCGCGCAGGTGGGCGGGGTCCTCGACCCGGCGCATGCCGCGCCCGCCGCCGCCCGCGACGGCCTTGACGAACACGGGGAAGCCGATGTCCTCGGCGGCGCTGACGAGTGCGTCCACGTTGGTGGACGGCGCCGAGGAGCCCAGGACGGGTACGCCGGCCGCGCGTGCGGCGGCCACCGCACGGGCCTTGTTCCCGGTCAGCTCCAGGATCTCCGCGCTCGGCCCGACGAACGTGATGCCCGCCTCCTCGCAGGCGCGGGCGAGGTCGGGGTTCTCGGAGAGGAATCCATAACCCGGGTAGACGGCGTCGGCTCCGGCACGGCGCGCGGCACGGACTATCTCCTCCACGGAGAGATAGGCCCGCACCGGATGTCCCGGCCGGCCGATCTCGTAGGCCTCGTCGGCCTTCAGCCGGTGCAGGGAGTTGCGGTCCTCGTGCGGGAAGACGGCGACGGTGCGCGCGCCCAGCTCGTAGCCTGCGCGGAAAGCGCGAATCGCGATCTCACCGCGGTTGGCGACCAGCACCTTGCGGAACATTCTTGATCCCTTCAGCCTGCCGGGTGACGGACACCCATGGTGTCGGCGGTGCCCTTTTCACGCCATGTGAGCCGGGCCACTTGCGGCCTACGCTGTCCTTGAGCTTCCTGTGGTCAAGGGTGGTGTGAGCGAGGTGCCCTGATGACCAGTGCGAGTCACCGCGATGCACGTGCCCACGACACGATCGGCGAAACGCCTGGTCGGCGCTCGCCCACGGTGGGTCGTGCGGGGGTGTTCCAGGATCTGCTCCCGCTCGCGCTCTGGGTGGTCGACGCCGACGGGCTCCTGGTGCAGTGGTCGCTCGCCGCGCAGGACCTGCTCGGTCACACCGCGGAGCAGATGGTGGGCCAGGACGTCAGGCGCGTGCTCGTGCCCGAGGGCCACCTGGAGCTGGCGGACCGGCTGAGCCGGACGGTGCGGACGGGCGGAGCGGTGGTCGCGCGGCTGCCGGTCAGGCATCGCGACGGGACCGTGGTCGACATGGAGCTGTGGCACTGTCCGATCGCGGATGTGCGGGGGCGCCCCGGTGTGCTGGCCATCGCGGCGGAGACCTCGGCGGTGGAGCGGATGCGCGATGCGCTGGCCGCGCTGGAGGGCCTGTTCACGCAGTCCCCGGTCGGCCTGGCCATGCTCGGGGCCGATCTGCGGTTCCTGCGGGTCAACGAGGCGCTGGCCCGGATGGACGGGGTACCGGTCGCGGAGCACATCGGCCGGCGTGTCACCGAGGTCGCCCCCGGCACCGACGCCCTGGAGTCGATGATGCGGCGCGTCCTGGACCGGGGGGAGGCGGTGGTGGACCACCGGCACACCGGCGCCGACGCGGCCGACCCGGAACAGCAGCGGACCTGGTCCTGCTCCTACGCCCCCTTGCTCGGCGCCGGCGGGCAGCGGGTGGGGGTGATCGCCTCGCTGATCGACGTCACGGAGGGGCAGCGGGCCCATCTGGAGGTCGAGCGGGCGCGACGGCGACTGGCCCTGCTGGCGGAGGCGGGGACCCAGATGGGTTCCACCCTGGATCTGACCCGGACGGCGCAGGAGGTGGTCCGGGTCCTGGTGCCCCGGCTCGCGGACTCCGCCGACGTGCAACTACTGGAGGAGGCGGTGGCTCCGGACGAGACCGCCGCGTCCGCGCACGGCGTGGTCCGCCGGGTCGCGGCCGCCTTCACGGATCCGGCCGCACCGGCCGACCACCTCGCGGTCGGCATGACCCAGCAGGTCCCGCCCGGCTCGGTGTACGAGCAGGTCATCGGCGCCGGGCGGCCCATGAACCTGTACCTGAGCGACATCGGCCCGCTGATCCCCACCCCCGGCGCCGACCCGCTGCGCGAGTACCTGCGGGCCCGGGTGGGATCCGCCCGCCTGGTTCCGCTGGTGGCCCGGGGCACGGTGCTCGGCGCGGTGGTGGTGACCCGCACCCGCGACCGGGAGCCGTTCGACGACCAGGACACGCTGCTGATCGACGAGCTGGTCGCGCGGGCGGCGCTGAACATCGACAACGCGCGCATGTACGGCCGGGAGCGCGACGCGGCGCTGACCCTTCAGCGCAGCCTGATGAACCCCGTCCTGCCCACCGTCAGCGGTCTGGAGCTCACCGGACGCTATCTGCCGGCCGGGGACCACGAGGTCGGCGGCGACTGGTTCGACGCCATCGCCCTGTCGGGCGGCCGGACCGCGCTGGTGATCGGGGACGTGATGGGGCACGGCATCCACGCGGCGGCCGTCATGGGGCAGCTTCGCACCGCCGTGCGCACCCTGGCGCGCCGGGACACCGCGCCCGACCAGGTGCTGCGCGCCCTGGACGCCGCCGTGGCGGACCTGGGCGACAACGAGATGGCCACCTGTCTGTACGCCGTCCACGACCCGGCCGCCGGGCACTGCATGATCGCGAGAGCGGGCCATCCGCCGCCCATGGTCGCCGACGGGCGGGGAACCATAGCCTTTCTGGACGGGCCGCCGGGCCCGCCCCTGGGGCTGGGCGGGCAGGACTGCGACGTCCAGCGCATGGTCCTGCCGCCCCACAGCCTCCTGGTGGCCTACACCGACGGCCTGATCGAGACCCGGGGCACGGACCTCGACCAGGGCATGCGCAAGCTGGCCCGGGCGCTGCGGCATCCCGGGCATCCCCTGGAGGAGATCTGCGACGAGCTGCTCGCGCACGTCATGCCGGAGGCGGCCGACGACGACGTGGCGGTGCTCCTCGCCCGTGCGCTGCCCCGATGAATCCCGAAGGCCCGTCCGTGGGCCGGGCGCGTCACCCGTCGGGACCGCCCCGTCCCCGGTGACCAGGCACGCGGTGCCCGCAGAGTCGATACTGGGAGTGAGCCGCTGCGCGGCCTGCCGTGCGGACCAGCCGGTCCGGCCGGGGCCGCGTGCAGCGGGCACCCGGGAACGGCGCGAGATGGGTGGGAGATGGACGGCACATCCCCGACGTCACTCAGCGAGAGCCCCAAGGACCCGTTCTCCGTCCACCGGTCCGCAGCGGTCGTTCTGGACGCCCGCGGACGGGTCGTCGCCTGGAGCGAACACGCCACGGCGCTGCTCGGGCACCGGGCCGACGAGGTGCTGGGCCGGCCGGCGCGCGAGGTCCTGGTCGACGGCGGTGACGAGGCCGCGATCGCCGAGGCGACCGCGATCTGTCTGCGGGAGGACGGCTGGTTCGGTCTGCTGCCGGTCCGGCACCGCGCCGGCCACCGCGTGTACGTGGGGTTCAGGGCCCGGCGGGTGCGACGGCCGGACTCGGCCGTCGAATGGCTCCTCGTCGGCTCGCTCGCCGAGGACATCGCCCAGTGGGAGATCGACCGCGCCGTGCTGGACGGCTTCTTCCTCCGGTCCCCGGTGGGTGTCGCGGTTCTCGGTCCGGACCTGCGCATCCTGCGGGTGAACCGGGCGATCGCACGGTTCGGCGGGCTGCCGGCCGGGGCGTACCGCGGGCTTCGTACCGCCGACTTCCTGCTCGGCCCGGACACGGAACTGGTCGAGGAGAGGCTGCGTGGGGTTCTGGAGACGGGTCAGCCCGTGATCTTCGCCGAGCAGCCCTGCCGGTTGCTGCGGGAGCCCCGCAAGGAGCTGATCGTCTCGGTGTCCGCCTTCCGGATGCAGGACCCCTCCGGCAGGGTGCTGGGCGTCACCGAGATCGTCGAGGACGTCACCGACCGCCACCGGGCCCGTCGGCGGCTCGCGCTGCTCAACGAGGCCGGCGCCAGGATCGGCACGACGCTGGATGTGACCACGACGGCGCGTGAGCTGGCCGAGGCGGCGGTTCCCGCACTCGCCGACGCCGTCTCGGTGGATCTGCTGGAGCCCGTGCCGCGTGGGGAGGAGCCGGCCCCGGACTCCAGGGGCCCGCTGCGCAGGATGGCGGTCCGCGGCATCCGGCCCGAGTCGATGCGGGTGATGCGTCCCGAGGGTGAGCTGTTCTCCTTCCCCGAGCGGACCGCGCCGGCCCGCTGCCTCGTCGAGCGGCGGCCGATCCTGCTGCCCGCCCTGGAGGACAGCCAGGCGTGGTCCGCCGCCGAGCCGCAACGGGCCGCGAACGCGCTCGCGATGGGCGTGCACTCCATGATGGCGGTGCCGCTGACCGCGCGCGGTGTGGTCCTCGGCGTGGTCTGTCTGTGGCGCTCGAAGAAGCCGGAGCCGTTCGAGGAGGACGACCTCACCCTGGCGGCGGAGTTCGCCGCGCGGGCCGCGGTCTGCATCGACAACGCCCGCCGCTACACCCAGCAGCACCAGGCCGCCGAGGCCCTGCAGCGCAGCCTGCTGCCGGGTGAGGTGCCCGAGCACCCGGCGGTCGAGACGGCCCACCGCTATCTGCCCGCGCGGGCCTCCACCGGGGTCGGCGGCGACTGGTTCGACGTCATCCCGCTGTCGGGGCTGCGCGTCGCGCTGGTCGTCGGCGACGTGGTCGGGCACGGCATGCACGCCTCGGCGACCATGGGCCGGCTGCGCGCCGCCGTGCGCACCCTGGCCCACCTCGACCTGGCCCCGGACGAGGTCCTCGCCCGGCTCGACGACCTGGTGGACCAGTTGTCGACCGAACAGCGGCAGGCCGACGGGAACACCCCGCAGATCGTGGGCGCGACCTGCCTGTACGCGATCTACGATCCGGTCTCCCGGCACTGCGCCATGGCACGCGCAGGGCACCCGCCGCCGACCCTGCTGGGTCCGGACGGCCGGATGCGCCCGATCGACGTCCCGGCCGGACCACCGCTCGGCATCGGCGGACTGCCGTTCGAGACGGCCGAGCTGGAACTGGCCGAAGGCAGCCTGATCGCCCTCTGCAGCGACGGTCTCCTCCTGGCCGACGACCGCGACATCGACGAGGGTCTGGCACTCCTGCGCACCGCGCTGGCCGGTCCGGCCCGGTCGCTGGAGCACACCTGCAAGGCGGTGGAGGACGCGATGCTGGCGGCCCGCCCCGCCGACGACGTCACGCTGCTGCTGGGCCGGACCCGGGTGCTGGCGCCGCAGGACGTGGTCACCTGGGAGCTGCCGGCCGAGCCCACCGCGGCCGGCCGGGCCCGGACGCTGGTACGGGACCTGCTGACCGAGTGGGGCCTTCAGGAGCTGGCCTTCACCACCGAGCTGATCGTGAGCGAACTGGTCACGAACGCCTACCGGTACGCCGGCGGCCCGGTCCTGCTGCGCCTCATCAGGGACGGCCATCTCATCTGCGAGGTCTCCGACTCCAGCAGCACCTCCCCCCACCTGCGCCAGGCCCGCAGCACCGACGAGGGCGGCCGCGGCCTGTTCCTGGTGGCGCAGCTCGCCGAGCGCTGGGGCACGCGCTACGGCCGCAACAGAAAGACGATCTGGGCCGAGCAGCCCCTGTCGGCGGATCCGGAGAGCCCCAACGCGTGAGTGCTCAGGCGCCGTTCGGACGCGTACGGTGGTGGAGACGGCCCGCGAGACGGTGGTACGCGGCACCGAGCACCGCCGCCTGCACCAGGGCACCGACGACGACGCCGGCCCACGGCAGCACGCCGGGCAGCATCAGGAACAGCCATGAGGTCGGCCCGGTGACCAGGAAGGCCCATACCCCGGCGAGGCTGGCGTCCTGGTGCTCGACGAGCAGCGCGTCGAGACCGACCCACGCCAACACGCCGACCACGACGGCCAGATAACCCAACGCCGCCGGATTGACCAGGTTGCGGCGCGTCGCCGCCACGAAGGAATGCTGAGAACCGGTCATTTCCGAACCCCCTGAGATCGCTGTCGACTTCCCACGATCCCCCGAGCCGCCCGGGACGGCCTGAGTAGCCGTACTCAGGTACCCCATGCGCGACTACCCAACCTCGCCACTCACTGCTTGGCGCCGAAGTTCTGCGTCCACCAGGGCCCGCCCGAGCTGTTGTTGATGCCCACGCCGATGTCCTTGAACGAGCAGTTGAGGATGTTGGCGCGGTGGCCGGGGCTGTTCATCCAGGACTCCATCACCGCCTCCGGGGTCTGCTGGCCCCGGGCGATGTTCTCGCCGAAGGTGGACCAGCGGTAACCCGCGGCGGTGATGCGCTGCCCGGGATCGGCGCCGTCGGGGTTGGTGTGGTCGAAGAAGTCACGGGCGGCCATGTCGTCGGAGTGGCCCTGGGCGGCCTTGTTCAGCAGCGCGTCCTCCTCGAGCGGGCCGCAGCCTGCGGCCGACCGCTCCTTGTTCACCAGGGCGACCACCTGCGCCACGGTGTCCGTGGGGGCCGCCGACTGCTCCTGCGGCGTGCTGGACGCGCTGCGGATCGGCTCAGGGGTGGGACTGGGAGCCGGCGCGGCCTTCTTCGTGGGCTGCGCGGACTTGGAGGGGGTCGCCTTCTTCGACGGTGTCCTGGACGGCGTCCGGGAGGGGGAGGGCGAGGCGGAGGTCTCGATCGGGGTGGCCTCCGCGAGGTCCGGGACCGGGGCTGCCGCGGTGGGCGCGGCGGCCGTCGCCTCCTCGGTGCCCTTCCCGGGGGCGGTGTCGAGGTAGAACCACAGGCCGCCGCCCGTCACACAGGCCGCGACGACGGCACCTCCGACGGCCCTGCGCCGAACGCGTCGGCGCCGCCGGGCCTCGCCGCGCGAGACGACCCGGCCGCGACCGCCGCGATGTCCGGCTCCGCGGCCCGAGTTGGCGGACGCCGCGAGCTGGGCCTCCGAACCCGCCGGAGCCGTCGTATCGGCGGCCGAACCGGTCGGCGCCGTCGCGTCGGTGGCCGAACCCATCGGGGCCGTCATGTCCGGGGTCGAACCCATCGGGGCGGTCGCATCCGGGACCGAACCCATCGAGGCCGTCGCATCCGACGCCCAACCCACCGGAGCCGTCGCATCCGGCGGCCAACCCATCGAGGCCGTCGCATCCGGGGCCGTCATGTCCGGGGCCGAACCCACCGGGCCCGTCGCATCCGACGCCCAACCCACCGGAGCCGTCGCGTCGCCGGCCGAACCCACCGGGAACATCCCGCTGGACGCGGACAGCACCCTCTCCACCAGCGCCGGCGCCGCCGCGACCAGCGCCAGGCCCGCCAACAGCCCCTCGGCGGGCATCAACCCGCTCCACAGACCGTAGCAACGCACACAACCCCGGGCATGCCGGGCTATTCGCTTGCGCCACAGCGCCGAGGGGCGGCCGTCCCAGGACGCCAGCACACCCCGCAGTTCGTCGCACGGCGGCCGTGCGTCGAGCGCCCGCACCACCACGCGGGCCGCCTCCAACTGCGCCTTCATCCGCTGCACCCGCACCGCGGTGAGCTGCGGCGACAGTTCCAGAGCCGCGGCGACCTCGGCGCGGGTCAGCTCGCCCGCGCACTCCAGCCACCACAGCGACAGCAGTCCCCGGTCGTCGGGCTCCAGCCAGCGGGTGGCGAGGGCCGTCTCCTGGCGCTGGCCGGACAACTGGAGCCGCACCATGGTCAGATCCACGAAGTCGGCGCCGGGATCCGCGACGTCCTGGACCTCCTCCATGACGCCCGGGGCGGACTGCCGGTCGTGCCAGTGGGCACGGACCTGGTTCATCGCGATCGCCACCAGCCAGGAGCGGAAGCTCTCGGGAGTGCGCAGGCCGCCGAGCGCGCCGAGGGCGCGCAGCATGGTCTCCTGCACCACGTCGTCGACGTCGACCGAGCCGTTCAGAGCCCTCCCCACGATGTTGTAGACCAGCGGGAGGTACGCACTGACCAGGGTGTCCTGAGCCTTCGGATCGCCGCTTCGGGCGGCGGTCACCAGTGCCGCGAGTTCCCTCGTGCGCTCTGTACTCATCAGAAAACTTCCCTGTCCTCGACGCCGAACGATGCTGTCCGATACCTGGGAGATCGCTCGGTGGACCGCGGATAACAGTTCCTCGGGCTCTTCTTCGGACGCTTGTTCCCCGTGAGACTCACGACGTCCGAGCGAGCGCGCAATGGGGGACGTCACATCCCGCACACTTTGATGTTGTGCACTTTATTGACGACGGTCACAGGAGAGCCTACTTTCGCGGTGTCCTTCCCCCGCTCAAGGGAGAGCGCGATGTCCCCGTCCCCCGTCGCATCACCCTCGCCGTCCACGAACCCCGAGCGAGCCCGGCAACTGCGCAGAGTCGCTCTGTCCGGACTGCTCGGCACGGCCGTGGAGTTCTACGACTTCCTCGTCTACGGCACGGTCGCCGCGCTCGTCTTCGGCGAGCTGTTCTTCCCGGGCGCCGATCCCGCCGTCGGCACCATCGCCGCGTTCGGCACCTTCGCCGCCGGCTATGTCGCCCGCCCGCTCGGCGGCATCGTCTTCGGGCACTTCGGCGACCGGCTCGGCCGCAAGTCGATGCTGCTGCTCACCATGGGCCTGATGGGCGGCGCCAGCTTCCTCATCGGCCTGCTGCCGACGTACGACGCGATCGGCGTCTGGGCGCCGGTCCTGCTGATCACCCTGCGAGTGCTCCAGGGCATCGCCATCGGCGGCGAGTGGGGCGGGGCCACCCTGATGGTCGTCGAGCACGCCGGGGAGCGGCGCCGCGGCCTGTGGTCCAGCTTCACGCAGATGGGAGCCCCGCTCGGCTCCCTGATGTCCTCGCTCGTCGTCACCCTCGTGGTGGCCATGCCCCGGGACCAGTTCGCGGCCTGGGGCTGGCGCGTGCCGTTCCTGCTGAGCGTGGTGCTGCTCGGGGTCGGGCTCTTCGTCCGGCTGAAGGTGGTCGAGAGCCCGCTGTTCGCCGAGGTGAAGAAGGACCGCGCCGAGGCACGGCTGCCGATCGCCGACGTCCTGCGGCGGCCCCGGCCCCTGCTGCTGGCCTGCGGTGTCGGCATCGGAGCCTTCACCGCCCAGTCCCTGCTGACCAGTTACCTGATCGCCTACGCCACCGGCATCGGCTACGCCCGCCCCCAGGTGCTCACCGCACTCACGGTCTCCGCCACCGTCGCCCTCGCCGTCCTGCCCTGCGCGTCCGCGCTCTCCGACCGCGTCGGCCGCCGCCCGGTCGTCCTCACCGGAGCCGTCCTGTCGGCCGCCACCGCGTTCCCGGTCCTCTCGCTGGTCGACTCCAGGTCCCCCGCCGCGCTGATCCTCGCCGTCGTCCTCGGCCACGGCATCGCCCAGTCCATGATGTACGGCCCGCTGGGCGCCCTGTTCTCCGAGATGTTCGGCACCCGGGTGCGCTACACCGGCGCCTCCCTCGGCTACCAGGGCGCCACCCTCATCGGCGCCGGCTTCTCCCCCATGATCGCCGGGAGCCTGGTCGCGGGCAGCGGTAACGGCACCCCCGTCGCGCTGCTGATCTGCGGCGGCTCCCTCATCACCGCGCTCACGGTGTGGTTCGTCCGCGAGACCAGCCGTACGTCCCTGTCCGGCTCCGCGACCGAATCGTCCACCGCACCCCGCGAGGAGGAGATCACCGCATGACGACCGGCGCCGGCACCCGCACCGCCCTGGCCGCCACTGTCCTGCTCGCCCTCGGCGCCCTGCCCGCCCCGGCCGTCGCCGCCACCCCCGACACCGCCCACGTGGACGGCCAACTCCCCTCCGGCGCCACGTACATGATGGACGTACCGGCCGACTGGAACGGCACCGTCCTGCTGTTCAGCCACGGCTACACCCCCGGCCCGGCCAACCCCGCCCAGAACTCCCCGGACGACGCCACGAAGGCGCTCCTCCTCCAGCGCGGCTACGCCCTCATCGGCTCCTCCTACGCCAGTACCGGCTGGGCGGTGACGGACGCGGTGCCCGACCAGCTCGCCACGCTGAGCGCCTTCGCCGAGCGCTTCGGTGCGGCCACCCGCACCATCGCCTGGGGACAGTCGTACGGCGGGCTGGTCACCACCGCCATCGCCGAGCGCCACCCGGAGCGGATCGACGGTTCGCTCTCCCTGTGCGGACTGGTCCAGGGCGGGGTCGCCAACTGGAACAACACCCTCGACCCCGTCTTCGCCCTCAAGACCCTCGTCGCCCCCGACACCGACCTGCCGCTGGTGAACCTCCCCGACCAGCGGACCGCCACCGCCGCGGCCGACGCCCTGACGGCCGCGGTCGACTCGGCGCAGTCGACACCGGCCGGCCGGGCCCGTATCGCCCTGGCCGCCGCCCTGCACAACATCCCGGGCTGGAACCAGCCGACCCAGCCCCGTCCCGCCCCGACGGACTGGGACGCCCAGCAGGTGGGCCAGTACGAGGCCATCAAGGGCCTGGTGAAGTTCCCCGCCTTCAACTGGCGGCAGGAGGCGGAGAGCCGGGCGGGCGGCAACATGTCCTGGAACACCGGTGTCGACTACGCGAAGCTGCTCGGCAGGTCCTCCGTCCGCAAGGAGGTCACCGAGCTGTACAAGAAGGCCGGTCTGTCCCTCAAGGCCGACCTCAGCGCCCTCAACCGCGCCCCGCGCATCGGCGCCGACCCGGACGCCGTGGCGTGGATGAGCGGCACGAGTTCCTTCACGGGCAGGCTGGCCAAGCCGCAGCTCTCCGTCCACACCATCGGCGACGCCCTCGTCCCCGTCCAGACGGAGAGCGCCCTGAAGCGGGCCGTCACCGCCGCCGGATCGGCGTCCCGACTGCGGCAGGCCTACACCGACAACGCCGGCCACTGCACCTTCAGCCCCGCCGAACAGCTCGCCGCCGTGGACACCCTGGAGGACCGCCTCACGGCGGGCAGGTGGACCGGCACCGCCCCGGACTCCCTCAACCGCCGCGCCGCGAAGGCCGATCCGACGACGCCCGCCCGCTATGTGCCGTACCGCCCCGCTCCGTACCCGCGCCCGTACGACCTTGCCCACCCCGCCGACGGCCGCTGACGTGGTACGACCGCCCGCCCCGTCCCCAGCGGGCGGTCGTACCCTAGCCACCGTGGAGGACCACGACATCCTGGACGGCCAGGACATCTCGGAGGGGCCGCAGCCGCGCCCGCAGTCACTCATGCTCGCCTTCTTCGGCAACCATGTCCTGGACGAGGGCGAGGTGGGGGTGTACTCGGGCAGCATCATCGAGGTGCTCGGTCGCGTCGGGGTCGGTGAACAGGCCGTGCGCTCCACCCTCACCCGCATGGTCAACCGGGGGCTGCTGCGCCGCCGGCGCGAGGGCCGCAGGATGTTCTTCGGCCTGACCCCGCAGGCGACGCGCGTCCTCGAGGACGGCCGTGTCCGCATCTGGCAGCAGGGCGCGGTCAACGACGACTGGGACGGCTCCTGGACCCTGCTCGCCTTCTCCCTGCCCGACTCCTGGAAACGACAGCGCCACGACCTGCGCTCCCGGCTCACCTGGTCCGGATTCGGCGCGCTGTACAGCGGGCTGTGGATCGCGCCGGGGAAGGTCGACGCCGCCGGGATCGTCGCGGAGCTCGGCCTGGCCGCCCACGTCAAGATCTTCCACGCCCGGGCCGACGAGGTCACCGACATCGAGCTGATGATCCGGGACACCTGGGACCTGGAGAGCATCGCCGCCCGCTATGTCGTCTTCGACAAGCGCTGGACCGCGCATCTGAACGCCGGATCGGGGGACGACCCGATCGGCACCCGGCTGCGGCTGGTCAGCGAATGGCTCTGGACCATCCGGACGGACCCCCGGCTGCCGGCCCGACACCTTCCCCAGGAGTGGCCGGCCCGCCCCGCCCAGGAGACCTTCCGACAGGTCGCCGACCACACCGCCGGGCCCGCGCAGCGGATGGCCCGCGACCTGCTGGAGACCATCCCGCTGCGCTGACCGACGCTGTCACCGAGGTTCAGGCCACCGAAACAACCGGCCCCTCGGCACCCAACAGCGCACGCAGTGCGGGGATCCGGCGCCAGGTCAGTCCGATCGCGCGGGCCGCGAAACGGAGGGTGACGTGCGGGGCACCAAAGGCCGCCTCGCGTATCGCCTCCCGTGCCGCCTGTGCGCTCTCGGGCAGGACTCCCCCGACGGACGCCACGTCCGCCCCGACCCGCTCCCGGTCGAGCTCGTGGATCCCCGTGAGCTCGGCCGAGAGGTCGGCGGCGGCCTCCAGGGTGTGCGGCAGTGCGCCGAGAAGGTGTGCCGCGACCGTGTTGTGGGCGAGGGCTTCGTCCAGGCCGGTGGAGTGGATGCGGGCGGACTCGTCCGTGAGCGGGATGAGGTGACTCACCGTACGGACCGGACCGCGCACGCCCTCGATCGCCGCCGCGAACAGGGCGGACGCTTCCGAGGGTGCCAGGACAGGGCAGTTCGGATGGCTGCCAGGTTCGGTGCGAGGGGGTGAGGGCGGCACCGCCGCCGTTCATGCGGTCCAGTACATCGGGCCGGGGGACCTCCCCGTCCGTTCCGGGACCGGCGACATACACGGTGGCGGGCACTCCGGCGAGCCGGCAGGCGGCGAGGGTGAGCGCGTCGACCAGCGGGCTGCACAGGGTCTTCTCGCCGCCGTACGCGAGGATGTCGCCGCCGATGTCGACGATGCGCACGTGGTCGTACCCGGTGTCGCGAAGCACCGGATCTGTTCGGCCAGTGCCGTCAGGCCCTGCCACGGGTCGAGCAGGACGAGGCGGGCGGGGAGGTGCGCGGCGAGGTCGTGCAGGGTGGAGCCGGCCGGGGTAAGCGGCCGGGGGTGGGTGTGATCACCGGTACGCCCGCTTGGTGGGCGAGGCCGGTGAAGTGCTCGGTGATCGCGGTGCCCACGGGGTCCCCGCCACCGCCCGCGGCGATGAACAGGTCGCTCACGCGCTTCTACTACCACCATGGCGGCACCACTTGGCTGCGCGCCGTCGGCATCGACCCCGAACCCCCCGCCCCGTTCGCCTACTTCGCCCTCACCTACTACGCACCGATCGAGGACGCGTACCGCAGGTGCAGCACCGCGCTGCACGCGGGGATGAAGGCCATCCCGGCCAAGCGGCGGCGCAGGGCGCGGATCAGTGGGCTGTACGCGCTGCGTGACAGGGGGGCGCATGCGTCGGCCGCCATCAGGAGACCCCTTCCCCCTTCATTGACATGTTCAAAACACAGGATTACATCCGGACAGCTTGCGGAAAGCGCTTTCCACCGCTCGGCAGTCACTGCCGTACGCCCCAGCAAAGCTCCGCCTCACTCGACCCGGGTCCCACTCGCTACGGCCATCCCCCCACAGGAGGACCCCGCAATGAGTCCACGACGAGCCGCGACACCCGATCGGCACACGCCGCCCCCGCCCTGGCGCAGCAAGGCGGTCGTGGCCGCGCTGGCAGCCGCCCTGCTGGCGATCCCGGGCATAGCGCAGGCCGCCCCGCAGACCGCATCGGCGCCGGCACCGGCATCGCAGGGACAGGTGTCGGCCGCGGCCACCATCACCTGGACCCTCGAACGGGCCGGCAACCCCACCGAGGATCAGCGCACGGCGTACGACCTCATCACCAGGGCCATGAACGCCGCGGTGGCCCGCTACAACAACCTCAGCGACCTGGGCAAGACCATCACCGTCCGCTACGACCCCGGCGTCCCCACCGCCGACGGCAACATCAACGGCACCATCCGCTTCGGCAACCGCGCCTACATGACCGAGCGGACCGCGCTGCACGAGATCGCCCACACCATCGGCGTGGGAACGAGCTCGGGCTGGTCCCGGCTCGGTGGCAGCGGCACCTGGACAGGCGCTCAGGCGACGGCGCTGGTCCGGCAGTACGACGGTTCGAGCGCCAGGATCTCCACCGGCGGTGGCCACTTCTGGCCGTACGGCCTGAACTACGAGAACGAGTTCTCGAACACGGCGGCAGACCGCCACGTCCAGATCGTGGCCGCGATGGTGCGCGACGGTCTGTGATCCGAGAGGCTGGTGCCGCGAGCCCTCCCGGCACCAGCCGTCCCTCCCACCCTCCACGTGACGATCACCGACGGCGACTGAGTTGAGGCTCAAGAGGTGAGCAGGACGTCTGCCCTCACATCGAAGGAGCCGCCCCATGCCCGACGTCGCGCACGGCCCACGCATCGCCATCGTCGGAGGCGGCATCGGCGGTCTCGCCGTCGCGGCCTTCCTGCGCCGCGCAGGCCTGACAGCGACCGTGTACGAGCAGGCGTCGGCCCTCACGGAGGTCGGCGCCGGTCTGATCGTGGCCCCCAATGCCGTACGGCTGCTGCGTCGCCTCGGTGTGATGGAGCGGTTGCTGCGCCGGGCCGTGCCGCTGGAGTGGGCCTGGGAGTTCCGTCGCTGGGCGGACGGTGGCGTGCTGTCGGTGGAGAGGCTGAGCGGGGTGTGCGAGCGGCTCTACGGCGAGCGGACGTACACCGTGCACCGGGCCGATCTGCTCGACGCGGTCAGGTCGGCCGTGCCCGACGACTGGGTCCGGCTGGGCGCGCGGTGCGCCTCGGTCGACGCGGGGTCCGACGGCGCGCTGATCGGGTTCGCCGACGGCAGCCGCGTCGAGGCCGACGTCGTCATCGGCGCCGACGGTGTGCACTCCGTCGTCCGCGGTGCGGTGGCCGGCCCCGCGCCGCCCGAGTACTCCGGCATCTGCGCCTTCCGCACCGTCGTACCGGCCCACGCCGCCCCCGACTTCGCCCGGCGGCCCGCCCAGACCCTCTGGCTCGGCCCCGGCCGGCACTTCGTGCACTACCCGATCTCCGGCGGCGACACCGTCAATGTCGTCGCCGTCGCCCCGGCCGGAGACTTCACCGACGAGTCGTGGAGCGCCAGGGCCACCGTCGAGGAGTTCCACGCCGAGTTCGCCGACTGGGACCCACGGGTGACCGACCTCATCACGGCCGGCGACGACGCCCCCGGGCGCTGGGCGCTGCTGGAGCGGGCGCCGCTGCGGCGGTGGAGCCTGGGCAGGGTGACGCTGCTCGGTGACGCCGCACATCCGATGTTCCCGTTCTTCGCCCAGGGAGCGGCCCAGTCCATCGAGGACGCCGCCGTGCTGGCCCGCTGCCTGGCCGGGTCCGTGGCGGACCCCGGGCAGGCGCTCGCCCGCCGGGACATCAACCACCTGCCCGACGGGCCCGGACAACAGGCCCGCGACACGGCACTCGCCGAGTCCGATCCCCTGGTGAGCAACGGCTGGATCTATGGCTACGACGCCGAAGAGGCGCTCGCCCCATAGCCGGACCGCACGTAGGAATCCTCAGGGCAGGACCCACGTAGGAATTCCTCAGGCGGCCCTGCTCCGGCGCTTCCTCATCCACCACACTCCGCCGCCGAGCACCACCACGACGGCCGCACCGACGCCCAGGGGCACGGCCACCGGCATGCCGTCGTCGTCCTTCGAGTCGTCCGCCACCGGATCCGCGGAGGACTCCTTGGCGGCAGGCTCGTCCGAAGCGGGGTTCGAGGCAGGCGCGGACGGGTCCTGGGTGGGAGTGGGGCTCACCGGCTCGGCGCCGGGCGCGGCGGCCTTCAGTTCCAGCCGGGGCGCGGGGCTGCCGTGCCCGTGCCCGTCTCCCTCGGCCTCCTCCTCCAGCTCGATCCAGCGGTCGACCCTGCCGTCGCTGTAGCTCTGGAGGGTCTTGAAGACCAGCTCCTTCGCGTCCGGCAACTGTCGTACGGTCACGACGTACTCGGCGTCCGCACCCACCGCAAGCTTCGGCCCGGACACCGTGTATCCCCGGGCGGTGGGGGCGAACTTCCACCCCTTGGGCCCTTCGTCATAGGTGATGTCCTGCGGGCTGATCCCCTCCGGCAGGATCACCTCCAGCTTGCTGATCCCGGCCGTGGCCGACTCGGACTCCGCGGAGAAGGTCAGCGCGACGTTCTGGTCGAGGGCCCGGGCGCCCTCGGCCTCCACCTCGGCGTGGGCCGCCGCCGGTCCCGCGACGGCGACGGTCACGGCGAGGGCGGCCGAGGTGAGAACGCCGGTACGGCGCAGACTGCGGATCAGAGTGGAGCGGGACACGTACGACTCCCTTGTACCGATGACGGGCTCGCTGGCCGACCGCCGAACGGCGGTCTCTTCACACAAGTCGGATGCAGGGGTGGGTGAGTTCCCGGGGTCGCCCAGAAAAGCCCAGAAAAAATGAGGGAGACGTATGAGGCCCGTCCGCAGTGTGCGGACGGGCCTCGTCATCGAGCGCCGGGCAGGCCTTGCACCTGCATCTCCCCGCAGGAAGCGGGACGTCTTTCCTTGGACCACCAACGCAACACCAGTCACCCCGAGTTGCGGCGACCAGCTCGTGTTCAATCTTAGCGCATCCGTTCCCTCAACGATCACGCGTTCGACCACGCTCCGGTGAGCTGGACGGATGAAAGCCGTCTGCTCCATATGAGGTGCCGCGAGCGGCTGTTGAGCACTGCGGGAACCCCTCTCCTCGATCATCTTCGCGTCGGCGCCCGGCTGGCATGGAGACGAGGAGTGGCCTGATGTCGGATCGGAAGGTTTCCCGGAGACGGTCGAACCGGCGGCGCGCCAGGTGGGCCGCGGTCGGTGCGGGCCTGGCCCTGTCACTGGCGGCCGGCCTGTCGGGCGAGGCCACCGCCGACTCCGACGCCCCCTCACCTCCGCGGCCACCGGGCCGGATCCTCGACGTCTCCAAGGCGGTGGCGGGAGGGCTGCTGCATCCGGAGGCGCCGCCGGCCGGGGCCAACGACTGGGGTTGCCGGCCCACGCGCCGGCATCCGCGCCCGGTCGTGCTGCTGCACGGGTCGGCGGCGAACGCGTTCATCAACTGGAGCATGCTGTCCCCGTGGCTGAAGAGGCAGGGCTACTGCGTCTTCGCCCCCAACTACGGCGGGGCGCCGGGCAGTCCGGTCAAGGCCACGGGGCCCATCCCCGAGTCCGCCCGCCAGGTCGCCCGTTACGTCGACCGGGTGCTGAAGGCGACCGGTGCCCGCCAGGTCGATCTCGTCGGGCACTCCCAGGGCGGGGGTCCGACGCCCCGCTGGTACCTGCGGTTCGAGGGCGGCACCGATCCCGCGCATCCGAAGCGGAACAAGGTGCGCGCTCTCATCGGGCTCGCCCCCTCCAACCACGGCGGGAACATCTCCGGCGTCGGCACCCTGACCACCAAGCTGGGGCTCAACCCGACGTTGTCCGCCGTGGTCGGCCAGGCGTGGTCGGACCAGATGGTCGGCTCCGAGATGAACAGGAAGCTCGACCGGGGCGGGGACACCCAGCCGGGGGTGCGCTACACCGTCATCGCCACCAAGTACGAGGAGCACGCCACGCCGTACTGGAACAACTTCCTGACCGCGGGTCCGGGGGCGACCGTCCGCAACATCCTGATCCAGCGGATCTGCCCACAGGACATGTCCGAGCACCTGTCGCTCGCGTACGACACCAACGCCGCCCAGCTCGTGAGCAACGCCCTCGATCCCGCTCACGCTCGGCCCGTCCGCTGTGGGCTGTCCCTGCCGGTGCTGGGCGGCTGAGGTCGTCCTGGCCTGCGGGAGGAGCCGGCCACTCTTCGGGGGTGACGAGCCTGCCCAGTGGCGGAAGGGCCGCAGGGGTGCGGGCGCAGCCGGGTCGGACAGTTCGGGGTGTCGGTGGGGCCGGGGGCGCGATCACGTTGACGGTGATGCGTGCCGCCCAGGCATTCGACGTGCACCGCCTCGACGTCGGAGAGTTCCTGAAGGGCCGTCAGCCCGGTGGTGGCGACCGTGAGTTCCTTCGCCGAGCGCAGTTCTTGAGCGAGGGCCCCACCGTCTAGCCGGCGTCCAGCAGCACGGCCTCCCCTGCGCGCACCTCGGTGGCGGCCCGGCTGGCGATGGCCCGCTTGGCCTCGAACACCTCGCCGGTGCGTTGCCTGAGCGATGCCTCGGGGTGGGCGGTCAGCGCCATGGCGCCGTCGTAGGTGCGGGCGAGGCGGCGGTCGGCGGTCAGCTTGGCGAGGTCGCGGCGGATGGTGGAGGCGGTGACACCGAAGCGCTGGGACAGCTCCTCGACGCTGGTGAGGCCGTTCGTGGTGGCCAGGTGCAGGATCCGGTCGCGCCGGGCCTGGGATCCGTTGGAGACGTCTGTCGTGGTGTCCTTCGCTGCGTGGACCGCTGGGCGGCGGTCTCAAAGGGCCGGTCAGTGGACCGGTCAGGGGGCCGGTACGGACGACATCTCGGCTGCCTGGCGCAGGGTCTCGACCACGCCACCGGCCTCGGCCACGCCCTTCCCCGCGATGTCGAAGGCCGCGACGCCTTCGACCGCACCGACACCACCCTGCCCGCGCCGACGGTGCAGAGCCACGCGGCCAACCCCACCGTGCTGTCCGGCGGGGAACTCGGCTGTGTCTGGTTCGGCGGCACGCAGGAGGGCATGGCGGACATCTCCGTATGGTTCGCGCGCCTCGCTCCCGGCTCCACCACCTGGACCGACCCGGTCCGCCTCTCACAGGACCCGGCGCGCTCCGAGCAGAACCCCACTGCTGCCCGTTTTCCGGTGCCTCAGGGCCCCCGGGACCAAGTGGTCCGGCGACCTCGACACCAGCGCCGTGATGATCAGCGACGACGCGGGCGGCACCTGGCGCGAACAGCCGGTGCCCGGCTCCACGGGCCTGGTCCACATGAACGTCCACCGGCTGCCGGACGGCTCGCTGCTCACCCTCCGGCACGGCGAGGGCGACCGCGGTGAAGCAGGCCCCGTCGGCCGCCTTCTGGGGCGCCCCCCGCGCCCCGCTCAGCCTCGCCCTGTCCGCCGACGCCGGCCGCACCTGGCCGCAGCGCGCCGACCTCGTCACCGGCGACGGTCACTGCCTCACCAACAACTCCCGCGACGGCCGAAACCGGGAGCTGTCGTATCCCTCGATCGCGCAGACCCCGGACGGGGCCCTCCACATCGCCTACACCCACCACCGCAAGGTCATCCGCCATATCCGGCTCCGCGAGAGCCTTAGGAGGTGCGGTTGGTAGTAGGAGTATGCGTCGGAGCTGGTCTCGTAGAAGCCCGGACACGACCGTGTAGAGGTCGTCGCCCCGGTTTGGGACCATGAGGGCGTGGACCGGAACGCGGCTTACGGCGCGGCCGAGCCGGTGGACGCGCTCGAGGTGGCGCCGACGCCCCGGACGGCGGTGGCGTGGCTGCCTCCGCGCGAGCTGTGGCCGCCGATCCAGGACATCCGCTGGGAACACGATCCGCAGGTACGGCGCTGGCCTCCCCATGTGAACCTGCTGTTCGGTTTCGTGCCGGAGGAGGAGTTCGCACGGGCCGTGCCGCTGCTGGCCGCGGGGGCGATGGCCGGCACGGCGTTCACGGCACGCCTCGCCGGTGTGCGGTACTTCCGGCATCGCCACTACTCGACGGTCTGGCTCGATCCGGCCGCGGCGGACCCGGCACCTTGGGCCCGCCTCCACCGCGAGCTGCAACGGCGGTTCCCGCTCTGCCAGGGGCGTGGCGGCCGCTTCACCCCCCATCTGTCCCTCGGCCGCACCCAGGACCCGAAGGGCCTGGCGGCCGAGTGCACCGCCCGGCTCGGCACGCTGTCGGCGGCGGTCGAGGAGGTGGTGCTGCTCTCCCGTCGCGGCGAGGAGCCGATGCGTCCCCGAGCCGTGATCACGCTGGGCAGCGGGGAGGTCCGACGGTGAGCCGCCGGCGTCGAGCTGACGTACGCCCAGAGGCTGTTGGGCCGACCGGCTGATCGTCGAGCGGTGATCTACCCTCTGGGTCTGATGAGCCTGATCACCCAGGAACGACTGCGCCGCTTCGGATACGTCGGACGACACCCGACCGACATCCGCGAGCGTCTCGTCCCGCCCTTCCCGAAGCCGCCGACCCACCTGTGGGCGTCCGCCGGCCTCAGCCCGGCGTCGGCGTACCGCGCCGCGAAGGCGACGGAATGGCTGGGCCCGGTGCTCGTCGCCGTGCTGGCGGGAGCGATCCGCTTCTGGCGCCTCGGCCGGCCGCGGGACTTCGTCTTCGACGAGACCTACTACGCCAAGGACGCCTGGTCGTTGCTGCGGCTCGGCTACGAGGGCACCTGGCCGGACCGCAAGATCGCCGACCCGCAGATCCTCGCGCACCCTCAGACCGTCCCGCTCTCCGACACCGGGGCTTTCGTCGCCCACCCGCCGACGGGCAAGTGGGTGATCGCCCTCGGCGAGTCGATGTTCGGCCTCACCCCCTTCGGCTGGCGCTTCATGACGGCGGTCCTGGGCACGCTGTCCGTGCTGATGCTGTGCCGAATAGGCCGGCGCCTGTTCCGGTCGACGCTGCTGGGTTGTCTGGCCGGTGTCCTGATGGCGGTGGACGGTCTGCACGTGGTGATGAGCCGCACGGCGCTGCTGGACCTCATCGTCATGTTCTTCGCCCTGGCGGCATTCGGATGCCTGTTGCTCGACCGGGACCACGCACGGGCCCGGCTCGCGGCTGCCCTCCCGGTCGGCGAGGACGGCCGGGTGCGCCCGGACAGCGACACCGGTGACCATGCCGGGACGGGACCGCGCCCGTGGCGACTCGCCGCCGGCGTCTTCCTGGGACTGGCGGCGTCGACCAAGTGGAACGGCCTGTACTTCCTCGCCTTCTTCATGGTCCTGACCGTGCTGTGGGACGTCGGTTCCCGCCGCGTCACGGGAGCGCGCCGCCCGTACCGCGCGGTGCTGCGCAAGGATCTCGGGCGGTCGGTGCTGTCCCTCGGCCCGGTCGCGGCCGTGACGTATCTTGGGGCCTGGACCGGCTGGTTCCTGTCCGACGGCGGCTACGCCCGCCACTGGGCGGACGGCCGCGGCGGTACATGGTCATGGGTTCCGGCCCCGCTGCGCGGCCTGTGGCACTACGAGTACGGCGTCTACCGATTCAACGTCGGACTGCACACCCCGCACAAGTACGAGTCCAACCCCTGGAGTTGGCTGCTCCTCGGCCGCCCGGTGCTGTTCGACTACGAGTCGCCGAAGTCCGGTCAGAACGGATGTCACACCACGGCCGACTGCTCACAGACCGTCCTCGCCCTGGGCACCCCACTCCTGTGGTGGTCGGCGTGCTGCGCCCTCGTATATCTCCTTTACCGATGGGCGCTGCGCCGCGACTGGCGCGCCGGCGCCGTCCTGTGCGCGGTGGCGGCCGGCTATCTGCCCTGGTTCCTCTACCAGGACCGTACGATCTTCTCCTTCTACGCGGTCGTGTTCGTCCCCTACCTGAGCCTGGCCGTGACGATGATGCTGGGAGCCCTGCTGGGCCCACCGGGCGCGGCTCGGGGACGCCGGACGCGGGGTGCGGTGGCCGCGGGCGTCCTCGTCCTCCTGATCGCCTGGAACTTCGTCTACTTCTTTCCGCTCTACACCGGGCAGACCATTCCGTACGCCGACTGGCACGCGAGGATGTGGCTCGGCACCTGGATCTGAGGCGCGCCGCGGTGGCGGCGGAACTCACCGCTCTCCCTTCGCCCGCGGCGGTGGGGCGGCGAGGGACAGCAGCCAGTCCTCGCCGCTGCTGCCGGGCGTGACGTGGTACGTGTCGAGCAGGACCAGGCCGGACGGTGCCCGGCCCATGGTTTCCAGCTCATGGATCACCAAGTGCGCCACATTGCCGCCCGCCGACCGTCCTACGACCACGAAAGGCCCGTCCCCGACATGCCGCAGCACATTCTTCGCCCGGGTGCGCGCCAGCGCCGCGCGGTCCTCCGGCACGGCGGCGCCGGCGCCGATCCCGGGGTGCGGGAGTTCCAGGACGTCCTGGAAAGCACGGCGGGCGGACAGGGGGAGGTCTCCGTCGTCCGAGGGCTTCTCGGCGACCATCGAGTACGTCAAGGACTACCCCTGGCAGGAGCTGACCGCCCTGAGCATCCAGCGGAACGTGAAGCCGCTCGGCGTGCGGATCACCCCGAAGCCCGTGACCGCGAACCAGTCCAGGAGCGCACGGCGCACCGACGCCGCACGCCGGGTCGGGCATCACGTCGTTCGACCTGTCCGACGGCGACCGGATCTTCTCGCTGAAGTCGACGACGTGATCTCCAGCTCGTCCAGCGGGACGCCCCTCGCCCAGCGCTGCAGTTGACCGCCGTCCACGAGGTGGACGTTCCCCTGAAGGGACGCCCACCTCGTCTCGGCGCGGCTGAAGCCGCCGGGGTGGATGATGACCTGGGCCGTGCTGTCGGCGTCCGGGTCGCCCGGTTCGACGAGGGTGGCGGGGCTGTCCTCCCCTTCGCCCGTCTCCTCGGCGCGGAATCTGACGTCCAGCCGGCGGCCCTGGCGGTCCCGAGCGTGCAGGCGCCGCCGCCCTTTCGTCAGGGTCAGGTCGACCACCCGCCAGCCGTCGCGCCGCAGGATCCGCGCCACCGCCTCCGCCAGCCCGCGCTCATCCAGCAGGTCGAGTTCCTGAGGGGTGTAGCGGCCGCCACGTCGGCGGACGACGCCCCGGCGAAGGCGCAGGCCCACCACGGCGATTACGGTCAGCAGGCCGACGCCGAGCGCAACTCCGGCGACGCCGTAGCGGCGCTGCAGCCAGACCAGTAGAAACACAGGGGCGAGTACGGCGAGACCGAGGCCCGCGAAGGCGGGGAGGACGTCGCAGAGTCCGGGGCCGTACCTGCCCTGCGCCCGCAGTTCGGACACCGTGTGCTTTCGCTGTGACCGGCGCGATGCGGGAGGCGTTGGGCGCTGCTCATCCGCCGTCGGCAGGCGCGGCTGCCGCCACTTCCTCACCAGAATGTGCTCCCCCGCGATCTCGGTCCGTCCCCCTGACGATAGAGATACCCGGTCGCCGCTGTCAGCCCGACGTCGGGGGGACGGGGAAGAGCATGCAGCTACTGGTGGCGTGGGCGAGCAGGCGGTCCTCGGAGTCGAACAGTTCGGCTTGCGCCAGGGCGGTGCGGCGGCCGTGGTTGAGAACGGAGCCGACGGCACGGACCTTGCCGGTGTCGACGTTGATCTGCCGCAGGAACTTCACGCTCAGGTCGATCGAGGTGTAGCCCATGCCGGCCGGCAGCACGGACTGCACGGCACAGCCGGCGGCCGAGTCGAGGAGGGTGGCGTAGACGCCGCCGTGGACGCTGCCGATGGGGTTGTAGTGCTCCTCCCCCGGTTCCAGGGCGAAGACGGCGTGGCCGAACTCGACCTGCTCCAGGGTGAATCCGAGGGTCGCGGTGATGGGCGGCGCGGGCAGACGTCCGCTCAGCATCCTGTGCAGGAAGTCCAGACCGCTCTCCCTGCCGACAGCCTCCGCGGAGATGCTCGGATCCTGCCACTCGAACGTGCGTGACCTCGTCATACGTCTCTTCCTCCCCCTCTGGCTTCAACAATCGAAGTTAGAGCGGCAGGGACCTGGCTGTCAATGTCGAAGCCAGCCTACGATGGCGACATGACCTGGCTGGAGACGAGCACCGAGAACTGCACGGTGCAGCGCACCCTCGACCTGATCGGCGAGAAGTGGTCGCTGCTGGTGTTGCGCGACGCCATGAACGGCGTACGCCGCTTCGACGACTTCCGCCGGCATGTCGGAATGTCCGAGGCGGTGCTGGCGGACCGGTTGCGCAAGCTGGTCGCCGCCGGGGTCCTGGACACCGTCCCGTACCGCGAGCCGGGCCACCGTACGCGTCACGAGTACCGGCTCACGCGCAAGGGCTGGGATCTGTGGCCGGTGATGCTCGCCCTCAAGCAGTGGGGCGACCGGTACACGGCGGATCCGGAGGGTCCGCCCCTGGAGGTGCGTCACCGTGACTGCGGTGAACCGCTGGAGACGGTCGTCGTCTGCGCGGGCGCTCACGGGCCTCTCACCCCATGGCAGGCGTACACCCGGCCTGGCGCGGCAGCGCACGCCGTGTGACCGGACGCACGTCGATTCCCGAGCTGTCGGCCTCGCTCAGCCCGCCGCCTCCTCCCGTGTCGCCGGTGGCTCGGTGGGAGTCGGCGCGGCCGGCCGGAAGAGGACGGCTCGGGCCACGGGCGGGGCGAACAGGGCGGTGACGGGCGCGGAGAGGGTCAGTACGGCTCGGAAGGCCCGCCCCACGACGGGGTCGCCGGGGTAGCACTCCTGGACGCGCCGCAGATACCAGTCGGCGACACGGTCCGCCGGCCGGCCGTCGACCGCGTTGCCGATGGCGCCCGGCATCTTGCGGTCCGCCCCTGCGGAGATGTCCCACGCCTGCCGGGAGGCGGCGAGGAGCGCCCGCTGTACGCGCCGCGTCGTGGGAGTGCGGCGCGGATCGGCCAGGGCGTCGCGCAGGGCGACCGCGTTCATCGCGGCGACGGCCATGCCCTGCCCGTAGATCGGGTTGAAGGTGCACAGCGCGTCGCCGACCGCGAGGAATCCGGCCGGGCCGTCGTCGGTCAGGTCGTAGCGGCGGCGGACGTTGGCGGTCCGCCGGTAGCCGAACGCCGGCGAGAGCGGCTCGGCCTCGTCCAGCCACTGGTGCAGCAGCGGATGCGGCAGCCTCTTGGTGTACGTCACGAACTCGTCGTCGCCCCTGGGCGGTTCGCTGCCCCGCAGCCCCGAGACGATGACCAGATGGCTGCCGTCCTCCAGCGGCAGCGCACCGCCGGCGTGCACCTGATCGGGGCTCGGATAGACGTAGTAGCCGACCGTGTCACCATCCAGGACACCGCTCTTGCCGCGATAGACGCGCGAGGCGTACGCGAGCCCCGTGTCGATGGTCTCCTCGTGCGGGGCCTCGGCCCCGATCGCCGCGAGCCACTGCGGGGCCTTCGTGCCGCCGCCGGAGGCGTCGACGACCAGGTCGGCCTCGAGGGCCTGCTGCTCACCGCGGTCGTCACCGGAGCGGTCCCGCAGCAGCACGCCCCGCACGCGTGCGGCGTCACCCACGAGTCCGACGGCATCACAGCCCTGCGCGACGCTGATCACGGGGTTGGCGAGTACCCGCCGCCGCACCAGTTCCTCGAGTTGTGCGCGAGAGCCGGTGTATATGTGCGTCGTCGACGGCCACCTGCGGAACCAGCGGCCGTTCTGGCACATCACCATGTCCGACGGCATGCCCACCCGAGGCGCCCCCGCCGCCCGCAGCTCCGCCAGGAAACCCGGCAGCAGCGACTCCAGGGCCTCCTGCCCGCCCTCCAACAGCACATGCGGATGCCGGCCCTGCGGCACACCGGGCCGCGACGCCGCCCCGTCCGGGAAGCGGTCCCGCTCCACGACGGTCACCCGGTCGGCGTACCCGGCGAGAGCGTGCGCTGCGAGCATCCCCGCGAGGCTCCCGCCGACGACGACCGCGTGCCGGCCGCCCCGGCCATGGCCCGCGCCCCGACTGCCCGTTCCTCCGGCAGAGTTCACCGATCAACTCCCTTGATCACCACGTCGTGACAGGGCACCAGTATCCCGTTCACCAACAACCGGTTGACCGAATTCCGGCCCTTTGCGGCGACGGCGCGGGGTGCCCGATCAGCGACCGGTCGAGCCGTGGATCAATGAAGCGAGGGCTGATCCAGCGTTGGGGGGCGAGCGGGGAACCGGTCTTGTCGTTGACGTAGGTCATGCCGGCCGCGTCGCGCAGCACACCGAGGGCCTCGGAGATCGCGGTCCGGTCGGCGGCGAAGATCGAGCAGGTCAGCGCGTAGGGGCCGGTCGCGTCGACGAGGGTGAGGACCGAGCTCCAGTCCGCGTCGTCGTAGACGTGCATGGTGAGAAGGGGGCCGAAGAACTCCTCCGCCATGGAAGGCCGTGGGGTCCTCGGTGACGAACACCTGCTCGTCGGCCAGGCCCTGGGAGGCGATGGAACGGCCGTCGCCGGGCACCATCCGCGACGTCACCAGCCTGTCCGCCGCCTACGTCCTGGCCCGCCTCCTCGACACACCGGCCACCGGCCTCAGCGCCCACCCCACACGTTCATCCGCCTTCCGGCGGACACCTTCGCCCCTTGGCCGCTCGCGGCCCGCCGCACATGCGCCCACGTGGACACCGCGCTGTGCGCCGCGCGCCCCACCACCGCGGTCGGTGAGACCCTGGAAAGGGAACAGGAGGTACATCAGGAACAAACGTGATCAAAGGGGTTCGGAGATGGAGTGGTGGGCCTGGCTCGTCATCGCCGTCGCGATCATCGCGGCCGCGGCGGCCCTTCTCGTGTCCCTGCAGGCGCGGCGCCGCTCCGGTGGCGTCATCGCGCAGGGCCGTCCGAGGCGAGGAGGCCGGCGGCCGTGACCACATACATGCGGGCCAGTGAGATCGCCAAGAAACCGGTGGTCACCCTGGCAGGGGAGGACATCGGACAGGTCAAGGACCTCGTCTTCGACCCCTCCACGGGCAGCATCCGGTGCTTCACCCTCGCCGGCCGCGGCCTGCTGGCGGGTCCGCTCCACCGTGCCCTGCTGTGGGAGAACGTCCACGCCCTGGGACCGCACGCGGTCATGGTGCGCGACGAGAGCGCGCTGGAGGAGGACGATTCGGCCGCCCGCACCGACGTCGGAGCGCGCGGCGGGGGCAATGTGCTGGGCGTAGCGGTCATGACCCGGGGCGGCACACGGCTGGGCGTCATCACCGACGCGGTCGTCGAGACGGGGCGGGCGCCGAGGGTGGCGGGCTACGAGATCGAGACCGCCGAGCACCGCCGTAGCCTGCTGCCCGTGACCGGCCCCGTCACCGTCTCCCGTGAACGGGTACTCGTTCCGGACGCCACCGCGCAGCACAGCGCAGGAGACCTGGGAGGGCTCGGCGCCGCCGCCGAGGACCTGCGCGACCACCTCCGGCACGACGCGCGGGAGGGCTGAGACGATGCTGTTCACCAAAGTCCGGGGCCGGGACGTCATGGACCTCACGACAGCCGGGACCGTGGGGACGGTGTCCGCGTGCACCGTGGCGCCGGCACCGGCGCGCATCGCCGGGCTACGGCTGAAGACCCGGGGGCGCAGACGCCGCACCCTCGGCTGGGACGACGTCCAGTCGTTCGGCCCGGACGCGATCGCGGTGGCAGCGGCCGACCGCATCCGCGACGAGAAGACCATCGAGCCGGGCGACCACGCCCATGCGGTGCACGACCCCGTCGGGAAGCCGCTGCTCACCGAAACGGGTCTCGTCAAAGGCACCGTGCGCGACATCGAATTCGACGAGCAGACAGGAAGCATCAGTTACCTGGTGACCGACGAGGAGCAGATCCCCGGCACCGAGCTCCTGGGAGTCGGCAGCTACGCGGTCGTGGTCACCGCCCCGCCCTGACCTCCGGCTCAACGCCGCTCCCACGGCTCTTCCTCGGTCCAGGTGAACGCGTCCAGGCCAGTGTGTTCGGGCTCGGCGCTGTTGTTCCCCATGCCGTGGGAGCGAGGACGCAGCAGCCGGTCCACGCCCCAGGCGACCGCGAACACGGCGGTCAGGACGGCTCCGACGAGCAGCAGGAGCATGATCGGCATCATGACCCCGAACGCCACGGTGGAACGGGCGATACCGGGTACGTCGGCGCAGGCACAGGCGAACATGGCTACGCCCTGCCCCACCGGCCCCGCCGGATGCGCCGAATGACGTGTCTGTGACCAGGAAGTGCCGACTCCGTGCTCTAAGGACACCTGCCCCTGGGGGGGGCGAGCAAGGTCACCGAACAACCCGCGCATAATGCAAAGATGGCAGTCAACAATCAACGTACCCGCGCGGTCCTGGCCGCCGCGTCGGCGGCCGCCCTCATCGCGCTGACGGCCGGTTGCACGAACGCGGACTCCGCCACCTCCGCCCCCGAGACGGCCGACCGCAGCACCGCACCCGGCCGGGCCGAGGTCCGGGCCCCAGGCGTGGACTTGACAGTGACGCATGCCGTCGCTCACCTGAACCACGCGGGCAACGGCACGCTGACCATGGAGGTGCGCAACGACGACGGCGTTCCCGAGCACCTCGGCATGGTCGCCACCCCGGGCGGCGGCCGCGGCACGCTCGTGGGCGGCAGGCCGGCCGGGGGCAACGGGGCACTGTCCGTGGCGGGCATCCTGCTGCAGACCGGCACGACGGTCACCTTCGGCGGGAGCGGGCCGGGCGTGCTGCTGCGCCATGTGCAGGGCATCACCGCCCACCACACACTGCCGATCTCGCTTCAGTTCGGCGTGGCCGGACTGGTCCGCCTCCAGGCGCAGGTCGACGCGGCCTGAGCCGGTGCGCCCGGCCGCAGAGGAAGCGAGGATGAAAGGTCAGGTATAGCCTGAAATAACCCCAATCTCACCACGCGCCTCGTTGCGCCTCGTCCATTGCTCGGGAGGGGCTCATGACCTTCGTCCAGCTCATCGACTGCAAGACAAGCAACGTCGACCGACTCAACGCGCTGATGGACACCTGGGTCGAGGCGACCCAGGGCAAGCGGACCGCCACACACTCGATCGTCGGGCAGGACCACTCGGACCCCACCCATGTCGTCGAGATCGTGGAGTTCCCGTCGTACGAGGAGGCGATGAGGAACTCCAACCTCCCCGAGACGAACCGCATCTTCGAGGAACTTGTCGCCGCCTGCGAGGAGACACCCACCTTCACCGATCTCGACGTCGTACGGGACGAGCAGCTCAACAAGATCGTCGTCCGCCGCTTCTTCGACGAGGTCATCAACGCCAAGAACCTGGACCTCGCCGACGAACTGTGCACCGGCGACTACCGGGAGCACGACCCCGCCCTCTCCTCCGACGATGTCGACCTCGCCCAGGCCAAGCGCGAGAACGGCGAGATCCTCAACGCCTTCAACCCGAGGCTCACTCTGCAGAGCCTGATCGCCGAGGGCGACCTGGTGACCTGCCGGATCAACTACCAGGGCCGGCACACCGGCACCTATCAGGGGATGCAGCCCACCAACCGGGACGTCTCCGGGACCGGCCACGCCACGTTCCGCTGCCAGGGCGGCAAGATCGCCGAGAGCTGGTGGAACTGGGACGACCTCGGGCTGCTGCGGCAGTTGGGGGCCGTGGAGGGCTGACCTCCAGGACCAGCTTCCGCGAGGCACGGACCTCGTGCCCGTCCTCGCGGGGCTTCCCGACGATCTGTGGATGTCTGCGAGGTCATCGACCACGTGAAGGCTCACCCGGGGTGACAGCCCGAGGGTGCCGAGGAGCCGCGCCGACCCTGCCGCGCAGATTGTGGAACTGGCGGGTCTGCATGATGAAGTGCGCGGGCTCCCCCAGCAGCACATCGAAGGGCCGGGTGAGCCGACGCGGGCGGCTCTGGCCGCGGGTGCGGACCACCAGGCGGGTGCCCCGTCGGTGGTCGGCCGCAGATGGAAGCCCCAGATCCCGCCCATGCGCGCCTGCGGCAGAACATCCCACTGCGGGTCGAAGGAGTGGCCGGAGGGCAGACGCAGATCCGAGCGCAGCACCAGGGTCCGGTTCGGCTCCAGGCGGGCCACGGTGAACCAGGACGCGCCGCCCGGCGTCGTCTTCAGGCGTTGCCCCTCCTCCAGGTGCCGCCACTCGGGCGCGATACGTTCCGCACTGGGTGCTCCGTAGTGGTCCAGGAGGTCCCAGCTATACCAACCGGCGCGGTCGTATCCCATCTGCACCAGCCAGGGCCAGACCTTCTCGGGTGGCGCCGGAAGGGTGGTGGCCATGGTCGAGGTGCCGTCGGCGTCGGGGAAGAGTTCGTCGCCGGGGTAGGCGCGGTCGGTCTCGTCCTGCGTCGCGCCCCAGGTCAGCAGCCTCGGCCGCAACCGCAGCGCGTAGAGGGCCAGTGCGGCGGAGATCGCCGCGAGGGGCAGCAGCCGGGCTCCCGGCAGCCGGCGTCGGCATGATCGCTGCTCAAGCATCGTGTCCTCCTGACGGGTGCCGGGTGCGAAACCTGTCCTTTCTCTCGGCCCACCAGATACGAGACGCCCCGCACGAGGGCCGGTCGGCCCTCCGAGAGGCCCCATCTGCCGGGCGGCCGCGTCGCCCGCGGGGCGAGCAGCGACCGACATCATGGCGCCGCACCGTCTCGCCCGTCTTTCCCAACCCGCCGCCAAATAGGGTGAGTTGCCTCAGCAACCCATTGGCGGGACGAGACCGTCAGTCATGACGCGGGAAAGCGGTCCCTGGGTGAGTTGTGGCCGGGTTTTCTTGGCCGGGTCGGCGTTCCTGTGCGTCCCGGTTCGGGCGGCGCTGGTTGTGTGCGACCGCGCTCGTCAACGACGTAGAGAGCCGACGCGAGCACTGACCCTTCGCGCTGTCGGATTGCCGCTGCCTCCAACGGGAAGTCCTACGCCGGCAATCTCAGCTCCGCGAATCCGCCATCTTCATCCGTCGCGACGCCGCCCCCGATTTACGGCTGACCCGTCTGATCCCCCGCACGGCAAGGCATCTCGACTCGCCGCCCGGAAACTGGCACCGTAAACCAGCGTGAACCTGACCAAAAACGGGCAAACGGTAAGTTCGGTGCGCTGGAGGCTCGTGCTGGCCAGCACCACCATGCTCTTCGTCGAGCTGGCGCTGATCAGATGGGCCGGCGCCAATGTCGTCCACCTCAGCTACTTTTCGAACTTCATCCTGCTGGGATCGTTCCTCGGGATCGGCATCGGATTCCTGCTCCCCGCCGCGCGCGGGCAGTGGCTCAAACGCTGGACGCCGATCCCGCTCGCGCTGCTCGTCATCCTCGTACGCGCCTATCCGGTGCAGGTGCGTCAGAGCAGCAGCGAGGTCATCTACTTCACCGCCGTGAAGACCACCGGCCTGCCCCAGTGGGTGACGCTGCCGGCCATCTTCCTGCTGACCGCGGTGATCATGGCCGGCATCGGCAAGATCACCGCCGATCTCTTCCGCCAGCTCCCCTCCCTCGAGGCCTACCGCTACGACCTGCTCGGCAGCATCGCCGGCTCGGTCGCCTTCGCCGTACTGTCGTGGCTGAGCGCCCCGTCGGTCGCCTGGGGCCTCCTCGCCGCCGCGGCCCTGCTGGTGCTCGGCGGTCGCCGCAACACCCTGCTGTACGGGATCCCCCTCACGGCGATGGTCACCGCGCTGTTCCTGGAGACGATCGCGGCCGGCATCTCCTGGTCGCCGTACTACAAGATCCACCTCAAGCCCTCGCCGACCGCCAGCCGGACGTACAACATCTCCGCCAACGGCGTCCCCCACCAGAGCACCGCGCCGCTCCCGGTGCTGATGCGGGAGAACTCGCCGTACCGGCAGGCGTACGACCAGACGCCCGACAACCCGCACAAGCGGGTGCTGATCATCGGAGCCGGAAACGGCAACGACGTCGCGGTGGCGCTGGCGCACGGAGCCGAGCGTGTGGACGCGGTCGAAATCGATCCGCGGCTGCAGGAGATCGGCGCGACACTGCACCCCGCGAGGCCCTACGACGATCCCCGGGTGCACGCGCACATCGACGACGGACGGGCGTTCCTGGAGCGGACCGACGCCAAGTACGACCTCATCGTGCTGGCGCTGCCGGACTCCCTGACCCTGGTGTCGGGGGCGAGCAATCTCCGGCTGGAGAGCTACCTGTTCACCCAGCAGGCGTTCGAGGCCGCACGCGACCACCTGGCGCCGGACGGCGCGTTCGCCATGTACAACTACTACCGCAAGGCCTGGTTGGTCGACCGCTTCGCCGGAGACCTCGACAGCATCTACGGCCACGCCCCCTGCATGACGACGTACAAACGGAACGCGGCCGTGCTGGTGGCCGGAATGACCCCCGCCGACCAGTCCTGCAAGCAGGTCTGGCAGCCCAGCGGCCCGGTCCCGGCGGCCGCGAGCGACGACCATCCCTTCCCGTATCTGCTGCATCGCAGCATCCCGACGCTCTACGTGGGTGCCCTGGGCGCGATCCTGCTGGTGACGCTGATGTCGGTGCGCATGACCGGGGTCCGTATCCGCAGCACGTTCCGCTACTTCGACATGTTCCTGCTGGGCGCGGCCTTCATGCTGCTGGAGACGAAGAACGTGATCGGCTTCGCGCTCTACTTCGGTACGACATGGCTGGTCAACGCCCTCGTGTTCTTCGGCGTCCTGCTCTCCGTCCTCGCGGCGGTCGAGGTCCGGCGCAGGATGCGGCGCGCCAACCAGTTGCTGCTGCAAGTCCTCCTGTTCGGATCGCTCGCGGTGGCCTGGCTCGTTCCCACGCAGGCCGTGCTCTCGCTGCCCTTCGCCGGGCGGCTCGCCGCGGCCATCGCCCTGGCCTTCGCCCCGATCTTCTGCGCCAACCTCATCTTCTCGGACCGCCTCGCGCAGGCCCCGGACCCGACATCGGCGTTCGGCGCGAATCTGCTGGGCGCGCTGACCGGCGGTGCGCTGGAGTATCTGGCTCTGGTGACGGGCTATCAGGCGTTGCTGCTGGTCGTCGCCACGCTGTATCTGGGGGCGTACGCCGCCATGCGTTACGCAGGGCGAGGGTCGGGCGGGGAGATGCCGCAGCTGCCGGACAAGGCGATGGCCGCCAAGACCTGACCTCTGGGACGACTACGCGCAGGACCCGCCGGGCGCGCCCCCGGCGGGTCCTGCCATGTTCCGGCGGGCTCTAGGCGCCCACCTCGGAGACCTGCCGTCCGGCAGGCTTCGGTTCGAGGACCCGTTCGGCCGCATAACCGAAGAGCACCCCGAACGCCGTCCACAGCACCGCCTGGACGCCGATGGCGGCCAGCCGGAACTCCCACAGGTCGGTCGCCGGGAAGCCCTTGGGCACGTTCTCGCCGGAGGGCAGGAACACCATCGCCACGGTCATCGCCGCGACGAAGGCCCCGCCGGCGGCGACCGAGGCGTTCCAGTTGCCCAGCCTGGGTGCCAGGCGGCGGCCGAGCAGGACCGCCGCGATCGCCAGCAGCCCGCTGAGGGCGATCATCAGGAAGAACAGGGCGGTCCGCTGGTCGAGGGTGTCGGGGTTGCCGACCGCGGGCGGGTTGGCCGGGTACTTCAGCATCGGCACCAGATAGCCGGCGCCGAACGCGGCGAGCGCGGTCAGCGCCGCGGTGGCACGCGCCCCGAACCGGCCGATGCGGCCCAGCGCGAAGCAGAACGCGAGAGCGGCGATGCCGCCCACCGCGACCCCGTAGACCAGGACGCCCGTGGCCAGGCCGGCCGTGGACTGCACGCCACGGGTGACCAGTTCCTCCCCTCCTGCCTCGTGATGGTACTGGGCGGACTCGAAGGCGATGGCCGCGTCCACCGGTCCCTCACCCACCAGATACGCGAAGATCAGCGCCGGTATCCCGGCGACGAGCCCCGCGAGCATGCCGCGCACCAACAGGGTGCGCACAACAGTGGAGTTCATCCGTGCTCGACCCGCCTCAGTGGCAGGGGAAGCCGAGCAGGTGGCGTGCGTCGTGCACCCACTCGTGGACGCCCTCACCGGACAGGACTGCGGTGGCGCCCTGCTCGGCACCGACGAAGTACAGCAGGACGAGCATCAGGATGCCGAAGAACACCGCCCACGGGGCGATGGCCCGCAGCGGCAGCGGTGTGATGGCCTGGGTGGTGGGGGTGGGGGCAGCAGTGGACTGCGCCATGGCGAGACCTCCTCGGGAACACGCGTCCCGCATCGTGTGGAGCACTCGACGACGGCGTTGGGTCTGACTCACCACCTCCTCGCGTCGAGGGGTGGCACACAGTGGCGCGACCGTGCCGGACTTGCACCGGGCTTCCGTTCCGCCGTCGTCCTGTCGCCCAGATGGTAGGGGCAATACGGGATTCGGCCAACATGGCGTACGCCACCTACGATGGGCGGCCGATGCCATGGACCTGCCATGAGGGGGATGTCATGACCGTCCGGTTGACGCTGGTGTGCGCGGCGGCACCGACGGGACGCGAGGTGCGGTTCGCCGACACCGTCCCCGACGAGCGGGCGTTGCGGCAGGCGCGCGCGATCGGTGACGGACTGTCCTCGGCCGACCTCCGGCGCACGGCGCCGTCGCAGCGGTGCCGGCTGACGGCCACGGCCCTGGGGTGGGACGCCGTGCCCGAGGAACCGGCGCTGCGGGAACTCGACATGGGCCGCTGGCGGGGCCGCGGCCTCGACGAGGTCGCGGCCGACGCGCCGGACGCGCTCGGCGCCTGGCTGACGGATCCTCAGGCCGCGCCCCACGGCGGCGAGTCCGTGGCCGAGCTGTGCCGGCGGGTCGCCGCGTGGGCCGACGGACTCGACGCCGATGCCGGGCGGGTGCAGGCCGTGGTCGACCAGGCGGTGGCACGTGCCGCGGTGGTCCACGCGCTGTCCGCGCCGGAGCGCTCCTTCTGGCGCGTCGACGTGCCACCGCTCGCCGTCGTACGGCTCACCGGCCGGGGCGGTCGGTGGAATCTGCGGATGGGAGCGATCTCGACGGCGGCGGGCGGCGACACGTACGAATAGCGGTGGTGGTCAGGACTGGTAGGCGACCAGCGCCATCATTCCGGCCTCCGCGTGGTAGGCGTTGTGGCAGTGCAGCATCCACTGCCCGAGGTTGTCGGCGTCGAAGACGACGGACAGCTTCTTCTTGGGCAGCACGATGGAGGTGTCCTTGCGCGGGCCGTTGCCGCCGAGCTGGTAGGTGTGGCCGTGCAGGTGCATCGGGTGCCACATCTCGGTGGTGTTGACGAAGTCCAGCCGCACGCGCTGCCCTTCCTCGACCTTGAGGGGACACGCGGCCGGATCGGCCATGTCGAACGCCTCCCCGTTGATGGCCCAGTTGTACTTGCCCATGCCGCCGGTCAGCTCGACACGGTGCACCCGGTCCGCCTTCCGGGACGGCAGGCGGACCTCGTCGGCCGCGCGCAGCCGGGACGCCGTCAGGATCCTGCCGTTCAGCTCGTCCGGGCGTACGGTCGCCTCGGGTGCGCCACCGGATCCCGTACGCACCAGCGCCATGCCGGTGGCGTCCTTCCCCTCGGCCAGCGCGACGAGCGGGAAGACACCGTCGCCGAGGGTCACCAGGACGTCGTACCGCTCCCCCATGCCGACCAGCAGGGCGTCGGCCTGCTCGTGCTCGACGGGGAACCCGTCGGTGTGCGTGACGGTCAGCCGGTGGCCGCCGAGCGCCACCCGGTACGCCGTGTCGCCGCCCGCGTTGATGATGCGCAGCCGGACCCGCCGGCGGGGCTTGCCCCGGTAGACGGCGGGGTCGGCGGGCACCCGGCCGTTGACCAGGTGGTACGGGTACTTCACATCGCCGGCGTCGCCGCCCAGCAGCTCGCTCTCGGCGCCGATCAGCATGAACTTCATCGACATGCCGCCCGTGTGATCCATGTCCATGTCGCCCATGTCCATGTCGCCCATGCCATGCCGCAGTTCGGTGAGGACCTCGTCGGGGGTGCCGGTGACACCGTCGACCCAGTCGTCCAGGACGACGACCCATTCGTCGTCGTACGACAGCGGTTCCCTGGGGCCCTCGACGATCAGCGGCGCGTACAGGCCCCGGTCGAGCTGGACGCCGACGTGGGGGTGGAAGAAGTAGGTGCCGGGGGTGTCGGCGATGAAGCGGTACGTGTGGTTGGCACCCGCGCGTACCGCCTGCTGGGTCACCGGGAGCACGCCGTCCATGTCGTTGCGCAGGGCGATGCCGTGCCAATGGATGGACGTCGGGGTCTTGTCCGGGAGCTGGTTGGACAGTTCGGCGGCCAGGGTGTCGCCGGCGGACAGCCGGATCTCCTTGCCCGGGGCCTGGCCGCTGAAGGCCCAGCTCCTGGCCTTGACCCCGCCGCCGAGGTCGAGCATGGCGGGCGCGGCGGTGAGGGTGACCTGCCGCGTCTTTCCGGTGCCCTTCCGCTTCTTCTCCGCCGCGGTGACGGCCGCTCCGGAGGGGCCGACCAGCGCGGGCGTGGCGCCGGAACCGCTGCTGCAGGCGGCGAGCGCACCGGCGCCCGCGACGCCGAGCCCGGCGAGCAGGAGGGACCGGCGGTTGATGCTGTTCATGGGTGTCCTCGATCTCGGTGTGCGCATACAGGAGTTGGCGTGCCGATCGGTTCCTCGGTGCGATGAGGGCGCGAGGAACCGTTGGGCACGGCCTAGATGCGCAACTGAGAGAGGACGGACAGGTCCGGGGGCGCCCGCTCCACCGTCCCGGCGGCCTTGGCGCCTGTGGCGGCGGCTCCGGGCGCGGCAAGGTTGTCCGTGGCGAACGCCCGTACCGGCATCGGGAGCTTCACGGCCTCGAGACTCGCGGCCGTGCAGTGCTGCATGGCCGTACCGGAGCAGGCCGGGTCATCGGCACTGCTCTTCGCCGGAGCGGCCGGCGGTGCGGCAAGGCTGCCCGGCATCGCCCTTTCCGGCACCGTCGCGTGGGCGGCGGACGAAGGGTGCGAGCCCGTCGGCACGGCGGTCGTCTCGTGATGCATCAGTACGGCGACCGCCGCGAGCAGGGCGATGACAGCGGCCTGGGCCCAGCGGACGGCGCCGTGCGGGGCGCGGGTCCGCGAGGTACCGGCTTCCTGTGCTGTCATCGCTTCCTTCCGACTCTCTGGCGGGACGACGTCCCTCAATATACCCCGAGGGGGTAATAGGGCTCTCGGCGGCTCCCTCGGTCGACGACCGGCCCCTTCAGTGGACGTGCGGGCCACCGGTCGACTGCGGCTTGCCTCGCGGCACCAGGGCCAGGGCCACGACGGCGCCTGCGGCGGCCGCCACGGCGCAGACCGTGAACGCGTCGCCGAAGCCGCCCACCGAGCCCCGCTCGAAGCCGGCGGCCGCGACGGTGGAGACGACGGCGACGCCGATCGAGCCACCCACCTCGTGGAAGGTGTTGACGACTCCGGAGGCGAGGCCTGCCTCCCGGTGCTCCACCATGGCCAGGGCGGTCGTCGTGGCGGTGACGAAGACCGCGCCGAGGCCGAGGGAGGCGATCACGAAACCCGGCAGGAGCCCGGCGTACACGGCGCCGGTCTCCGAGAGCTGGGTCAGCGGGACGGTGCCGGCGGCCGCGACGGCCAGTCCGGCGACGGCCGTGGGGCGGCTGCCGATCCGGCCGACGAGGCGGGAGCCCAGGTGGGCGCCGATGCCCGTGGCCACGGCGACAGGCAGGAACAGCACCCCGGTGCGCAGCGGGCTGAAGCCGCGTATGTGCTGGAGGTAGACGGATCCGAGGAAGAAGTAGGCGATCAACAGGGCCGTGGCGACCAGCATCAGGAAGGCGCCCGCGAGCACCGGCCGCCGGGTGAACATCCGCAGGTCCATCAGCGGGGCCCGGCCGGCCCGCTCGACCGCCGCGAAGGCCCCGTACGCCACCACCGCACCGGCCAGCGGCAGCAGGGTCGAGGCGTCCGCCCAGCCGCTGTCGCCCGCCTCGACCAGTCCGTAGATCAGTGCGGCGGTGCCCGCGGTGACCAGCAGCGCACCCGGCACGTCGAGGCGTGCGGGCTGCGGTGCCCGGGCCGCCACGAAGGCGGGCAGGGTGATCAGCAGGAGCAGGCCGACCGGCACGTTGATGTAGAACACCCACGGCCAGCCGGGTCCGTCGGTCAGGGCCCCGCCGAGGAGCACGCCGGCCGCCGAGCCGCTGCCGCCGATCGCCGCCCAGACGCCGAGCGCCTTGTTGCGTTCGGCGCCGTGGAAGGTGGTGGTGACCAGGGACAGCGCGGCCGGGGACAGCAGCGCCGCGCCGACGCCCTGGCCGATCCGCCCGCCGAGCAGCGTCGGGGCGTTCTCGGCCAGGCCGGTGACCAGTGAGGCCGCGGCGAAGAGCGCGAGTCCGGCGAGCAGGGTGCGGCGGGCGCCGAGGGCGTCGGCGAGTCGGCCGCCGAGCAGCATCAGCCCGCCGAAGCACAGGGTGTAGGCGGTGACCACCCAGGTCAGCGTCTGCCGCCCGAGGTCGAGGTCGGCCGCCATGTCGGGCAGCGCGACGTTCACGACGGTGACGTCGAGGATCAGCATGAACTGGGCGAGGCAGATCAGTGCGAGGGCGGCCCAGCGGCGCGGGTCGGCGGGCGCGTGCGGGTCGCGCTCGGCCGTGTGCGGCGCACCTGCTGCGGAGTGGGTCATGACGAGTCCTTCTGGTGCGTTGAGGGTGGCAAGTATTTGAACTGTACCGTTCAGTTCATATGAACTCAACGGTACAGTTCAGATGGCTGCTAGGGTCGTGCCCATGAGCGTGGACAGCGCCAAACGGCCTCCGAGCGGACCTCGCGCGCAGCTCAAGCGGCAGGCCATCGTGCGAGCGGCCCGCACGTTGTTCCTGCGGGAGGGTTTCGGCGTGGGCATGGACTCCATCGCCGCCGAGGCGGGCGTGTCGAAGGTGACCGTCTACAACCACTTCGGCAGCAAAGAGGCCCTGTTCACGGCGGTCATCACGAGCGCACTCGACGAGCCGCTCGCCGGTGAGTCGGCGGCCGCCCTGGAGGGCCTGGCCGAGGCCGAGGATCTGCGCACCGCTCTCGTCGAAGCGGCCCGCACCTGGGTCCACGCCGTGCGCGGCAACCACGAGGTCACCGCCCTGCGCAACCTCGTGGCCGCCGAACTCCACCGCTTCCCCGAGTTGGGCGAGGCCTGGCGGCACCGCGGCCCGGAAAGCCACCACCCCGCCGTCGCCGGCGCCCTGCGCACCCTCACCGAGCAGGGCAGGCTGGAGATCCCCGACCTCCAGGTCGCGATCATCCAGTTCTACGGCCTTCTGGTCTTCCCCCACATGGTCTTCGGGTCCTACGGCACGGACATCGACGACGACCTGACGGACCGTCTCATCACCAGCGGCGTCGAGATGTTCCTGCGCCACTACGGTCCGCGGGGCGCGTAGGACGCAATCACAGCAATCCGAGCGCGATGTCTTGACGTGTTCAAAACTGTCATTCAGGATCCTTCAGCCCGATGGATTCTGAATGCTTTTGTTTGCTCTCGATGATCGGATGGTCATGCCCAGCAGACGTCGCACAGTCCGAGCCTTGGCGCTCACCGTCCCCCTGGCGCTCGGCGCGGGGCTCGTCGCCATGCCCCCGGCCACCGCGGCCGACCCGCCGAGCGCGGTCACGGTGCGCATCGATCCCTCGTACCAGCAGCAGGAGTTCGAGGGGTGGGGCACCAGCCTGGTCTGGTTCGCCAACGTCACCGGTGGCTACCCGGACCCGATCCGCAAGCAGCTCGTCGACATGCTCTTCGGCCGCGACGGGCTGCGTCTGAACATCGCGCGCTACAACATCGGCGGCGGCAACGCCCCCGACGTCCGCAAGGACTACATGAAGGTCGGCGCCACCATGGAGGGCTTCTGGAAGGCCCCCGAGGGAACCACCCGCGAGGACATGGACTGGTGGGACCCCGAGAACCCGGACCACTGGAACTGGGACGCCGACGCCAACCAGCGCTGGTGGATCGACCGGATCAAGGGGAAGGTGACCCGCTGGGAGGCGTTCAGCAACTCGCCGCCCTGGTTCCAGACGGTCAGCGGCTACGTCTCCGGAGGCTTCAACGCGAGCACGGACCAGATCCGTGCCGACCGCGTCGACGACTTCGCGACGTATCTGGCGAAGGTGACCGACCGCCTGGAGAAGAAGCACCACATCAAGTTCGACACCATCGCCCCGCTCAACGAGCCCAACACGCCTTACTGGGGAACACAGTTGGGCGCCGACGGCCAGCCTACGGGCGGCCGCCAGGAAGGCGCCCACGCGGGCCCCGAGCTCCAGCAGAAGGTGGTCCTGGCCCTGCGTCGCGCCCTCGGCGAAGCCAGGGCACGGGCCACGATCTCCGCGATGGACGAGACCAACCCGAAGATCTTCACGGACAACTGGAACGCCTACGACGCCACCGCGCGGGCCGCCGTGGACCAGCTCAACGTGCACACGTACGGCACCGGCATGCGCACCAGCGCCCGGGACGGCGCCAAGGGCGCGGGCAAGAAGCTCTGGATGAGCGAGGTGGAGGGCACCTGGGGCACGGGCACCGACTTCACCAGCATGGAGCCCGGGCTCGGGATCGCCACCCGCATGGTCGGCGACATCCGCGAACTCGAGCCGTCCGCCTGGGTGTTCTGGCAGCCGATCGAGGACTCCATCCCGCAGGCGGCCGCCGGCAAGAACTGGGGCAGCATCCACATCCCGTTCAACTGCACGGCCTCCGACACCCTCGAGACCTGCCCGATCAAGACCAACAGCAAGTTCCACACCATCCGGAACTTCACGCACTACATCCGCCCCGGCGACCGCTTCGTCAAGACCGATGACGCCTCCAGCGTCGCCGCCGTGAAGAAGTGGGGCACGGGCGCCACGGTGGTGCACGTCAACGACGACACCGCGGCACGCACGGTGACCCTGGACCTCTCCCGCTTCGGGTACGTCGCCCCGTGGGCCTCCGTCACGCCGGTGGTGACCAGCGCCGACGGAGCCCTCGTCCAGGGCGAGCCGGTGCGCGTGCGCGGCCGTTCCGCCACCCTCACCGTCCCCGCCGAGTCGGTCACGACCTTCCGGGTCTCCGGCATCGGCGGGACCGCCCGGGACGCCGCTCTCGTCCAGCCCGGCCACACCTACCGACTGCAGGGCGTGGAGAGCGGCAAGTCACTGGCGCCGAACGACGACGGCACCGGGCTCGTCATCCGCGCCACCGACACCGCCGCCGAGGCACAGTCGTGGTCCGTACGGAAGCTGAGCCACGGCAACAGCAACCGTGAGCGCTACGCGCTCGTCAACTCCGCCACGGGCAAACGGCTCGCGGTGCGGGACGGCCAAGCCGTCCTGGAGGACCCGGACTCGGCCCCGGCGGGCCGAGAAGCGCAGTGGATCATGTCGACGACAGGTGACGGCACCTGGACGTTCGTCAACGCCGCCACCGGCCGACTGCTCGATGTCGCCGGGCACGCCACGGCGGACGGCTCCCGGGTGACGACCTGGACGCCCACGTCGGGCGCCAACCAGCGCTGGGCCGTGACCGACGAGACGACGCCACGCACCTGAACGGCGGGGCGCCGCACGGGTGCCGCCTGCCGCCTCCTCGGCGAGGGGCGCGGCAGGCGGCCCCGCACAAGCCGGCGGCGGGCAGACCGCCCGCGCCGCCTACTTCAGCAGCCTCGACATCCTCCGGTCCGCCAGCGGCTTGCCGCCCGTCTGGCAGGTCGGGCAGTACTGGAGGGAGGAGTCGCTGAAGGAGACCTCGCGGATGGTGTCGCCGCAGACCGGGCAGGCCTCGCCGGTGCGGCCGTGGACGCGCAGGCCGCTCTTCTTCTCGGACTTCAGCCGACCGGCCGCGACCCCGCGCGAGCGCTCGACCGCGTCGGTGAGGGTCGTCCGCAGGGCCTCGTACAGCCGCGCCGTCTCCTCGGCGCTCAGTGACGACGCCAGTTTGAAGGGGGACATCTTCGCCGCGTGCAGGATCTCGTCGCTGTAGGCGTTCCCGACCCCGGCGATCAGGCTCTGGTCGCGCAGGGCACCCTTGATCTGGCGGCGCTCGTCCTTCAGCAGCGCCGCGAACCGCGTCTCGTCGAAGTCGTCGGCGAGCGGGTCCGGGCCGAGCCGGGCCACGCCCGGGACCTGCTGCGGGTCCCGGACGACGTACACCGCGAGGCGCTTCTGCGTGCCCGCCTCCGTCAGGTCGAAGCCGGCGCCGGTCTCCAGGGCCACGCGCAGCGCGAGCGGGCCCTTGCCGGGGCGGGGCATGCCGCTGGGGAGCCGGTCCTTCCAGTGCAGCCAGCCCGCCCGGGCCAGGTGGGTCACGAGGTGCGGGCCGTCGGCCGTCTCCAGGTCGAGGAACTTGCCGTGCCGGTGCACGGCGGTGACCTCATGGCCCTCGAGGGCGGTGACCGGCGGGTCGTACGTCTTGAGGACGCTGATCGCGACCGGCAGCACCCGCACGACCTCATGACCGACCAGGTTCTCGGTCAGGAAGTCCTTGAGCGCTTCGACCTCGGGGAGTTCCGGCATACGTCCAGAGTGCCATCCGGGACCGACACCGACACGGGCCTCACGACCGCTCCGGCGCCAGGAACTCGCACCACACGGCCTTGCCGCCGCCCCGGGCCTCCACGCCCCACACGTCGGTGAGCAGGTCGACCAGGAGCAGCCCTCGCCCCGAGACACCTGACTCCCCCGCCTCGCGACGCCGCGGCAGGGCGCTGGAGGAGTCCTCGACCTCGACGCGCAGCCGGCGCTCGGAGCCGGTGAGGACCCGCAGGGTCACGACGGCGGAGCCCTCGGTGTGCATCAGCGCGTTGGTGATCAGCTCGTCGGCGACCAGTTCGACCTCGTCGGCCCGGTCGCCCGCGCCCCAGGCGCGCACGGCGGCGCGGATCATGTGCCGGGCCGCGGAGAGGGCCTCGGGGTCGCCGGGTGCGACGTGCTGCTGGAGGCGGCCGCCGGCCCGCGGGGCGTCCAGGACGCGGCGGCGCAGCAGGAGCAGGGCGACGTCGTCGTCGCCGCCGCGTTCCTCGGCCACGTCGATGAGGCGGTCGGCGAGGTCCCGTACATCGTCCGGACCGGTGGCGATCAGCGCGGTCAGGGTCCGCATGCCGTCGTCCAGGTCGGCGCCGGGCTGTTCGACCAGGCCGTCGGTGCACAGCAGGAGGGTGTGGTCGGAGTCCAGCTCGATGGTGCCGACCGGGTATTCGAGCCGCCCGAACTCCGCGGACAGGCCGAGCGGCAGCCCGCCCTCGACCGGGACGCGCCGGCAGTCGCCGCCGGGCTCCCGGATCAGCGGGTCGATGTGGCCGGCCCGCACCACCTGCACGACCCCGGTGGACAGGTCGGCCTGCGCGTACAGGCAGGTCGCGAAGCGGTCGGTGTCCAGTTCGTGCAGGAACACCGAGGCGCGGGCCATCACGGTGGCCGGGGTGTGTCCCTCGGCAGCGTAGGCGCGCAGGACGATGCGCAGTTGGCCCATGACGGCGGCGGCGTGTGTGTCGTGGCCCTGGACGTCGCCGATGACGGCGCCGACGCGGCCGCCGGGCAGCGGGATCAGGTCGTACCAGTCGCCGCCGATGTCCCGGCCGAGGGAGGCCGAACGGTAGCGGACGGCGACGTCGGCGCCGGGCACGCTGGGGATGGTGCGGGGCAGCATGGCCTGCTGGAGGCCGGTGGCGAGGTCCTTCTCCTGCTCGTAGAGCATGGCCCGCTGCAGGCTCTGCGCGATGCTGCTGCCGAGCGCGACGAGCACATTGCGGTCGTCGGTGGAGAAGCCGCGCCGGTCGCTGTAGAGCAGGCCGATGGCGCCGATCGGCCGGGCCTGGGCGATCAGTGGCAGGTAGGCGGCGGACGTGATGTTCAGGTCGGTGATGTGCGGCCAGAGGATCGGGTACCTCTCCGCGAACTCCTCCGGTGACTCGATGAAGCGCGGGCTGAGCGTCCGCACGACCTCGCTCATCGGGTACTGCTCGTCGATCCGGGTGACCAGGGTTCCGGGCACGAAGCTGCCGGCGGGGCCCTCGGCGACCAGCCGGATGCGGCCGGCCTCGACCAGGCCCATGACCAGGCTGGTGGCGCCGAGGTGGGTCAGGCCGTGGGTGTCCTTGAGGACGTCGATGACGTCCTGGATGGTGCGGGCGTGGGCGAGGGCG
Organism: Streptomyces sp. UG1; assembly: GCF_049974585.1. NCBI lineage: Bacteria > Bacillati > Actinomycetota > Actinomycetes > Kitasatosporales > Streptomycetaceae > Streptomyces > Streptomyces sp. UG1. The sequence continues at coordinate 100,944 of NZ_JBNGGG010000016.1, read as the reverse complement.
GCCGTGGTGAGCTGGACGACGTTGGTCTGCTGCCGGCGGGCCTCGTCGTCGGCGGCCTGCTCGCGCCGCTCCTCGCTCTGGGCGAGTTCAGCGGTGGCGTCCCGGACGATGCCGATGATGCGGCGCGGGCGGCCCGTCTCGTCGCGGCGGATGTGGCCCTGGGTGTGGGTCCAGCGCAGGTGGCCGTCGCGGCAGCGGATGCGGAAGTAGGCGCCGTAGTTCTCGCTGCCGTCCTTCAGGGCCTGGGAGACCAGGCCGTCCAGCCGGTAGGCCTCGGGCGGCGGCACCCTGATCGCCAGGGTCGCGGGGTTTCCGTCGTACTCGTCGGGGCGCAGGTCGAAGACCTCGTGGGCCTGGGCGTCCATGTGGAAGACGCCATTGTCCAGGTCCCAGTCGAAGGTGCCCATCTGGTTGAGCGCCAGGATCGGATCCGGGTGGGCGGGCCAGTCGTCCGGGAGTGACAGGGCGCTCGCTCCCCGATCAACCATGGAGCCACCTTGCCAGGGTTTGCCGGATTCTTCGACCGGTGCGACGGGAGTGATTCGCCGACGGGGGCGCGCAGTGTCTGTCTCACTCGCTTGGGTTACACAAGCGGAGAGGTGGTATACGCAGAGTCACATGGGTCGCGTGGCGCGACAATGAGGAAGGAGGGGTACGGCCATGGACTGGTTCGTCGCACCGGAATACTGGACGAGCCGACTGGTCTTCCAGCGGGCTCTGGCCGGCGTGTACCTCGTCGCGTTCCTGACGGCGGCCCTGCAGTTCCGGGCGCTGATGGGCGCGCGCGGCATGCTGCCCGTGCCGCGCTTCGTCGCACAGGTCCGCTTCCGGGCCGCGCCCAGCGTGTTCCAACTGCACTACTCGGACCGGTTCTTCGCCGCCTGCGCCTGGACGGGCTGCGCGGTCTCGGCGGCGCTGCTGGCCGGCCTCGACTCCTTCGTGCCCCTGTGGGGCGCCATGCTGCTGTGGCTGGTGCCGTGGGCGCTGTACCTGTCGATCGTGAACGTCGGACAGACCTGGTACTCGTTCGGCTGGGAGTCGCTGTTGCTGGAGGTCGGCTTCCTCGCGGTGTTCCTGGGCAACGACGAGGTGGCGCCGCCGATCGTGGTGCTGTTCCTGCTGCGCTGGATCCTGTTCCGGGTGGAGTTCGGCGCCGGTCTGATCAAGATGCGCGGCGACGCCTGCTGGCGGAAGCTGACCTGCCTGGACCACCACCACGAGACCCAGCCGATGCCGGGCCCGCTGAGCTGGTTCTTCCACCATCTTCCCAAGCCCCTGCACCGGGTCGAAGTGGCCGCCAACCACTTCACCCAGCTCGTCGTGCCGGTCTTCCTCTTCGCCCCGCAGCCGATCGCGACGGCCGCCGCCGCCCTGATGATCGTCACCCAACTGTGGCTGGTCCTGTCGGGCAACTTCTCCTGGCTGAACTGGATCACCATCGTGCTGGCCCTGTCGGCGCTGGAGTTCCCGAGCGATCCGCCCTCCGTGGCCGGGGCGCCGCTGTGGTACGAGGTCGTGGTCCTCGCGGTCGCCGCGCTCCTCGTCCTGCTGAGCTACCGCCCGGTCGCCAACATGATCTCCCGCCGCCAGATCATGAACCGCTCCTTCGACCCGCTCCACCTGGTCAACACCTACGGCGCCTTCGGCAGCGTCAGCAGGGTCCGGTACGAGGTGGTCGTGGAGGGGACCGTCGACGACGCGCCGCGCGAGGAGTCGGACTGGCGGGAGTACGAGTTCAAGGGCAAGCCGGGCGATCCCCGGCGCTGGCCGCGCCAGTTCGCTCCGTACCATCTGCGCCTGGATTGGCTGATGTGGTTCGCCGCGCTGTCGCCCGCCTACGCCGGCTCATGGTTCGGCGCCCTGGTGGAGCGGCTGCTGGAGAACGACCGCGACACGCTGAAGCTGCTGCGCCGCTCGCCCTTCCCGCCCGACGAGCCGCCGCGCTTCGTGCGCGCCCGCCTCTTCCGCTACCGGTACACGACCTGGCGTGAGCTGCGGGAGACGGGCGCGTGCTGGGAGCGGACGTATGTGCGGGAGTATCTGCCGCCGACCAGGCTGGCCGAGGTGGCTCAGAGGTCGTAGACGCGGGTGGCGGTCCCCTCGAAGATCTGCTGGCGGTCGGACTTCCCGGTCAGCTCCCGGGCCGCGGCGACGACTTGACCGTACGACGCCGCCAGCGTGCACACCGGCCAGTCCGAGCCGAACATCATCCGGTCCGGGCCGAACGCCTCCAGCACCACATCGGCGTACGGGCGCAGGTCGTCGGCCGTCCAGGAGGCGAGGTCGGCCTCGGTGACCATGCCGGAGAGCTTGCACACCGTGTTGGGGTGCGCGGCCAGGGCGCGCAGGTGACAGGCCCAGGGTTCGAGGGCGCCGGAGGCGATGGGCGGCTTGCCCAAGTGGTCCAGGACGAAGGTGAGTTCGGGCAGTGCGGCCGCCGCCTTGGCGCACGCGGGGAGCTGGTGCGGCAGGACCACCAGGTCGTAGACCAGCCCCGCCTCCGCCACGGCGGCGAGCCCGCGCCGTACGTCCGCACGCAGCAGCCACTGCGGGTCGGGCTCGCCCTGCACCTGGTGGCGGATGCCCTTGAGATAGCGCCCGCCGGGCAGCTCCCGCAACCGGGCCAGTTCCTCGGCGACGTCCGGACGGGTGAGGTCGGTCCAGCCGACGACGCCAGCGATCAGCTCGTGCTCGGCGGCGAGGGCCAGGAACTCCGGGGTCTCCTCGGGCACGGTGACCGTCTGGACGAGGACGGCGCGGGTGACGTCGGCAGCCCGCGCCTCAGGGGCCAGGTCGGCGATGCCGAAGTTCCTTCTGAGCGGCTGGAGTTCGGGGCCGGTGATCCAGTCCTGGTCCCGAACCGACAGGTCCCAGACGTGGTGGTGGGCGTCGACGACGGTCACGGCAGCTCCCATACGACGGGCAGACCGGCGTCCACGCCCTCCCCGGAGTAGTCGTGCACCACGTCGAGCAGTTCGGCCATCCGAGCCTGCCAGACCACGTTGACCGGGAGTTTCTCCAGCTCGGCGAGGAGGCGGCCGTAGTCCTCGCAGTCCAGGACGTGGAAGAGGTCGGTGCCGCTGCGCCAGATCGTCCAGGACGTCGCCCCGGCGGCCCGGATGGCGTCCGTGAGCTCGACCGGCACCTCCCGGTGGGCGGCCTCGTACTCGGCGATGCGGTCCGCGCGGACCTTGGTGTGCAGGGCGACTCTCATGAGGGTTCCTCCCTGGCCAGGAGTCCGGTGTCCCGCAGCTCCTGCCAGAAGGAGTCGGGGACCGGGGTGGCGAACTGGACGGCGGCGTCCCGGATTTCGTCAGCCGAGCGGGCACCCACCAGGACGCTGCTGACAGCGGGGTGAGCCGCGCAGAAGGCCAGCGCGGCGGCGCGCAGGCTCATGCCGTGCCGCTCGGCGACCTCCTTCATGCGCAGGGCCCGGTCCAGCAACTCGCCGGGCGCCCGCGTGTAGTTGTACGTCGCCCCCGGCTTGGGATCCGCGAGCAGGCCGGAGTTGAAGGCGCCGCCGATGACGACGGACGTGCCCCTGGAGACAGCCGCCGGCAGCAGCTCGTCCAGCGCGCTCTGGTCGAGCAGCGTGTAGCGGCCGGCGCACAGCACCACATCGACGTCGGTGTCGCGGACGAAGCGGGTGAGCATCTCCGCCTGGTTCATGCCGGCGCCGATCGCGCCGACGACGCCTTCCGCGCGGAGCTTCTCCAGGGCCGGGTAGCCCTCCCGGAAGGCCTGCTCGGCATGGTCGTCGGGGTCGTGCAGGTAGACGATGTCGACGCGGTCGAGGCCGAGGTGTTCCAGGCTGGCGTCCAGGGTGCGCCGTATGCCGTCCTCGGTGAAGTCCCAGACGCGGCGATGGGTGGCGGGCACGGCGAAGCCGTGCGCCAGGTCGTCGCCGCCGTCGGTGGACGGTTCCAGCCGGCGGCCCACCTTCGTGGAGAGCGTGTACTCCTCGCGGGGGTGCTCACGCAGAGCCGCGCCGAGGCGGCGTTCGGACAGGCCGAGGCCGTAGTGGGGCGCCGTGTCGTAGTAGCGGACACCGCACTGCCAGGCGGCGTCCACCGCCTGGTACGCCTGCTCCTCGTCGACCTCGGTGAAGAGGTTGCCGATGACGGCGGCCCCGAAGCCGAGCCCGCTCGGGGTGCTCACTGGCCCGCCGGCCGCAGCCGCAGGCCCTGCATGCCGCCGTCGACGGCGAGGGCGGTGCCGGTCGTGGCGCCGGAGAGCGGGCTCGCCAGGTAGGCGATGGCGCCGGCGACCTCGGTGGCGGAGACGAGACGGCCGGTGGGCTGGCGGGCCTCCAGGGCGCCGCGTTCGGCGGCCGGATCGGCGGCGGCGTCGAGGAGGCGGCCGACCCAGGGGGTGTCGACCGTACCCGGGTTGACGCAGTTGACGCGGATGCCCTCGCGGACGTGGTCGGCGGCCATGGCGAGGGTGAGCGAGTACACGGCGCCCTTGGTGGCGCTGTACAGCGCGCGCTGCGGGAGCCCTGCCGTGGCCGCGATGGAGCAGGTGTTGACGATCGCCGCGTGCGACGACTGCCGCAGATGCGGCAGGGCGGCGCGGGCCACCCGCACCATGCCGACGACGTTGACGTCCATGACCCGGTGCCACTCGGCGTCGTCGTTGTCCTCGACGGTGCCCTGAGCGCCGATGCCGGCGTTGTTGACCACCACGTCCAGCCCGCCGAGCTCGGCGACGGCGGCCGCCACGGCCTCCCGTACGGAAGTGTCGTCGGTGACGTCGGCGCGGAAGGCGAGCAGCGGCTTGTCGACGGAGGACGGGTCCAGGTCGAGTACGGCGACCTGGGCGCCGCGCGCGGCGAGGAGTTCGGCCGTGGCCCGGCCGATGCCGGAGGCGCCTCCCGTCACCAGCGCCTTGAGACCGTCGAAGTCGTTCATGCCGCGTGCCCCTTCTTTCCGGAAGCGTCGAGGTCGGCGGCCCAGAAGGCGCCGTCCGGGAATGTGTACCGCGCGATCGACTCGGGTCGCATGGCGGCCGAGAAGCCGGGCGCGGTGGGTGCCCTGTAGTGACCTTCCCTGATCACCACCGGGTCGAGGAAGTGGTCGTGCAGATGGTCGACGTATTCGATGACGCGGTCCTCGGTGGTGCCGGTGACCGCGACGTAGTCGTACATCGACAGGTGCTGGACGAGTTCGCACAGTCCGACGCCGCCCGCGTGCGGACAGACCGGGACGCCGAACTTGGCGGCGAGCAGCAGGATGGCGAGGTTCTCGTTGACGCCGCCGACGCGGGCCGCGTCGATCTGGAGGACGTCGAGGGCGCCGGCCTGGAGGAGCTGCTTGAAGACGACCCGGTTCTGCACGTGCTCCCCGGTGGCGACCCTGACCGGGGCGACGGCCTCGCGGATGGCGGCGTGGCCGAGGACGTCGTCGGGGCTGGTGGGCTCCTCGATCCAGTACGGGTCGAACTCGGCGAGTGCCTTGGTCCAGCGGATCGCCTCGGCCACGTCCCAGCGCTGGTTGGCGTCGATGGCCATGCGGATGTCCGGCCCGACGACCGAGCGGGCGACGCGGCAGCGCCGTACGTCGTCCTCCAGGTCGGCGCCGACCTTCAGCTTGATCTGCCGGAAGCCGTCGGCGACGGCCTGGGCGGCGAGCCGGGTCAGCTTCTCGTCGTCGTAGCCGAGCCAGCCGGCGGAGGTGGTATAGGCGGGGTAGCCGCGCTCCAGGAGCCGGGCTGTGCGCTCCTGCGTGCCCTCCCGTCCCCGGCGCAGGAGGGCCAGCGCCTCCTCGGGGGTGAGCGCGTCGGTGAGGTACCTGAAGTCGATCTGGCGGACGATCCACTCCGGGTCGGCGTCGGCGAGCAGGCGCCACAGGGGCTTGTCGGCGCGTTTGGCGGCGAGGTCCCACACGGCGTTCATGACGGCGCCGATCGCCATGTGCATCACGCCCTTCTCGGGGCCGAGCCAGCGCAGCTGGCTGTCGCCGATCAGGTCGCGGTTGAGGGTCCCCGGGTCGGCGCACAGCTCCTCGACGGACCGGCCCACGACATGGCCGCGCAGGGCCTCGATCGCGGCGACCTGGATCTCGTTGCCCCGCCCGATGGTGAAGGTGAACCCGTGCCCCTCGTGGCCGTCCGCCCCGTCGGTGCGCAGCACGACGTACGCGGCCGAGTAGTCGGGGTCCGGGTTCATCGCGTCGGAGCCGTCGAGCTCGCGCGAGGTGGGGAAGCGGATGTCATAGGTGTCGACCGCGGTGACGCGGGTGGGTGTGCCGGGGGCCTGGGACACTGAAGTCCTTTCCGTCAGGGGCGGTGGGCAGCCGGGGGTCAGTCCTGGGCCCGGCCCGTGGTCACACGGGCGATCATGAGGGCGATCAGGATGATTCCGCCGTAGATGGCCTGGATCCAGAACGACGGGACCTGGGCGAGGGTGAGCAGGTTCTGGACGACACCCAGCAGGAGTACGCCGGTCAGGGCGCCGAACATGGTGCCCCGGCCGCCGTCCAGGCTGATGCCGCCGATCACCGCGGCCGCGAACACGGTGAAGATCATGTTGTTGCCCTGGTTGGCGCTGATCGCGCCGACGTAGCCCGTCTGGATGATCCCGCCGACGGCCGCGAGGGTGCCCGCCACGATGAACACGCCGAGCATCACGCGCTCGACCCGGATACCGGCCGCGCGGGCGGCGTCCGCGTTGCCGCCGATGGCGTACAGGGCGCGTCCGATGCGGTGGTACTTGAGCACGAACCCGGCGGTGGCGAAGGCGGCCGCTGCGAGCCACACGGACATCGGGATGCCAATGAACGTGGTGGTGGCGAGGGAGTAGAAGCTGTCGGGCATCCCGAACAGCGTCTTGCCCTTGGTCGCGCCGACCAGCAGACCGCGCAGCACGATCAGCATCGCGAGCGTCACGATGAACGCGTTGAGTTTGAACTTCACGACGAGGATGCCGTTGAAGGCACCCACGGCCGCGCCGACCACGAGGATCGCCAGCAGGGCGAGGGCGGCGGGGAGTTCGGTGCCCCAGCCGGACTTGGCGGCGGGCAGCACGAGAAGCGCGCCCACGGCGGGTGCGATGCCGACGACCGATTCCAGGGACAGGTCGAACTTGCCGGTGATGAGGACGAGGGATTCGGCGAGGACGACCATCGCGAGGGCGGCGGAGGCACCGAGGATCGAGATGAGGTTGCGCTCGGTGAGGAACGAGTCGTTGACCACCGCGCCGAGCACCATGAGCAGCAACAGGGCGGGGACCAGGGCGAGTTCACGGGCCCGGCGGAGCAGCACCGCCCTGGCCGCACGGGCGTCCGGGACCTTGACGGGCGTAACCGGTGGGGCCTTGGTGTCAGCCATGGTCCACTCCTTCGATGGAGGCGATCAGCTCGTGGTCGCGCCAGCCCGCCGGGTGCTCGGCGACGACATGGCCGTGGAACAGGACGAGGACGCGGTCGCAGCGGCGCAGGTCGTCGAGTTCGTCGGAGACGACGAGTACGGCGATGCCGTCCTCGCGGGCGCTGTCCACGCGGGCCAGCAGGGACTCCTTGGACTTCACGTCGACGCCGGCGGTGGGGTTGATCAGCACGAGCAGCCGGGGGTCGGAGGCGAGCGCGCGGGCCATGACGACCTTCTGCGCGTTGCCGCCGGACAGGTCGGAGACGGGCTGGTCGGGGCCCTCGGTGTGGATGTCGAGGCGTTCGATGAGGGCGGTGGCGACGCCGCGCCTGCGGTCGGTGCCGACGAAGCCGAGGCGGCCGAGCCGGTCCAGGACGGTCATCGTGGCGTTGTCGCCGATGGTCATGCCGGAGACCAGGCCCTGGTCGTGCCGGTCGCGGGGGACGCAGGCGACACCGGCGTCGAGGGCGGCCCGCACATCGCCGAACGGCAGCCGCCGGCCGTCCAGTTGAGCCGTCCCGGCGGTCGGGGTGTGCAGTCCGGCGAAGGACTCGGCGAGCTCGACCTTGCCGCTGCCGCTGATGCCGGCGAGTCCGACGACCTCGCCGCGGCGGACGGTGAGGTCGATGTCGTCGTACGCCGGTGAGGTGAGCCCGCGGGCTTCGAGGAGGACGGGGGCGTCGTGGTCGACGTCCCTGGGATCGACGGCCTGCTCGGCGATGGCCTCAAGGGACTCCCCCGCCATGGCCTCCACCAGGGCCCGGCGCGGCAGTTCGGCGACCGGGGCGGTGGTGATCCAGCGGGCGTCGCGCAGGACCGTGACGGTCTGGCAGACCTCGTACACCTCCTGGAGGTGGTGCGAGATGAACAGGAAGGTGACGCCGGAGTCCTGCAGCGCCCGCATGCGCCCGAACAGCCGCTCGATCTCACGGTTGTCGAGCTGGGCGGTGGGCTCGTCGAGGATGATGAAGCGGGCGCCGAAGCTGAGCGCCCGGGCGATCTCCACCATTTGGCGGTCCTCGACCTTGAGGTCCCAGGTGCGGGCGTCCGGGTCGACGTGCACGTCCCAGGTGGCAAGGAGGTCAGCGGCCTGCGACCGCAGCTTGCGCCAGCTGATGAACCCGCGGTTGAGCGGCTGCCGGTTGATGAACAGGTTCTCGGCGACCGTCAGCTCGGGGACGACGGTGGGCTTCTGGTAGACGCAGGCCACCTTGCGGCGCCAGGCGTCGCGGTCGGCCAGGGCGGGCGCCGGCCGGCCGTCGAAGCGGACCTCGCCCGCGTCGGCGGCCTGGAGTCCGGTGAGGATGTTGACCAGGGTCGACTTGCCGGCGCCGTTGCGGCCGACGAGGGCGTGGGACTCGCCGGGCAGGACGGTGAGGCGTCCGTCGGCGAGGGCGGTGGTGGGGCCGTAGCGCTTGACGATGCCCCGCGCGTCGACGAGTGGCGTCGTCATTTGACCGTGTTGCCCCAGAGCTTGGGGTCGTCGACGTTGTCCTTGGTGACCAGCGGGGCGGGGAGCTGGTCCTCCAGGATGCCGCTGGGGAGCTTGACGATGGTCGAGTCGTGGTCGGTCGGGCCGGGCTCGAACTTCTTCCCCTCCATCGCCGCCTTGATGTAGTACATGCCGTACTTGGCGTACAGGTCGGCGGGCTGGGAGACGGTCGCGTCGATCTCGCCCTTGCGGATGGCGTCGTACTCCTGCGGGATGCCGTCGTTGGAGACGATGGTGATGTGCCCGGCCTGCCCCGCCTTCTTCAGCATGCCCTTCGACTTGAGGGTCTGGAGGGTCGGCGCGAGGTAGACGCCGCCGGCCTGCATGTAGATGCCCTTGATGTCGGGGTTGGCGTTCAGGAGGGTGTCCAGCTTGGAGGCCGCGGCGTCGGACTCCCACTTGGCCGGTATCTCCAGGACCTTCAGCTTGGGGAAGTTCTTCTTCACGCAGGCGCGGAAGGCCTCTGAGCGGTCGCGGCCGTTGACGGAGGCGAGGTCGCCCATGATCTGCACGACCTTGCCGGAGGGGATCTGCTCGCCCAGGTACTGGCAGGCCTTCTCGCCGTACGCCACGTTGTTGGCGCGCACCACCATCGCGACCTTGCCCTTGTCCGGCGCCACGTCGACCGCGACGACCGGCACGCCCTTGCGCTCGGCCTGGTCGAGGCCGGCCTCGATGGCGGCGCTGTCCAGCGGGGCGACGACCAGGCCCTTGACGCCCTGGTTGAGCTGGTTGTTGATGTCGGTGATCTGCTGGGAGGGGTCGCTGTTGGAGTTGACCGTCTTGAGCGCGTCGACTCCTTCGGAGTCGGCCATCTTCGGCACGTAGTCGTTGTACGACTGCCAGAACGGCGAGGTCAGCAGGGGCAGGATCACCCCGACCTTGCCGCTGCCGCCACCGCCTTCGGCGCTCGTCGCGCCGGTGTCGTTGGTACTTCCGCATGCGGCGAGCACGAGCGAGGCGCCGGCCACCGCCGCCACCGCGCCGAAGATCCGGGACCTGTTCCGCTTCCTCTTGCTCACTGTCCTGCCGGGCATCTGGCGGCTCCTCGTTGAGCTTGTTCGAGCAGATGCCCGCATACTTATCAGACCACTCCCTCAGAAGAACACCCTCCAGAGGCATTTTTCCAGGGATCGGACCGATAGTGGTCGGACCACCTCCGGGGCTACACTGCGGCGCACCGGGCGACAGGAGGAATGGCGTGGACGAGACAGCCCCGCAGAAGGGCACCGTGACACAGCGCGCCATCGAGCAGATCAAGGCGATGATCGCGGAGGGACGCCTCGAGCCCGGCCAGCGGCTGCCGACCGAGCGCGATCTGGCGGCGCGGCTCGGCATCTCCCGCAGCTCGATGCGCGAGGCGATCCGCGCGCTCACCGTGCTGGGAGTGCTGGAGGCCCGGCACGGCTCGGGCATCTACGTCACCCAGCTCGAGGCCGGCGATCTGCTGGAGACGTTCGGCGTGGTGGCCGACCTCTCACGGGGCCCGCGTCTGGTGGAGCTGCTGGAGGTGCGGCGCATCCTGGAGTCGACGGCGACCGCCATGGCGGCGGCGCGGATCACACCGGACCAGCTCGCGGAGGTCGAGAAGCACCTGACGGCGATGAACGCCACGGACGACCCCGAGGAGATCCTCGCCCACGACCTGGCGTTCCACCGCGAGATCGCCCTCGCCGCGGGCAACGACACCATGGCCGCGATCCTGGAGGGCCTGTCGTCGCGCACCTTCCGGGCCCGCGTCTGGCGCGGCTACCAGGAGGAGGGCGCCTTCACCCGCACCCGCCGCGAACACGCCGCGATCCACCGCGCCCTGGTGGCTCGCGACCCGGAGGCGGCCCGGGCCGCGGCCGCCGCGCATGTCGGCGAGGTCGAGCAGTGGCTGAGGACGCAGCTCGGCGGCTGACACCCTCCGCCGGGTCCTACGGACGCACGTCGAAGCCGTGGGCTTCGCCGAGTCGGTTCAGGGACACCTGGCCGGGGATGCCGTCGGCGTCCGTGCCGTTGAAGCCGCAGCGGTGCTGCCAGGCGGAGTACGCCTCGACGCTCGCCGCGCCGAAGTGGCCGTCGGCGTGCCGGGCGGCGAGCAGGCCCTCCGCGACGAGCGCCTTCTCCACGGTGCGCACGCCCGCATACGACACCGGGGTGCTGGCCCTGTCGGGGTCGTGCAGGGCCGCGGCGACCACCTTCGAAAGGTCGATCACCGGCCGCGGGCCCGGCACGGTCGGCGAGCCGCCGGGGCGTGGGGCTCCCTTGCGCACCCATGCGTACAGGTGGGTGCCGGGGCACTGCGTGGCGAAGCCGTCCCGGTGGCCCTTGATCTCCTTGCCGGCACCGTGGCGGCGCAGCAGCTCGATGCCGTCGCGGATGGCACCCAGCATCGCGTCCGTCGGCTTGGTCAGTCCCTGCGATCCCACCAGGCCGCAGATCGCGTAGTGGGCGCGGTTGAGTTCCTGGTTGCCGTTGGCCCCGGTGCGCCTGCCGAGGCCGCGTCCCTCCAGGAGATGGCCGTGCGGGCAGGCGCCGTAGTTGTAGGCGATGTCCGAGTAGTTCTCCTTCTCGTTCGCGAGGTGGTCCTTGCGGATCGCTTTCCATTTGGCGAGGCAGAGGTCGTGGTCGTCGAGGAGTTTCACGCTGACCGGCGCGCCTTCGTAGTGGACCTTCACGCCCTCGGCCGAGGGCTGCGCGGGTGCGGCTGATGCGGGCCAGCCGAGCTGGGCTCGCGTGACGAGCTTCAAGAGTGCCTCCAGGGCGCGCGAACGGGACGCCAGCGTCCTTGAGTGTGGAGATGGTTGGCGTCCCGGGCCGCGATGGCGCGCCGCTGTCCCCCGTCCGTGCTACAAGGCCCGGCGCAACCGCAGCGTCACCAGTTCGAAGGGCCGCAACCGCAGGGCGACGCGCCGCCCGTCGTACTCCGGGCTCTCGGGCAGCGGGCGTTCCAGCAGATCCGTCGCCGCGACGTCCGCGACCTCGAAGTCCGCCGTCAGGGTGGCCCCTACCCGGCCGCCGTGGGCCTCGTGCAGGCGCACCACCACGTCCCCGCTGCCGTCGTCGGCCAGCTTGACGGCCGTGACCACGACCGCGTCCTGGTCCACCGTCACCAGCGGGGCGACTTCGCGGGCGCCGGTGATCCGCCGCTCCGGCAGATTGATCCGCCAGCCCTCGCGCACCGCGTCCCCGACGCCCGCGCCCGGCACCAGGGCGTGCCGGAACCGGTGCACGCCCTGGTCGGTCTCGGGGTCCGGGAAGCGTGGGGCGCGCAGCAGGGAGACGCGCACCGTGGTGGTCGTGCCGCGGTCGCCGTCGGTGCGGACGGTGCGGGTGACGTCATGGCCGTACGTCGAGTCGTTGACGACGGCGACGCCCCAGCCCGGCTCCGCCACGTGCACGAAACGGTGGTTGCAGGCCTCGAACTTCGCCGCCTCCCAGCTGGTGTTGGTGTGCGTGGGCCGGTAGAAGTGCCCGAACTGGGTCTCCGACGCATACCGCTCCGCGTGCACGTCGAGCGGGAAGGCGAGCTTCAGGAACTTCTCCGTCGCGTGCCAGTCGACCTCGGTGTCGCACAGCAGCCGCCGCTCCCCCGCCGCGAGGGACAGGTGCTGGGTGACACGGGAGTCGCCGAAGGACCGGACGATCCGCACCGACGCGCCGTCCGCGCCGGGGGTGAGCTCGTCCACCTCGGTCAGGTCGGTGACCGTATGGCGGTAGAACTCGTCGACGTCCCAGGCGTCCCACATGTTCGGGAAGTCGGGGTGCAGTTGGAGGAGGCCCGCGGCCCCGCCGGGTGCGATCGTCTCGCGGTCGGCCTCGATGTCGTACGCCGACACCACCAGGCCCCGCGCGTCGATCTCGATACGCAGCAGGCCGTTGTCGAGGACGAAGCCGCCGTCCGGGCGTGGCGTCAGGGCCGTCCGGCCTTCGGTCACCGGGGTGCGCGCCCCGCCGGCCGGTACGCAGTCGCGCGTGTGCGGGGCCGCGTTGAAGACCAGCTCGCGCTCCCCCTGGCCGGCCAGGGCGCGCTGCGCCGAGTCGATGATCGCCGTCAGCTCGCCCGCGAGGCGGTCGTACGTGGCACGTGCCTCGCGGTGCACCCACGCGATGGACGAGCCGGGCAGGATGTCGTGGAACTGATGCAGCAGGACCGTCTTCCAGATGCGGTCCAGCTCCTCGTAGGGGTAGGGGAACCCGGTGCGTACGGCGGCCGTGGCGGCCCACAGCTCCGCCTCGCGCAGGAGGTGTTCGCTGCGGCGGTTGCCCTGCTTGGTCCTGGCCTGGCTGGTGAGGGTGGCGCGATGGAGTTCGAGGTAGAGCTCGCCGACCCAGACGGGCGGGTCGGGGTACTCGGCCTCGGCCTTGCGGAAGAAGGCGTCCGGGGTCTCCCAGACGACGGTGGCGGAGCCCTCGAGGTCGCGCAGCCGCGCCGACTTGGCGATCATCTCGCGGGTCGTGCCACCGCCTCCGTCGCCCCAGCCGGTGGGCGCGAGGGAGTGCCGGGCCCTGCCCTTGTCCTTGAAGTTCCGTGCCGCGTGGGCGATCTCGCTGCCCTTCATCGAGCAGTTGTAGGTGTCGACGGGCGGGAAGTGGGTGAAGATCCGGGTGCCGTCGATGCCCTCCCACCAGAAGGTGTGATGCGGGAACTTGTTGGTCTGCGACCAGGAGATCTTCTGGGTCAGCAGCCACTTGGAGCCCGCCGCCTTGATGATCTGCGGCAGTCCGGCGGCGAAGCCGAAGGTGTCGGGCAGCCAGGCCTCGTCGTTCTCGATGCCGAACTCGTCGAGGAAGAACCGCTTTCCGTGCACGAACTGCCGGGCCATCGCCTCCGATCCGGGCATGTTGGTGTCCGACTCCACCCACATCCCGCCGGCCGGCACGAACCGCCCGTCCGCCACCGCCTTCTTCACCCGCGCCCACACCTCGGGCCGGTGCTCCTTCACCCACGCCCACTGCTGGGCCTGCGACATGGCGAAGACGAAGTCGGGCTCGTCCTCGATCAGTGCGGTCATGTTGGAGGTCGTCCGGGCCACCTTGCGCACGGTCTCGCGCAGCGGCCACAGCCACGCCGAGTCGATGTGCGCGTGTCCGACGGCGCTGATGCGATGCGCCGACGGCACGGCGGGCGCGGCGAGCACCCCGGCCAGTCGTTCCCGCGCCCGCCCCGCCGTACCGCCCACGTCCTGGAGGTCGATCGCGTCCAGCGCCCGGTCCACGGCCCGCAGGATCTCCCAGCGCCGCGCCGACTCCACCGGCAGCTCGGCCATCAGCTCGCCGAGCACCTCCAGGTCGATGACGAGCTGCCACACGTTCTCGTCGAGGACGGCGAGGTCCATGCGGGTGAGCGTGTACTGGGGTTCGCCGCCGGCGGTCTCCTTGTCGCCCAACCGCGTGGGCAGGAAGGGGTGGTAGTCGAGGATGACGGGGTTGGAGGCCGCCTCGATGTGCAGCCGCACCTCCTCGCCGCCCGCCACCGGGGCGCCGATGCGCACCCACTGGTTGCGCGGGTTGAGGCCCTTCACCGGGGTGCCGTCGGGCCGGTAGACCAGGCCCTCGCACTGGAAGCCGGGCATGTTCTCGTCGAACCCGAGGTCCAGCAGCGCCTCGACGGTCCTCCCGGCCCACGCCTCGGGCACGGTCCCGGTGACCCGGAACCAGCTCGTGCCCCACGGAGCACCCCAGCGGGCGCCCACCTCGATCGGCTCGGGTTCGGCCGCGAGCCCCTCGGCGACGGGCACCGGCTCGCCGGGCGCATGCCACACCGCCACGTCCAGCGGCACGGACTCGGGGTACACGGCGGGGCGGACGCGCTCGTCGAGGACGCGCTTGAGGCGGGCTTCGACCAGGTTGCGGTCGTCATGCATACGGGGTGCTCCGTAGGTAGGTCGTCCGGGTTGTTACCAGCGGTGGGTGACGGTCGCGGGATCCGACGTGGTGTACAGCTCCCCTACGGCACGTACTTCGAACCGTGCCGCCGCTTCGCCCGGTTCGGGTCGCAGGCCGCCGACGAAGAACGCGCGCTGACAGGTGCCGCCGAGGAAGCGCCGGGTGCCGTCGGGCAGGAGGCGGTGCAGGGTGTGGTGGCGTGCGTCGCCGGGGGCCGGGGCCCAGGCGAAGCGCAGGTCGCCGCCCGAGGCCGCGGTGATGCGGAGGCCGGTGGGTGCGGCGGGCGTCCGCGTGCCGGTGCGGACCGCGAGGCCACCGAGCCGCCATCGCACGGGGCCGCCGTCGGTCGCGGTGAGCCGGACGCCGATGGCGTGTGCGGTGCCGGTCAGGCCGGTGAGCCTTACGGTCGCGGTGTGCCAGCCGTCGGCCGAGGTCACGGGGAAGTAGGTGTACGGCGGTGTCGCCCCCGGAGCGGTGGGCTCGGCGGTGGCGACGGCCAGCTCGACCTGCACGCCGCCCGCGTCGGTCCGATGGGTCAGCTCGACGACCGTGTCCGCGGTGACCGGCAGCCGTGTCGCATACAGCTCCAGGACCGCGGGCCGGTCCGGTTCACCGGCGACGAGCACACTGCTGCCGCCGTGCCACGCGTCCGCGAAGTCGAAGGTCACGGCCGGTCGCCGCCCGTCGGTGTGCACGACCCAGCGCCGGGACGGCAGCCGGTCCTGCAGGCCCAGGTGATTCCATGGCACATCCGACGTCACCTCACCGTCCTCGTACCACCGCAGCCCGTGCCCGGTGTTGAACACGCTCGCGAACGGCACCGAGGTGACCGTCGACCGGTCGGCGACGGTCACGGCCGGCGCCCGCCAACCGTCCGTGCCGTCCGGCCGCGAGGGATCCAGTGACCGGCCGGTCCAGAACCGGTCGTCGGCGGCGTGGAAGTCCCCCGGGCTCCGCCCGTCCGCCGGCAGGTGATTGCGGGTCCACTCGGGCCGGTAGAAGCCGACCGACGCCACATGCGCCTTGTCGCGCGGCACGATGGCGTCCCAGTTCACGGACGAGTTCCAGCCGTTCGCCTCGACGTCGACGCCCGCCCACAACTCGTAGCGGCCGCGCCCCAGTTCCTGGGCGCGCTGCCCGGACGACGTCAGCTTCGCCGCCGTCCACCGGAAGTCCACGAACATGTCGTCGGCCGCCTGGAAGAACGGCTCGTTCTGGGAGTTGAGCGCCCCCTGCCAGCTCACGCTCCCGTTCACGGTCATCGAGTCGTACCAGGTCACCCGCTGGCCCTTCACCTGCGCAAGCGTCTTCAGCTCGCGCAGGAAGCCCAGCATGTCCGCGCCCAGCTCAGCGTTCCCGCCGCTGGTCTCGGCGTTGACGAACCACCCGTCGAAGCCGTACGCCGCCGCGACCGCGACCAGCCGCTCGGCCAGCGGATACCGCCCGGCCGCGTCCTTCTGCACCAGGTCACGGGTCCACTGAAGCTGTCCGCCGTAGGCGACGGGCGGCAGGAAGATGTTGCCGAGGACGGGCACGCCGTGGCGGTGGGCGGCGTCGACGATCGGCGCGTTCGGCGCCAGGACGAGCCCTTCGCCGGAGGAGCCTCCCCAGAACACCAGCTCGTCGATGTACGCCCAGTGTGTGAGGGCGTAGTAGTCGGCGGTGGCCGAGCCCTGGGAGGGGTTGCCCGCGGTGGGTCCGAAGGAGACGAGGGACTGGATGCGGGCCTGGTCCGTGCGGGCGGTCGGGTTGGCCGGGGTGGGGGTGAAGCGCGCGGCGAGGGGGACGGTCGACGCGTTGAAGGCGAGGTCCGGGTCGTCGGCCGGGCGCCAGGACTTCAGGCTGCGCCAGGTGATGCCGGTGCCCGGGGTGCCGGCGGGCAGGGAGTCCGGATACCAGTAGGAGGCGTACGGCTGGAGGGCGGCGGCCTTGGCCTTGGGTGCGCCGAAGGCCGGGAGCGAGGGCAGCAGGGCGGCCGTGGCGCCGGCGATGAGGACGGTGCGTCTGGTGGGGTTCACGAGCGGGTGCCTCCTTGTGGGGCGGGGAGTACCTGATCGGGAGCGACGACCTCGGTGATGCCGCGTGCGGACAGGTGGTCCTGGTCGGCGGCGCGCACGTCGAGGACGGTGGTGGGGCGGACGCCGTCGGCGACCAGCCGGAAGAAGGCGTCGAAGACGGGGCCGCCCGGTGCGCAGAGCGAGCGGGTGGACGGATCGGCGGGGACGGTCAGCGCCGTCGTACGCGGCGCGGGCGCCTGCCGCGGCCCACGGGCCGCCCGCTCCAGTACCCGGGCGGTGTCCTTCGGCTTGCGGTCGTTGGTCAGCAGGCCGAGCCCGTATTCGAGGTCGGGGAAGTCGGCCAGGTCCCGGGACACGTCGTGGGAGCACCACCAGGTGATCCCCCACAGGTCGGGGCAGTCCAGGGCGCTCGCGACGGTCGCCTCGGTGAAGGCGGCGGCGTGCTCGGGCGGGATCAGGGGTGCGGGCGCGCCGACCTCCTGGAGCCAGACGGGGCGGTGGGGGTCGTCGGCCCAGGCCTTGCTCAGCTCGACGAGGTAGGCGGCGTGGTGTTCGGTCGGGACGGAGGTGCGGCCGTGGCGCTGGGCGGTGCCGTTGAAGACCCAGGAGTGCACGGCGGTGACGGCGCCGTGCCGGGCGGCCTGGGCGGGTGTGAACGGCTGGTCGTCCTGGTACCAGGTGGCGTCGTACTCGGCGTGCAGATGCAGCCGCCCGGGGGCGCCCTCCTCGCAGGCGGCGAGCATGCGCGCCAGCCAGCGGTCGATCTCGGCCTCGGTCGCCCGGTCGGGGTCGGGATGCGGGCCGGCCGAGAACTGGTTGACCTCGTTGCCGAGGGTCATGCCGAGGAAGTTGGGGCGGTCGTCCAACGCCGCCGCCAGGGTGCGCAGGTAGGCGGCCTGGCCCTCGACGGCCTCCGGGTCGGTGAAGAGGTTGCGGCGGTGCCAGGTCCGGGTCCACGCCGGGAGGTAGTCGAAGCTGCTCAAGTGGCCCTGCAGGCCGTCCACGTTGACGTCGAGGCCGCGTTCGGCGGCGGCGTCGACGAGCTGGACCAGGTGCTCGATCGCGCGTCCCCGGATCAGGGTGCGGTTGGGCTGGAAGTACGGCCACAGCGGGAAGACCCGGATGTGGTCGAGGCCCAGCGCGGCGGTCGAGTCGAGGTCGGCGCGTACGGAGTCGGGGTCGAAGTCGAGCCAGTGGTGGAACCACCCTTCGCTGGGGGTGTAGTTGACGCCGAAGCGCACGGCAGCAGGCATGCAGTGTCCTTGATAGGCGAGTTCGTGGGGGTTCAGCCCTTCACTGCGCCCTCGCCGACGCCGCGGAAGAAGTACCGCTGGAGGCAGGCGAAGAGGGCGATCAGCGGCGCAACGGCGATGATCGTGCCCGCGGCGACGAGGCGTTCGTCGCCCGCGAAGGTGCCGTGCAGATAGTTGAGGCCGATGGTCAGGGTGAACTTGGACGGGTCGCTGAGCACGATCAGCGGCCACAGGAAGTCGTCCCAGGCACCCATGAAGGCGAAGATCGCGACGACGGCGACGGTCCCCTTCACGGACGGCAGCGCGATCCGCAGGAACCGCTGCCAGACGTTGGCCCCGTCGACGTAGGCCGCCTCCTCGATCTCGTAGGGAAGGTTGAGGAAGGCGTTGCGCATCAGCAGGACGTTGAGGGCGCTGATGGAGCCGGGCAGGACGACGCCGACGAGGGTGTTGTTGAGGCCGAGTTCCCGCATGGTGGTGAACTGGGCGATGATGATGCCCTCGACGGGCACGAGCATCGCGAGGATGAAGGCGAGGGTGGCCGCGCGGCGGCCCCGGTAGCGCAGCCGGGCGAGGGCGTAGCCGGCGAGTGCGGCGCCGACGCAGTTGGTCACGACGTTGGCGGTGGCGACCTTCAGCGAGTTCAGGGCGTAGTCCCAGACGGGGATGGTGTCGGCGACCCGTTCGTAGTTGTGGAGCGTCGGGTCGCCCGGGAGGAACTTCGGCGGGGAGCTGAAGATGTCCTCGGTGGGGCCCTTGAGCGAGGTCGACAACTGCCACAGGAACGGGCCGACGGTGAGGGCGAGCACGGCCAGCAGGAGCAGGTAGCGCAGGGTGAGTTCCCAGACGCGGATGCGGCGGCCGTGTTCGTCGGTGACGCGGGGTTCGCGGGCGGCGGCCGGCTTGTCGGTCGTGGGCCGCGCCTTCTCCATGACGCTCATGACTCGTCCCTCCGGTCGGCGCGCAGCACGAGCAGCATCAGGGCGACGGTCACGACGAAGACGACCACCGAGATCGCCGAGGCGTAGCCGACGCGGCCGGTCAGGCCGGTGCCGGTGCGCTGGACGAGCATGACGAGGGTGGTGTCCTGGCCTGCCGGGCCGCCGCTCGGGCCGGCCATCAGATACACCTCGGAGAACACCTTGAAGGCGGCGACCGAGGACAGCGCCCCGACCAGGACCATGGTGGAGCGGACGGCGGGCACGGTGACCGTGAGGAAGCGGCGGACCGCTCCGGCGCCGTCCACGGCGGCCGCCTCGTGCAGTTCGCGGGGCACGTTGGCGAGCGCGGCCAGGTAAATGATCATGTAGTAGCCGAGGCCCTTCCAGACCGTCACGGCCATGGCGCTCAGCAGGAGCAGCCACTGGTCGCTGAGGAACCCGATGCGTCCGACGCCGATCGTCTCCAGGAGGGAGTTCACCAGTCCGCGCTCGTCGAGCAGCCAGACCCAGATCAGCCCGACCACCACGATCGAGGCGACGACCGGGGTGTAGAAGGCGGACCGGAAGAAGGTGATGCCGGGGATGTTCTTCTGCACGAGCAGCGCGAGCAGCAGCGGCAGGAGCACCAGCGCGGGCACGACGCCGACGACGTACAGCGTGCTGTTGCGCAGCCCGATCCAGAACATCTCGTCGTGGAGCAGCTCGCGGAAGTTGGCCAGGCCCACGAACTCGCCCGGGATCAGGGTGCGGCGGTCGGTGAAGGCGTTGATCAGCGTGGAGACGAACGGGTACAGGATGAACGCGCCGATGATCAGCAGGCCCGGGACGGCGAACAGCCAGGGGCTGGTGGGCAGTTGGCGCCGCACCCCGGAGGGCCTCGGCGGGGAGACGGTCGAGCCGGCCATCGCCCGCTATCCCTGCTGCTGAAGGAGCCGGTCGCAGGCCTCGACAGCGTTGTCGAGAGCTTCCTCGGGGCTCTCCTTGCCCTGCAACGCCTTGGCGACCTCGTTGCGCAGCTCGGTCTTCATCTGCTCGCTGAACAGCACGGGCGTGTAGTTGACGGCGGTCTTCAGCGACTTGGCGGCGGCGACCCGCACGCGTGTCTCGTCGGTGCCGTCCTCCTTGGTGAAGTACGGGTCGTCGAGCGATCCTGCGGTGCTGGGGAAGATGGCGACCTGCTGGGCGAACGACATCTGGTGCTCGGCGTCGGTGACGTAGTGCGCGAAGGCGACCGCGGCAGGGGTGCGCTTGGTCTGTGCGTTGACCATCACGCCCATGACGTACATGTTGACGTGCCCGGTGCTGGTGATCTGGTCGGTGATGCCGATGTTCTTGTACAGGCTGGGCGCCTGCTTCTTGAAGTTGCCGAGGTCCAGCGCGCTGCCGGGGTTCATGGCGACGGCGCCGGTGAGGAACTTCTTGCCGGACGACTCGGAAGTGGCGGTCAGCGCCTGCGGGTCGAGGGCCTTGGCGTCGTACAACTCCTTGTACTTGGTGAGGAGTTCGACTCCCTTGGCGTCGTTGAAGGTGAAGGCGGTGCCCTCCTTGTTCATCAGCTCGACGCCGTAGCGGCCGAAGTCCTCGATGGTGGGGACGTTGGCGAGGGTGGCGACCTTGCCGTCGCTCTCGTCCGCCATCTTCAGCGCGGCGTCGAAGACCTCGTCGTACGTCTTCGGCGGCTGCTCGGGGTCGAGGCCGGCCTCCTTGAAGAGGGACTTGTTGTAGAAGAGCGGGCCGGTGTTGAGGTACCAGGGGAAGGCGTACGTGCCCTGCATGCCCGGGATCTGATGGCTGGCCCAGGCCCCTTCCAGATACTCCTTCTTGTACTGCCCGGCCGCCTTGTCGAGGTCGAGCGCGAGGCCGGCCTTGGCGAGCGGGGCGACCAGGTCGGGCGAGACGTTGACGACGTCCGGGAGGGTGCCGCCGGCCGCGTCCGCGCTGATCTTGTCGGCGTAGCCCTCGGCGGGCTGGTCGATCCACTTGACGTCGGTGCCGGGGTACTTCTTCTCGAAGCCGGCGATAACGCCCTCGAAGTAGTCCTTGAAGTTGGCGCGCAGATTCCAGGTCTGGAAGGTGATGTCACCTTCGATCTTGCCCGAGGCGTCGGTCGAACCACCGCCGTCTCCGGAACCGCAGCCGCTCAGCGGCAGGACGACACAGACGGCGGCGGCAGCGAGGGTTCTGCGGGATACAGGCACGGCGAACCGGTCTCCTTTGCGGCGGAGTTGACCAACGACGCAGACCTTGCATGCCTCTCCCGGGACCCGTCAATGCGTCTCGCACAGCTAATTTGTTTAGTGACTAATGCGCATTAGGTTGACGCAGCTGAACCGCATTAGTGCATACTGGCGCGGAAAGTTCCGGGGAATGGGGAAGCAGCGTGTCAGGCAAGCGGTCACCGGTCCGCCGACCGACGATGAAGGACATCGCACGGCATGCCGGCGTCTCCCAGAGCGCCGTCTCCTTCGCGCTGAACGGCCGGCCCGGAGTCTCCGAGGACACACGCGAGCGGGTGCGTCAGGTCGCCGAGGAGCTGGGCTGGCGGCCCAGCACGGCGGCCCGCGCGCTGTCCGGCGAGGGCGCCGCGACGGTCGGTTTCGTCCTGGCCCGCCGGGCGGAGACGCTGGGCGTGGACTCCTTCTTCCTGCAACTCGTTTCGGGCATCCAGGAAGTGCTGGCGGAACGCCATCTCGGGCTGCTGTTCCAGGTGGTGGAGGACGTGGCCGACGAGTGCGCGGTGTACCGGCGCTGGTGGGCCGAGCACCGGGTGGACGGCGTCCTGGTCGTCGACCCGCGCACCGACGACCCCCGCCCCGATCTCCTCGACGAACTCGGCCTGCCCGCCGTGGTGATCGGCGGTGCGCCCGACGACCGGCACCCCGGCCTGTCGACCGTCTGGGCGGACGACGCGGGCGCGATGGCCTCGGTCGTGGACGGCCTGTACGCCCTCGGCCACCGGCGGATCGTGCACATCGCCGGCCTGCCGGGCCTCGCCCACACCGAGCGCCGGATCCGCACGCTGCGCGCCGAGGCGGGGCGCCGTGGCCTGTCCGAGGTGAAGTCGGTGACGACGGACTACTCCGACGCCGAGGGCGCGGCGGTCACCCGCCGGGTGCTGGAGGGCACCGCTCCCCCGACCGCGCTGATCTACGACAACGACGTGATGGCGGTGGCCGGCGCCGCGGCAGCGACCGAACTCGGCTTCTCGGTGCCGACGGACGTGTCGGTGGTGTCCTGGGAGGACTCCGCGCTGTGCCGCATGGTCAAGCCGTGGCTGTCGGCGCTGTCCCGGGACAGCGTGGAGTTCGGACGCACGGCGGCCCGCGAACTGACCGCGCTGCTGGACGGGGGGTCGGCGCGGGCGGTGCGGGTGCCGGTGCCGCGGTTGGTCGAGCGGGGCAGTACGGGGGTGGCGCGGGGCGCGTGACCAGCGTGACTCAAGGGAGCGGCCGGCCGCCGAGGCCCGTGCGGTCGCGAACAGGCTCTCGGTGGTCTCTACGGCGGTCACCGGAGAGGTCCAGGCCGCCGAGCCAGAGGGACATCATGACGGCGAGCCTCCGCCACGCAGCCCCTGAAGTCCCTCGTAGGCGGCCGTGACGATCTCCATCCCCCGGGTGTCCTCGGCGGGCTCGCGCATCTGGTGTGTCACATACGCCACCACGAACCGGCTGTCGGGCTCGGCCATCACCAGCGACCGCCCCAGCCACCCCAGCCGTACGCGCTGCCGAACAGGCCGAACCCCAGCCCCCACCGCACCGGCATCCCCAGCACCCGGTCGTCGCCGTCGAACTGCTCCTCCCGGGCACGGTCGCAGCCGGCCCGGGACAGCAGCCGTACGCCGTTGACCTCTCCCCCGCAGGCCAGGACCGACTGCACCAGCGCGACCGAGCGGGCGTTGCCGTATCCGCTTGCCGCCGGGATCTGCGCGCGGCGCCAGGCCGGGCTGTTGCCGTCCCGGACGCGCATCCCGTTGCCCGCCTCGGAGCCCACCGGATTGCCGGGCGCGCTCGACGCGTAGTCCTCGTCCCGCCCCGCCGGCGGGATCGCGAGCGCGACCCGAGGGTCGTGCTCAGCCGGGAGACCGATGTGGAAGTCCGCGCCCAGCGGCCCGGTCACCTCCTCGGCAAGGAACTCCCCCACGCTGCGGCCGCAGACCCGGCGCACGACCTCGCCGACGAGGAACCCCTGGGTGAGCGAGTGGTATCCGGCCGCGGTCCCCGGCTCCCACCGCGGCGCCCGCGCGGCGAGCCGGGCCGTGGCGGCGGGCCAGTCGTAGAGGTCCTCGACCTGCCCGTCCCAGTCGGGCAGTCCGGCGGTGTGCGACAGCAGGTGCCGTACCAGCACCTTGTCCTTGCCCGCCGCCGCGAACTCCGGCCAGTACCGGGCGACCGGTGCGTCCGGGTCGAGGGCGCCGCGGTCGATCAGGACGAGGGCGCACAGTGCCGTCATCGTCTTGGTCACGGACCAGACGTTGACGAGGGTGTCGCGCTGCCACGGGACGGTGCGGCCGGCGTCCGCGAATCCGCCCCAGACGTCCACGACCGGCCTGCCGTCCACGAACACGGCTGCGGAGCCGCCCACGTCACCGGCGTCCAGCATGGCGGCCAGCGTGTTCGGGACGGCGAGGAAGAGGTCGTCGTACGACCCCTGGATGTCGGCCATGTGCCCCATCCAGCCCGCGCGGCCCCGCCCCGGTCAACCGAATTTCACACCCGTGACCGGTACAGCCCGAACCCCACGACCCGCGCCGCGGCACGCGAACCGGTCACCCGCACCCGCCACCGCCGCGCCCGCACCGGCGCCGCCAGCAGCAGGATCCGGCTCGCGCCGATCACCCCGGCCCGGGTCACCTCCCGCCAGTCCCCGTCGCGCTGCGCCTCGACGACGAAGCTCTCCACCTGCTGCCCGTACCGGATGTCCTCCGCGAGCCGGATCCGGTCCACCTCGCGCTCCCGGCCGAGGTCGACCGTGACCCGGCCCGGCGAGACGGTGGTCCGGGCGTCGCGGGCCAGGTCCTCCGGAAGTTCGCGGTCCACGCGCTCGCGGAACTCCCGCAGCCGCGCCACGTCGGCGGCGGGCAGCAGGCCGTCCGGGTCCGGCGGGATGTTCAGCAGCAGCACCGAGTTGCGGCCCACGGACCGGAAGTAGATGTCCGTCAACTGCTCGACGCTCTTGGGCTGCTGGTCGGCGTGGTAGAACCAGCCGTCGCGGATGGAGACGTCGCATTCGGCGGGCCACCACTGGAGATAGTCCGCCATCGGCCGCGCCTCGGCCAGGGCGGCGCGGCTGCCCATGTCGGCCGCGTCGTAGGCGAGGGCGTAGTCGGTCCGGCCGTAGTCCTTCTCCTGTACCGGTACGACGCTCCACTCGTCCTCGCGCGCCAGCCCGCCCTCGTTGCCGACCCAGCGCACGTCCGGGCCGGACACGGCGATCACGGCGTCGGGCGCGAGCGAGCGCACGAGGGTGTACCAGCCGTCCCAGTCGTACTTCTCGACCTTGTCCGGCGGGATATGGCCCTGCGCTCCGTCGAACCAGACCTCTTCGATCGGCCCGTACTCGGTGAGGACCTCGTAGAGCTGGTTGAGCATATGGGCGCCGTAGTCGGTGGCCGGGAGGGTGTACGACCTCGGGGGTGTGCGGTCGTCGCCCTCGACGAGGGTGGGGATGGTGCGGTCGGCGCGGGCGCTGCCGTTGGCGTAGACGCCGTGGAGGTACTGGTTCTCGTCGGCCGGTGAGATGTAGACGCCGACCTTGATGCCGTACCGGCGCATGGAGTCGGCGAAGGAGCGCAGCACGTCGCCCTGTCCGCCCTGCCAACTACTCGACGCCACGGTGTGGTCGGTGTAGCGGGAGGGGTAGAGCACGAAGCCGTCGTGGTGCTTGACGGTGAGGATGGCGAGCTGGAAGCCGCCGTCGCGCAGGGCGCGGGCCCACTGGTCGGTGTCGAGGCCGGCCGGCTGGAACACGTCCGGGTCCTCGTCGCCGGTGCCCCACTCCAGTCCGGTGAAGGTGTTCACGCCGAAGTGCAGGAACGCGGTGCGCTCCAGGCGCTGCCAGGCGATCTGCCGTGCGGTGGGGCGGACCTCGGAGGCCTTGCGGACGAGGTCGGCCTCGGTGTCGTCGGGGCTGACGGGGATGCGGTAGTGGGGGTCCTGTGGGGCAGGGGCTGTGGCCGCGAGGGCGGGTCTGGTGGCGCCCGTCGCGGCGAGGACGGCGGCTGTCGCGACGAAGACGCGTCGGGAAACGGCCATGGGACGACTCCTCGGGTCAGGGTCCTCAAGTCAGTTGCTCAGGTGCCATACGGCGGGCGTGCGCCGGTCCGGCGGGTACTGCGCGAGCCGGCCGTCGTCCGTGACGCTCACCGTCATCCGGGTGATGGCGTTGACGAGGCGGTAGCCACCGGGCGCGGGCTCCAACTGCCAGCGCTGGAGGGTGTTCCCGGCGTCGCACGTCTGCGGTGCCGCCTCCGCACCGGGCTGGAGCGGCACGTTCAGCGTGAGCTTTCCGCCGCGGATCTCGAGGCACCCCTCGGCCGTCCGTACGGTCGCGTAACCGTCGTCCGTGCGTTTGATCTCGGCGTCGAAGGCCGGGTGACCGTCCGTACGGAAGGTGTACGAGCCGTCCGGCACCGGCACCCGGGTCAGGTCCCGCCATCCCGGCGCGTGGCCGACGGCCGTGCCGCGCGCGCCGAACTCGGCGTACGTGGCGTCCGGGTGCGGATCGCCCCAGGTGGCCTGGGCGATGTGCCGCAGCGCGGGCCACAGGGCGACGGCGACCTCGTTCTCGGTCTCGCCCCGGCCGTTGTCGGGCCAGAGGCTGATCTTGGCGCCGGTGATGCCGTCGGCCGAGGCGAGCTTCTCGCCCTCGAAGCTGCGCGGGTCCCAGCTCTGGTCGTACAGCTCCTCGGTGTCGCTGTGGAAGCCGCCGCGGACCAGGTAGAGGGCGTAGGCGGCGTTCATCACCGGATAGCCCTGGGCGCGCAGTTGCCCCGGCTTCGTGGCCACGTTCAGCCAGTGCTCGACGGTCGTTCCGGCGGCCACCGGGACGGTGTTGGCGCCGGTGAGCCCGTCGTTCCAGATCCGCAGCTTCTTGCCCTTGCCGGCCGCGTAGGCGTGGACGCGGTTGACGAAGTCGATGAACGCGTCCTGCGGGGTCGCGTCGGGGCCGTACCGGTCCTGGGCGTACTTCAGGATCTGCGGGTACTTGGCGAAGTCGGAGCCGAGCATGTACTCGTCGGCTCCCATGTGCCAGGAGGTCGACGTGAACACCTCGGCGTACTCGTCGATCAGGCTCGTGTAGTAGGCGAAGGCCTCGGGCCGGGTGATGTCGAGGCGCGAGGGCTGCTTGGCGCCGTCGGAGTCGGTGAGCTGGAGGTCGGGGCGGTTCTCGATCCACGGGTCCATGTGGCCCGGGGAGTTGATCTCCGGAATGATCTCGACGTGGTACTTGTCGCCGAGCGCGACGAGCCGGCGGATCTCGTCCTTGGTGTAGTAGCCCCAGGTGTTGGCCTCGGGGTGGGCGTCGCTCTTCACCTTCAGCTCGAGGAGGAGCTGGTTGAGCTTGTGGTACGCCATCTCGCGGACCAGGTTCTCCAGCCAGGGCAGGGAGATGTGGACGTAGCAGGCGCAGACGCCGACGCCCCGCTCCTTGTAACGCGGCACGTCGACCGTGCGGCCGGCGGGGATGCGGTCGCCCTGGGCCAGGAGCTGGAGAAGGGTGCGGGTGCCGTAGAAGGCGCCGGTCTCGGTCGCCGCGGTCACCGACAGCCGCTTGCCTGCCCGGAGTTCGTAGCCCTCGGCACCGAGGGAGGTACGGGAGGGCTGTACGTCGATGACGATGTCGCCGGGGCGGGCGGTGCCGGGCACGACGGGTACCGTGCCGTGGCCCGCGTCGCGCAGGTCGTCGGCGAGGGTGTCGGCGACCCGTCGCTCACTCGCGCCGTCGGCCACGAGGCGGGCGGAGCGTTCGAAGGTGTAGCTGCCGGACGCCGGTGTCCAGGCGGTCAGGGCGGGCACGGTGACCGGTGTGGCCGGCTCCTCCCGCGCGACCGCCGGGAACGGTGCCGTGAGCAAGAGCGTCAGGGCCGCGAGGACTCCGACCGTTCTCCAGCGTCTCCTCATAAGAACACCCCCATTCATCGGATGTCTGATCATTGAGCTGCCCCCAGGGGCTGTCAATGGGAGACGAGCAGGGTCGGCCTGCCTCATTGATCGGATGATGCGCAGGTCAGCGAGGCCGTGCGGACGAGGGGCGGTGCGAAAAGTCCAAGAAGAGCCTCGCGAATATCCAAGCCCGACACCCTCTCGACGCCGGGCCCGCCGCCCGGCAGAGTGCTGCTAGATACTCGCGAGTAATCCTGAGGAGCGCCCGTGACAAGCTGGGTCGGCCGGACCGCCGCCGAGATCGCCGTCGCCGTACGCGAGAAGCGGGCCACACCGCACGAGGTCGTGGCCGAGCATCTCGCCCGGATCGAGCGGCTCGACGGCCGCGTCGGCGCGTTCCGGGTGGTGCGGGCCGAGGCGGCGCTCGCCGAGGCCGACGAGGTGGCCTCGCGTGCCGACCTCGCCGAACTGCCACTGGCCGGAGTGCCGGTGGCCGTCAAGGACAACCTCGCGGTGCGCGGCGAGTCCAACCGCATCGGCTCCGCGGCGACGCCGGACACCCCGGCCGACCACGACCATGTGACCGTGGCCCGGCTGCGGGCGGCCGGCGCGGTGGTCGTGGGGCTGACGAACGTCCCCGAGCTGTGTGTCTTCGGCACCACGGAGGGCGTCCACGGCACCGCCCGCAACCCGTGGGACACCTCGCGCACGGCGGGCGGCTCGTCCGGCGGCAGCGCGGCCGCCGTCGCCGCGGGCATGGTGCCGATCGCCCTCGGCAACGACGGCATGGGCTCACTGCGGATACCGGCGGCCAACTGCGGCCTGGTCACGATCAAGCCCGGCTCCGGCGTGGTCCCGGCCGGCATAGGCGACGGCGACTGGTTCGGCATGTCGGAGAACGGGCCCCTGGCGACGACGGTCGAGGACGCGCGCCTGATGCTGTCGGTCCTCGCCGACACCGAGGTCGTACGCCCCGACGCGCCGGGCACCCTCAGGATCGCCGTGTCCCTGCGCAGCCCGCTGGCCGGGGTCACCATCAGCAGGCCGTACACGGCCGCCGCCCGCGAGGCCGCCGCGCTGCTCATGAAGGCCGGTCACCAGGTACGGCGCGCCGACCCGCCGTATCCGATGTCGCTTGGGGTCACGTCGCTGGCCCACTGGACCGCCGGCACCTCCGTGGACGCCCAGGCCCTGGACCCGGGCCGGCTCACCCGCCGGACCCGGGTGCACGCCACCGTCGGCCGGCGCTTCGTCGACCGGGTGCGGGCCGGCGAGAGCCGGGAGGAGCTGCGTCGGCGCATGGAGCCGTTCTTCGCCGAGTACGACGTGCTGCTCACCCCGGCTCTCGCCCGCCGCTCCCCCAGGTCCGAGCCCTGGCACGAGCGGGGCTGGCTGCGGAACGTCATGGCCAACACCAACTACTCGCCACTGACGCCGCCGTGGAACCTCACCGGCTGGCCCGCGATGGCGATCCCGTGCGGCACACTGCCGTCCGGCGCCCCCACCGCCGTACAACTGGTCGGGCGGCCCGGCGCGGAGGCCCGACTGCTGGCGCTGGCGGAGCGGATCGAGGAACTGCGTCCGTGGCGTCGGACGGCGCCGCTGGATTAGGCCCTACTTCTGAGTTCCCCGTCGTCCGCGCGCAGGCGGGGACCTCGGAGCAGGCCCTAGGCAGACACGCCCGGTGCCGTCGTCGCGAAGGGCCCCTGGCCCGTGAACGCCAGCCGTGCGAAGCGTTCGCCGATGCGGCGGTGGGTGGCGGCGTCCGGGTGGAGGCCGTCGGGCAGGGGCAGTTCGGCGGAGTCGGTCGCGCCGTAGAGGTCGCGGCCGTCGAGGTAGTGCAGGTTCGGGTCGTCGGCCGACCGCTGCTTCACGATGCGGGACAGCTCGTCCCGGATGACGCCCAACGTCAGCTTGCCGCTCGCGCGCTCCGCCGGGTCGCCCAGGGCGACGAACCGCAGCCGTCCGCTGCCGAGCCCGCTGAAGTCCGGGGCGCAGGGGCCGGGCGTGTCCTCGTGGATGGGGCAGAGGATGGGCGAGACGACCAGCAGTGGGGTCGTCGGGTGGCCCTCGCGGATGGTGTCGAGGAAGCCGTGCACCGCGGGTCCGAAGGCGCGCAGCCGCATCAGGTCCGCGTTGACCAGGTTGATACCGATCTTGAGGCTGATGAAGTCGGCGGGCGTGTCGCGCAGGGCGCGGGCGGTGAACGGGTCGAGCAGGGCGCTGCCGGCCAGGCCCAGGTTGATCAGCTCCACGCCGCCGAGGCCGGCGGCGAGCGCGGGCCAGATGCCGGTGGGGCTCGCGGCGTCGGAGCCGTGGCTGATCGAACTGCCGTGGTGCAGCCACACCTTGCGGCCCGGGTCGTGCGCGGGCTCGACGGGGGCGTCGGTGCGCAGGGCGATCAGTTCGGTGATCTCGTTGTGCGGCAGCCAGATCTCGACGTCCTTGGCGCCGTCGGGCAGCCCGGCGAAGCGGACGGTGCCGGGCCGGCCGGTCCGGTGCTCGGCGGTGCCGGCGACCATGTCCACCGTCACGACGTTTCCGCTGGTCACGGTGGACTGTCCGGCCGGGCGGCCGTCGACGATCAGGTCGTACACGCCGTCCGGGCGGGGCGGGGCGCCCACATAGCTGCGTTTGGTGGGCAGGGCGTCCAGTTCGATCGCGGTGGCGCGGGTGCGGAAGGCCAGCCGTACGCCGGAGGTCTGCGACTCGGCCGTGGCCAGTTGCTCGTCGGCGCTCTGGGCGCGCGCCCGGGCGGGCAGCCGGTGCGGCAGTACGCCGTGCTCGGTGCGCTCGACGTCGAGGGCGCCGCGCAGGAGGTCGGCGGTGACGGGTGTGGTGATCCAGTCGTGGTCGGTGTCCATGTCCTCAGCCTGTTGATCAAGGGGTGGGCTCGGTGGGCCAGTTGCGCAGCAGGGCGTCGAGGGCGTCCAGGATCCGGGTCCAGCTCTCCTCGGAGTCGGGGGCGCTGTGGCTGAAGCCGCCCGCCAGCTCCATGCTCGCGTAGCCGTGGAAGACACTGCCCAGCAGCCGTACGGCGTGTGTCGCGTCCGGCTCCGTGAGGTCGTAGCCGCGCAGGATCGCCCGCGTCATCTGCGCGTGCCGGACGCCGGCGCTCGCGGCCGCCGTCTCGGGGTCGAGCCGCATCCGCGCGGCGGCGGCGCGGCCGGGGTGCTCGCGGGCGTAGTCGCGGTAGACGTTCGCGAAGGCGACCAGGGCGTCCTTGCCGGCCCGCCCGGCCACCGCGTCGGCGGCCAGGTCGGCCATCTCCTCCAGCGCGAACAGGGCGATCCGGGTCTTGAGGTCCTGGGAGTTCTTGACGTGCGAGTACAGGCTCGCGACCTTGACGTCGAACCGCCGGGCGAGCTCCGACGCGGTCACCTGCTCGAAGCCGACCTCGTCGGCCAGCTCCGCGCCCGCCTGAACCAGGCGTTCCGTACTCAGCCCCACGCGTGCCATAGCCATCCTCTCGCTTGCCATAAGCGAGTATGCATCTACCTAAACTCTTTAGGCGAGTAGAGAGGCCTTAAGCCATCCGGCTACAGGGCTCGGTACATGATGTGCAGCCCCACCCGACCGTGCCGGGGGTGGTCGTACGCGTGCGGCACCGTGCCGAGGATCGTGAAGCCGAGGGAGGTCCACAGGGCCACGGCCGGGTTGGTCTCGACGACGGCGTTGAAGACCATGCCCCGATAGCCGTCGGCCTTGGCCGCGGCCAGGATGTGTTCGGCGAGGGCACGGCCGATGCCGCGGCCGACGTGACCGGGGTCGACCATGAAGCCCGCGTTGGCGATACGAGCGGCGGGGCCACCGTAGTTGGGGGTGACATAGGCGGAGGCGACGACGGCTCCGGCGTCGTCCTCGACGACGTAGACGCGCTTGGCCGGGTTCATCCACAGGGCCCGGGCGGCGTCCTCGGAGGTGTCGGGGTCCCATGCGTAGGTCTCGCCGGCGGCGACGATGCGGTGCCAGAAAGGCCAAATCCGCGGCCAGTCGTCGGCCGCGGCTTCTCTGATCAGCATGGGCGTGAGTCTCGCACGCCCATGCGGACGCGATCGCGGAGGGCTCTGCCGCGTCAGTCGACGCTGGGCAGGATGTGGGGCTCGGCGAGGTCGTCCTCGTACCCCGCCAGACGGATGGGGGCGGACCTGGCCCACACGTCGAGACTTCCGATCTCCTTCGACCGGCGGCCCGCGCGCTCCGCGCGTTCCTTGGGGCGCTGCTCACGATTCGTCTTCTCAGGTGTCACCGCGCACTCCTTCTGTGTCGGATCACCCTCGGGGCGGGCCGGTCCAGTCTGCGGTCCGGCACCTGACGCCCGCTCGGGTATTACTCAACGTCGGCTCGGACGCGGTGGCGCCGGATAACTGGTGTGAGAGCAGGCCGTTGTGCACCGGCTTGTCCCGGGACGGACCATGGGTGTGGGTTGGGACCCTGTAGTGCTGTCCGTCCGCTACAGATTAACCAAATGAGCGGACGTCCGCTCGATGGGGCTGCAAACAAGCTGTAACTATCGGGAGTCGACCGGTTTTCATTGGCCCACTATCTCCGGCTTCTTCCTTAATGTGCCGTTTACACGTCACTCGTTCGGCTCAAACGGCGTCGTGCCCCCCGCTCGGGGCCACAGGACGCCGCGCAGTTCAAGTCCCGTTGGCCGATTCGCAAGGCGGCCATGATCTGCTGTCGCACGGCAACGGCTTGTCCGGCGGGAGGACTGACGCATGGAGCTGCGCAGTGTCGAAGAGCTGATGGATCTGCTGTACGCCTGCCGGGGCACCCGGGACGCCCCGGGCCTCGGGAGTACCCGAGTCGATCTCCACCAACACGCCCTGCAGACGGCCGCGCTGCTGCGCCGAGTCCGCCCCGCCGACAAGGAACTCCAGGTCGCGGGGCTTGTTCATGCCATCGGCCCGCTGCTGCGCCCCGGCGATGCGGGCCGGCATTGCGACTGCGCGGCGGACGCGGTGCGGCCCCTCCTCGGCGAACGGGTCTCCCGCCTGGTCCGCGACCACAGCCGGGCCCGCGACGCGGCCGACGACGACCTGCTGCGCCTGCGCCAGGCCGACGAGGAGGGCCGCAGCGCGGAGTTCGACGCCGGGGTCCTGGAGGACTGGCGGGCGGTACTGGAACTGGTGGCGGCCAGGAACTCGCCGCTCGGGGCTGTCAACTGACGACCCGTCATGAGACCGTACGGCGATGACGTCGTCGTACGGTCCGCAGGGCAGGGGCGCCGGCCTTCAGGGCAGGGCCGCCATCGTCACCGGCGCCACACGGGGCATCGGCCACGCCGTCGCCCGGCAACTGGCCGCCGCCGGAGCGCGGGTGTGCGTGACCGCGCGGGATGCGGCCGAGGTGCGGCAAACGGCCGCCGAGCTGGGCGGGGTCGGGGCGGCGGGCAGTGTCGCCGACCCGGATCATCCGGCGTCGGTCGTGGAGCTGGCCCTGCGCGAGTTCGGCCGGATCGACGTGATCGTGAACAACGCGGCGACCAACCTGCCGTACGGCCCGCTCATGGACATCGACCCGATGGCGTGGCGCGAGGCGTTCACCGTGAACGTGGAGGCGCCGCTGCGGCTCGTACAGTGCGCCTGGCGGGCGTGGATGCGCGAGCACGGCGGCTCGGTGGTCAACGTCGGCACGGAGGGCGCCGCGCATGTCGGCCCCAACGTCGGCGCCTACGGCACCAGCAAGGCGGCCCTCCTTCATCTGACCCGGCAGCTCGCGGGCGAACTGGCCCCGAGGGTGCGGGTCAACTCGGTCTCCCCCGGCCTGGTCCGCACTCGGATGGCGCGGTTCGTGTGGGAGCGGGACGAGGAGGAACTGGCCGCCGGGCTGCCGCTGGGGCGCATCGGGGAGCCGGAGGACGTGGCGCGGGCGGTGCTGTGGCTGGCGTCGGACGCGGCGCAGTGGGTGACGGGGGCGGATCTGCTGGTGGACGGGGGGACGCGGGTGCGTGCCGCGGCGGCAACAACGGCGTATGCGGTTCATGAGCGGCTACGGGCACACGGGCCGGACCGGGGACGCGGGGCTGTGTAGACCCCACGTCCCGGGGCTGCGTCCCTCTCACGAGCCCGGCTCACGCGGGCAGTGCCCCGCTCTGTGCCGCCTTGCGGTGGCGTGCGGTCAGGCGGGAGCCGGACTCGCGGCGCGCGGCGCGGCGCAGGAGGGGGATGGCGAGGAGGAAGCCGAGGACGGCCCAGGCGGTCAGCACCAGGGCGACCCTGGACAGCTCCCATGAGCCGGCCGCCTCGGCGGCCCGTGCGGCGTCCGGCAGCAGCGTCGAGCGCAGGCCCTGGGCCATCCACTTCAGCGGGAACACGGCGGACACCTGCTGCACCGCCACGGGCAGCGAGGTGATCGGGAACACCACTCCGGAGGTCATCAGCAGCGCCATCACGGGCAGCATGATCAGCGCCAGAGCCTCCCGCGGGTTGGGCAGCACGGCGCCGATGGCCGCGCCCAGCGGTACGACGGCGAGCAGCCCGAGGGTGGTCACCCACAGCAGCGTCAGCCAGGCGCCCGGCCCGCGCGGCAGCGGCCCGTCCGCCAGCAGCGCGGCGGCCCCGAGCAGCAGCGCCAAGCTGCCGATCGCCATGGCGACCACCAGCACGCACTTGGCGACGAGATACGCCGTGATCCCGCCGGGCGTGGCCCGCATCCGCAGCAGGACGCCCTCCTCCCGCTCGGTCACCAGCAACTGCGGGAGGTTGATCAGGCCGACCTGGAAGAGCAGATAGGCGGCGAAGCCCGCGACCACCAGATGGGCCATGGGAGCTCGGGTGCCGGGCACGTCGCTGCTGACGAAGGCGGCGATCACGATCGCGACGACCACGTTGCTCACATGCCCGGACATCTCCTTGGGGTTGCGCAGGAGGTGCCGCAGCTCGATGCCGCCGCGGCGCAGGCCGACCCGCAGGCCGGGGCGGAGCGGTCTCCGGTCCGCCCCGACCTCCTCGTCGATCCCGTTCGTCACGTGTGCGCTCCTCATGCGGCCTGCGTCTCCTCGTCCACGACCTCGTCGGTGCCGTCGCCCTCCCGGTGCACCATGTGCAGATAGGTGTCCTCCAGCGTCGGGCGGCGGACCTCCAGGTCGGCGATCGGGCCGGGCGCGGACCTGTGCAGTTCCCAGACCAGCTGGGAGGGGTCCGCGGTGTGTTCACGCCGGTGCGTGCCGTCGGTGGCCGTCCAGCGGACCTCGGCCTGAGCGGCGGCGCGGCGGGCCAGTTCCGCCGGGGAGCCGCAGGCCCGGATCCGGCCGCCGACCAGCATGGCGATCCGGTCGGCGAGCCGCTCGGCCTCCGCCAGGTCGTGGGTGGTGAGCAGGACGGTGACGCCCTCGTCGCGGGCCAGCCGTTCGACCAGGACGTGGAACTCGCGCCGCGCCTGAGGGTCGAAGCCGGTGGTCGGCTCGTCCAGGAAGAGCAGCTCGGGGCGGCCGACGATGCCGAGCGCGACGTCCAGCCGCCGGCGCTGGCCGCCGGAGAGCCGTTCCACCTGCCGGTCCGCCTGGCCGGTGAGGCCGACCAGGGCCAGCAGTTCGGCCGGGTCGCGCGGGTCGGGGTAGTACGTCGCGAAGTGCGTCAGCAGCTCGGCGACCCGCCAGCGACGGTGGTCGCGCCAGGACTGCAGGACCAGTCCGATGCGGCCGCGCCAGGCGTCGTCGCCCCGCGCCGGGTCCACTCCGAGGACGACGGCCTGACCGCCGGAGCGCTGCCGGAAGCCCTCCAGGATCTCGACGGTGGTGGTCTTCCCCGCGCCGTTGGGGCCGAGCAGCGCGAAGATCTCGCCGCGGTGGATGTCCAGATCGACGCCGCGCAGGACGTCGACATCGCCGTACGCCATGGTCAGCTCGCGTACCTGGATCACGGGTCGGCCGCGGATGCGCCCGGGCGTCGTCATCGTCCCGCCTCCGCGTGGGACTGCCCCTGGGCCGCCCCGGTCGCGGGACCGGCGCTGTCGACGATCGCCCGGAGCGCCGCCACATGTCCCTCGAAGGCGGTGCGGCCGCGGTCCGTCAGCCGTACCTTCGTACGGCGGCTGCGGCCGCCGCCCTCCTTCTGGATCTCCAGGTATCCGGCCTCCTGCAGGGTGTGCAGTTGCTTGGAGAGCGCGGAGTCGCTGAGCGAGAGGCTGTCGCGGATGAACGCGAAGTCCGCCCATTCGGTGGCGGCGAGCAGCGCGACCACCGACAGCCGCGTGGCGGGATGGATCAGCTCGTCGAAGCCGGAGGGGGTGCTCATCGGCCCGCCTCTTCGTCGGCCGAGCGCTCGCCCCGCCCACGCACCGAGTCGGCCGCCCAGCGGTTGGCCGGGCCGAGGCAGAGCAGGTACACGACCACCGCGGCCGTGGCCTGGATCGGGCCGGCGTACATCGGCCCCAGCGGATCGGCCAGGTAGCTCGCCAGCACGATCGTCCCCGCGACCAGCACCGCGCTCGCGCCGAACGCGGCCCACGTCCGCCCCGTGACCCGGGACCGGTGCACTTGCATCCGGCTCCTGCGGCTGCTCCAGACGATCAGCCCGATCAACAGGCCGATGTAACCGGCGAAGAACAGCCCGGCACCCCACAGGGGCAGGTCCAGGCCCACGCCGGCCAGGAACACCCACATGGCCGCTGCCATGCCGTAGGTCATGCCGCGCCCGCCGGACGTGGAGCGCTCGAACTCGTCGTACACGCGCTCCTGCGGCACCCGGATACGTTGCAGATCTTTCCAGGCCTGTTCGGCGTCCACCGGTGTGCTCATGCCATCGCCTCCCCCGAGGAGTCTTTACTTTCCCAACAGGAAAGCTACCGCCTACTTTCCAGGCAGGCAAGTCGGGGGGCGATGCGATGGTGGATGTCGGGCCGCTACCACTTGCCCGGCGCGTAGTCCTTCAGGAAGACCCCGTACACGTCCTCCCCCGCCTCGCCCCGCACGATCGGGTCGTAGACCCGGGCCGCGCCGTCCACCAGGTCGAGCGGGGCGTGGAAGCCGGCCTCGGCCAGGCGCAGCTTGTCGTAGTGGGGGCGTTCGTCGGTGATCCAGCCGGTGTCGACGGAGGTCATGAGGATGCCGTCGCTCTGGAACATCTCCTGCGCGCTGGTCCGCGTGACCATGTTCATCGCGGCCTTGGCGGCGTTGGTGTTCGGGTGACCCGCGCCCTTGTAGCCGCGGCCGAAGACGCCTTCCATCGCGGAGACGTTCACGACGTACGCGCGCCCGCTCGTCGCCTGCTGCGCCGCCTTGGCCATGACCGGGCGCAGCGCGCTGATCAGGATGAAGGGCGAGGTGTAGTTGCACAGCTGGGTCTCGAGGAGTTCCACCGGGGAGATCTGGTCGATGGTCTGCACCCAGGTGTTGGTGTCGACGACGTCGGGGACCAGGCCGCCCGCGTCGATCGCGGTGCCGTCCAGGTGCCGCTCGACGCTGGCGTTGCCCGCGACGAGGGCGAGGTCGGCGACCTTCTGGGCGTCGAGGCCGCTGGTGCCCAGGGGCAGCGCGGCGAGGCCGTCGACCGCGCCGGAGTTGAAGGCGCCGATGACGTGGTGGGCGGGGAGTTCACCGGCGGGCAGCGGGGCGCTCTCGCCCTCGACCAGGGCGGCGTAGGCGGAGGGCAGGCGGCGCACGGTCTGCGTGGCGTTGTTGACGAGGATGTCGAGCGGGCCCGCCTCGGCGACCTGCTCGGCGAGGGCCACGGCCTGGGCCGGGTCGCGCAGGTCGATGCCGACGACCTCCAGGCGGTGCATCCAGTCCGCGGAGTCGTCCATCGCCTTGAAGCGGCGGATGGCGTCCTTGGGGAAGCGCGTGGTGATCGTGGTGTGCGCGCCGTCGCGCAGCAGCCTGAGCGCGATGTACATGCCGATCTTGGCGCGGCCGCCGGTGAGCAGGGCGCGCTTGCCGGTGAGGTCGGCGCGGGCGTCGCGCTTGGCGCGGTTCAGGCGGGCGCAGTCGGGACAGAGCTGGTGGTAGAAGTAGTCGACCTCGACGTACCGGGTCTTGCAGGTGTAGCAGGAGCGCGGGCGCTGGAGTATCCCCGCGACCCTGCCCTCCTCGGTGCTCGACGACGGCAGCAGGCCCTCGGTCTCGTCGTCGATGCGCCGGGCGGACCCAGTTGCCGTGGATTCGGTGACCGCTCGGTCGTGGGCGGTCTTGGCGGCCCGGCGCTCCTGGCGGCGGCGCTGCTTGACGGTGCGGTAGATGCCGGCGGTGGCCCGGCGCACGGCGACGGCGTCGGGGTGGTCGATCTCCAGCTTGTCGAGTTCCTCGAGCACGCTGAGGCAGACGGCGAGCCGCTCCGGGTCGATACCGGGCCCGTACACGACCTCGTCCGTGGTCGCCGCCGAGCCGTCCTCTGTCACCGTCATCGCCGCTGCCGTTCCCTGATCACCCGCGGCGCTCCGGTCGCGCCCGCTTTCGAACGCGGAATTCTACGGAGCGCCGGGCGACTCCTCCAAAACTCGTCGGGGTCAAGGAGCGCAGGCGGTGATGAGCGTCTCCACCTCCTCGGACACGGCCCTGGCCAGCACGTCGAGGTCCGGTACGGCCGCGGCGTCGGCGACGAGCCCGTAGTGGACGCGCCCGCGGTACGTCGAGATCGCGATCGCGAGGGACTGACCGCGTGCCAGCGGCGCGAACGGGAAGACCTCGGTGACCTGATGGCCGCCGAGCTTCAGGCCGATGCCGGGCAGCGGCACGCTGGTGACGAGGATGTCGAACCAGAGCCGGGCGGCCCCGCCGACCAGCGGTCCGCCGAGCCGGTGACCGAGCGCCGGGACGTGGTCGGCGAGCAGGGCGACGGCGCCCGCGCCCCGGTTGGGGCCGGCGTCCTTGTTGCGGTCCATGGCGGTGCGGACCGTGGCCAGGCGGCGCAGCGGGTCGGCCTCGTCCACCGGGAGCCGTATCAGGTAGCCGGAGAGCCGGTTGCCCTGGGGATGCGCGGTGCGCGGCCGGCGTTTGGAGACGGGGATCAGGGCGCGGGGCGCGACGCCCTCGCTGCCGTCGCCGCGCTCGTCGAGCCAGCGGCGCAGGGCGCCCGCGACGACCGCGATGAGCACGTCGTTGACGGTGCCGCCGACCGCCTTGCGGATCACGTGCACGTCGTCGAGGTCGACGACGACCCCGGCGGTACGGCGGGTGCCGCTCGGCTCGGCGGCCAGCGCGGCGGACGAGCGCATCCCCAGCGTCGACACGGCGACGGAGGCGCCGATGTCCAGGGCCCGGCCCGCGTCGGACAGGGCGCCGCGCACCAGCCCCGGCAGCCTGCGCACATCGGGCAGACGGCTGCGCGCGGGCTCCTCGGGGCGGGCCTTGCGGGCGGGCAGGTCCATCGGGTCCAGGACGGCGGCGGCGAGCGTCAGCGCCCGCAGTCCGTCGGCCAGGGCGTGGTGGAACTTGAACAGCACCGCGAACGACACACCGTCCTCGCCGGGCAGCACATGCGCCTCCCACGGTGGCCGGCCGCGCTCCAGCGGGCGCTCCATGAGCCGGCCCGCCACCGCCTGGAAGTCGGCGGTCGGGGCGTGCAGCCGGACGTGGTCGAGCGGGTCGAAGTCCGGGGCGGGCTCGCGGGTGGCGCCGCCGAAGGAGAGCGGCTGGAGCAGGGCGCGCGGCTGCCATGCGTCCCGGATGCGCATCCGCAGCCCCGGAACGGCTGCGGCGCGCGCGGCGAGCAGGTCGGCCGCGTGGGCGCCGGCGGTCGGCGAGTGCGCCGCGAAGACACCGAGGGCCCCCAGGTGCATGGGGTGTTCCGCGGACTCGATGTTCCAGAACGCCAGGTCGAGAGGTGCGAGCAGGTCAGAAGTCAATGGCTTGCCTCGCGTCGACGACGGGTGGATCAGAAGTCAATCGCCCTGAAGCGATTACGGTCAAGTACGATCAAGCTACGCACAGTTAACAGCAGATTAAGTCCCGCCCCTCGTGAAAGGGGCGGGACTCATGGTGCATATGAGGTCACTTCACCACGGGAAGCGGCACCGGGCATCCCGAGGGAGTCACCCGGGAGGCGTCACGGATCAGCGCCTCATGAGCCGCCCTCAGCCGTGCCGCGTCCGGTTTCAGCACCGCGCGGTCGTAGGTCAGGAGCCCGTTCAGCTCACCCTCGACATCCGTGATCTGGGTGTACACGGCGCCGTTGCTGCCCCGGCAGACCAGGGCGCGCACCTCGTCGAGCTTGGTGAGGTAGTCGTCGGTGTAGGTTGCCGGGTCGACGTCGACGTACGACTGCTGCACCGACCAGGCGTGCCCGGGCACCGCGAGGCCGAGGCCGCCGTACTCGCCGCTGACCAGTGCCCGTTCGCCGTCGGGGCGCGGTGGCAGGGCCGGGCTCGGATAGCCGTGCTCGTCCATGATGTCGCCGGCGTTGCCGTCGTCCCCGAGGTTCAGCCCCGACTGGCCGTTGACCAGCCGCGTCGGATCCCACGCTTTCGCCTGCTCGGCGATACGGCCGATGTCGTACTGCCCCCACCCTTCGTTGAACGTCACCCACATGACCACCGACGGGCTGCTGATGTGCTCGTCGATCATCTGCTTCATCTCACGCTCGTACTGCGCGCGGGCCACAGCGCTCGGGTTCACCCCGGCGGTCATCGAGGGCATGTCCTGCCACACCAGCAGACCCAGCCGGTCGGCCCAGTGGAACCAGCGGTCCGGCTCTACCTTGATGTGCTTGCGCACGGCGTTGAAGCCCAGCTCCTTGTGCGCCTTCAGGTCGTAGGCGAGGGCCTCGTCGGTCGGCGCGGTGTGCAGCCCGTCCGGCCAGAAGCCCTGGTCGAGGGTGGCCATCATGAAGATCGGCTCGCCGTTGAGGACCGTGCGCGGGACCCCGTCGATCTTCTCGACGGCGATGGAGCGCATGCCGAAGTAGCTGCCGACGCGGTCGGCGCCGACGGTCACCTCGAGGTCGTACAGGAACGGATCGTCGGGCGACCACAGGTGCGGGTCGGGGAGGGTGAGCGTCAGTGGCTGCCCGGTGCGGCCGCTCGCGGTCGCCACCTCGCGCCGTCCGTCGTACGCCGTCGCCGTGACGGGTACGCCGTCGCGCACGCCCTGTGGCTCGACGGTGAGCGTGCCCGCCTCGACGTCCGGGGTGAGCTTGAGGCCGTCCGCATGGTCGCGGGCGACCGGCTCCATCCACACCGTCTGCCAGATGCCGGAGGACGGGGTGTACCAGATGCCGCTCGGGTCCAGGCGCTGCTTGCCGAGCGGCGGGTTCTCGCCGCCGGCCGCGTCGGTCGGGTCGTACACGCCGACGATCAGCTCCTGGGTGCGGCCGGGCTTCAGCGCGTCGGTGATGTCGGCGCTGAACTTGTCGTAGCCGCCGGTGTGCTCGGTGACCTTGGTGCCGTTGACGTACACCTCGGTCCGCCAGTCGACGGCGCCGAAGTTGAGCTTGAGGCGCTTGCCGGAGCCGATGCGCCAGTGCGCCGGGACCGTGAAGGTGCGGCGGTACCACATGCGGTCCTCGTGGCGTTGGACGCCGGAGAGCTGGGACTCGACCGGGTACGGGACGAGGATCCGCTCGGCGAGGTTCCTGCCGACCGGGGGCCGCTCGCCCTCCTCGGCCGCCGCGAACTGCCAGCGGCCGTTGAGGTTGCGCCAGGCCTTGCGGGTGAGCTGGGGGCGCGGGTACTCGGGGTGGGCGTTGCCCGGGCCCACCTCGTCGGCCCACTTCGTGCGCAGCTCGTGGGTGGAGCGATTGGGGCCGCTGCTCAGGAAGGCCTTGACAACGTTGCCGTCGGCGCCGGTGAGGCCGCCTTCGCCGTCGTAGCGGACGTCGGCCGTGCCGCGTGCCGTGCCGGTCTTGTTGCCGACGACCGGCTCCTTCAGCGCGACGAGGAGGGCCTTGGAATCGGCCGGGTCGACCCTGGCGGACCCGAGGGGCCACGCCGCGCCGCCGATGACCGCCTTCAGGTGGTCGGTGACGCCGGCCGGGGGTGCGGCGAGGGTGCGGGCGAAGTCGAGCTTGAGCGTACGGCCGTCTGTGAGGACCGTGGTCGCGATCGCCCCGTCGTAGTCGTAGCCGTCGGGGAGGCGGAACGCGGACTGCGGCACGGGTTCCTTGGAGCCGCCGGGCTCGGTCCAGCGCAGGTGGAGGTTGGAGCCGCCGTAGTGCTCGAAGTACTCGACCTTGATGTCGTAGGCGGTGCCTGCGGTCAACTCGACAGGCGCCGCGGTCTGGTCGCGGTCCCAGTCGTCGACCCAGTGGTCGATGGCGAGCCTTCCGTCGATCCAGAGGCGGAAGCCGTTGTCGCCGATGATCGAGAAGGTGTGCGCGCCGGTCCGCTCCGGCACGACCTTTCCGGTCCAGCGGACGCTGACGTCGTCCGCACGGCCGGTGGTGAAGGCCAGGCGCGGCTCCAGGTTGTCGAAGTCGAGGTCGGGGTCGAAGGCGGTCGCCTTGAGCTCGTGGAAGTCGAAGGCGCCGGGGGCGGACTGGGTGTAGTACTCGCCTTTCAGACCGTGGATCTCCACGGGGTCGTCGGCCGCGGCGGGGGCGGGGGTCGCGGTCAGGCCCGCGAGGCCGAGGGCGCCGGCGAGGAGGAACACAAGTCGGTTTCTGAGCCGTCGTGTGTGCATAGAGCCTCCATAACAACGTTGTCATGGACAGTAGTTGGCATGACACCACGGAATGGACGCCCCTGGAAGGGTGGCCCGCCCCGCGGCGGGCCACCCGTGCCGTCAGCCCGCTAAGGCACCCGCTGCCCCTTCCCCAGCGCGATCACCCCGCCCTTGGAAACGGTGTACAGCTCCGCGTCCCGCTCCGGATTGACGCCGATCGTCGCGCCCGGGGGCACCTCGACGTTCTTGTCGAGCACCGCGCCCCGCACCACCGCGCCCCGCCCGATCCGCACGTTGTCGTGCAGCACCGCCCCCTGCACCACCGCCCCCGGGTCGACCACCACCCCGGGCGAGAGCACGGACCGCGTGACCTGCCCCCGGATCAGGCAGCCGGCGCTGATGATGGACTCGCTGGCCATGCCGCCGGCGTTGAAGCGGGCCGGGGAGAGCTGGTTGGAGTGGGTGTAGATGGGCCAACTGGTGTTGTAGAGATTGAAGGCGGGCCGCTCGGCGATCAGGTCCATGTGGGCGTCGTAGTACGCGTCCAGGGTGCCCACGTCCCGCCAGTAGCCCCGGTCCCGGCTGGTCTCGCCGGGGACGTGGTTGGCGCTGAAGTCGTAGAGCTGGGCCTCGCCCCGGTCGGTGAGCTGGGGCAGGATCGAACCGCCCATGTCGTGCACGGAGTTCTCGTCCTCGGCGTCCCGCTGGAGCGCCTCGACGAGGGCCTTGGTGGTGAAGATGTAGTTGCCCATCGAGGCGAAGACGGTCTCCGGGTCGTCGGACAGGCCAGGCGGGTCGGTGGGCTTCTCCAGGAAGCGCTCCACGGTCAGTCCGTCCGAGCCGGGGCTGATGACGCCGAAGGACGAGGACTCGACGCGCGGGACGCGGATGCCCGCCACCGTCACGCCCGCACCGCTCTCGATGTGCTGGGCGAGCATCTGGCGCGGGTCCATGCGGTACACGTGATCGGCGCCGAACACCGCGACGTACTCGGGGCGCTCGTCGTAGATCAGGTTCAGGGACTGCAGGATCGCGTCCGCGCTGCCGAGGTACCAGCGGGGTCCGAGCCGCTGCTGGGCCGGGACCGGGGTGACGTAGTTGCCGAGCAGGCTGGACATCCGCCAGGTCGTGGTGATGTGCCGGTCCAGGGAGTGCGACTTGTACTGCGTGAGCACGCAGATGCGCAGGATGTCGCCGTTGACGAGGTTGGAGAGGACGAAGTCGACGAGGCGATACGTTCCTCCGAAGGTGACCGCTGGTTTCGCGCGGTCCGTGGTCAGGGGCATCAGGCGTTTGCCTTCCCCGCCCGCGAGTACGATTCCGAGCACCGAAGGTCCGCCACGACGCATGGCCGCTCCCCTCACCGTGGTTGATCCCAGCCTGCCCCTGAGCAGCGCGCGCTATGCCTGTTTGAGGATCTCCCGGTACAGCCGGACCGTCCGCCGCGCCACGGCGTCCCAGCCGAACTCCCCCACCGCGCGCTCCCGTCCGGCCTCGCCCATCCGGCGGGCGGTCTCCGGGTCGCCGATCACCGAGTCCAGCGCCCGTGCGAGGCCGGTCTCGAAGTCGTCGTCGAGCGGAACGAGCAGGCCCGTCTTGCCGTGGTCGACGACCTCGGGGATGCCGCCGACCCGCGAGGCCACCACGGGAGTCCCGCAGGCCATCGCCTCCAGGTTGACGATGCCGAGGGGTTCGTACACCGAGGGGCAGACGAACACGGCGGCGTGCGTGAGGAGTTGGATCACCTCGGGGCGCGGCAGCATCTGCGGGATCCAGTGCACGCCCTCGCGGACCCGGCTCAGCTCCTGGTAGAGGTCGCGGAACTCCTGGTCGATCTCGGGGGTGTCGGGCGCGCCGGCGCACAGCACGACCTGCGCGGCCGGGTCGATGCGCCGGATCGCGCGCAGCAGATGGGGCACGCCCTTCTGGCGGGTGATGCGGCCGACGAACAGCACGTACGGGCGGTCGGCGTCGAGGCCGAAGCGGGCGAGGACGTCGGTGCGGTGGTCCGGCCGGTACAGGGTGGTGTCGATGCCGTTGTGCACGACGTGGACGCGGGCCGGGTCCAGTGCCGGATAGCAGCCGAGGATGTCCTCGCGCATGGCGCCGGAGACGGCGACCACAGCGTCGGCGGACTCGACCGCGGTGCGCTCGGCCCAGCTCGACAGGGCGTAGCCGCCGCCGAGTTGCTCGGCCTTCCAGGGGCGCAGGGGCTCCAGGGAGTGGGCGGTCATCACGTGCGGGATGCCGTACTGGAGCTTGCCGAGGTGACCGGCGAAGTTGGCGTACCAGGTGTGGGAGTGCACGAGTTCACGGCCTTCGAGGCCCGCGGCCATGGCGAGGTCCACTGAGAAGGTGCGCAGCGCGTCGTTGGCGGTGTCCAGGGCGGACCAGGGGCGGTGGCGTACGACGCCGACCGCGCGGCCCTCACCCCAGCAGTGCACCTCGAGGTCGACGAGGTCCCGCAACTCGCGGGCGAGGAACTCGACATGGACGCCCGCGCCGCCGTACACGTCCGGCGGGTACTCCCGGGTCAGCAGTCCCACTCGCA
Organism: Streptomyces sp. UG1; assembly: GCF_049974585.1. Lineage (NCBI taxonomy): Bacteria > Bacillati > Actinomycetota > Actinomycetes > Kitasatosporales > Streptomycetaceae > Streptomyces > Streptomyces sp. UG1. Next base: position 56,812 of record NZ_JBNGGG010000016.1, on the reverse strand, counting down.
CCCGGAACCCCCTGTTCTCAGCGGCTGGTTGCCCTTTCATGGTCACCCAGACGGGGCGCGTGGGGAAGAGCGCGGGGCTCGTGTGAAGCAACAGTCACCACACACACCGCCGCCCGGCACCCGGTAGTAGAGGCAGCAACTGCGGCGCCGGAACGCGGTCCCGGTGCGGGTGCCGGTGCCGACCAGCAGCGGGTGGGTGAAGAGCTGTGCGGTCAGGGCGTGCGCGTGTGCGGCGGCGTCCGTACGGCCGTGGGCGCGCGCCCACTGCTCGAATTGGCGGGCCGCTCCGGCGAGGGCGGATCCCGCGTTGCCCCACAGCAGTCCGGCGGCGATGCGGTGGCGGGCGTTCAGGGCGGCGGCCAGCGGTTCGAGGTGGCCGTGCACGACGGTGTCCGTGAGGGTGGCCGGGTCCGCGGGCAGCGGGCGGACCTCCGTGAGCCACAGGTCGTCGGGGGCACTGCCGTCGGGGTCCCAGCGCAGCAGGCGCGGGTCGAGGTCCGGGAGGTGGCCGTACAGGGCGGCGCAGCCGAGGGCCACCGACCACAGCCGGGCGGCCAGGCCCTGTTGGGCCACGGAGGCGGCGATCCGCAACTCGGGGGCGTGCAGGGTGTCCGCGACCTTTCGGACCCGGAACGCCAGGGGATCCGCCTGCCCCGCCGGTACCGGATTTCCGTACGCCTGCGCCAGGGTCGGAAGTGGCCGAAGAACTTCCCCTGCCGTGCGTAGGACGAAGAAGCCGCCGAGCGGCCGCAGCGCGGCGAGATCAGGGTCGAGGTCCACGAACAGCAGTAGTAGCAGGGCCTGTCGGGACGCTCACCTGGGGGTGTCCGCCCGGGGTCACCCCCCTGGGGGATGACCCCGACGTCGTCGTACTCCATCGGCAGTACGACACAGTGCGTGCTCTGGTACGACGACGGGAAGAGGTTTTCGAGGCATCGTGTTGATTATGAAAGCCGACCGTTCGCCGCGCCGGGGTGAGAGCCCCTGCCTCCCGCAGAGGAGCAGCTCATGAGCGCCCTCGCGTTGTCCGTGCTCCTGTCGCTCATCTCCGCGGTCGCCTACGCGGGCGGGGCGATCGTGCAGGAGCGTGTCGCGGTGTCCTCGCCGGGGCAGCAGTTCGCGCCGATGCGTCGGCCGGGCTGGTGGGCGGCGGTCGCGCTGAACGGTCTCGGGGGGCTGCTGCACGTGGTGGCGCTGGCCTTCGGTCCGCTGAGCCTGGTGCAGCCGCTGGGCGCCCTGACGATCGTGTTCGCGCTGCCGATGGCGGCGCTGTTCGTGGGCCGCAGGGCCGGGTCGACGGCCTGGCGCGGCGCCATCATGGCGACCGTGGGCCTCGCCGGGCTGCTGTCCCTGGTCGGCGCCTCCGAGTCACAGTCGCTGGGCACCACCGAGCAGACGGCCGTGGCGCTGGTGACGGGCGGCATCGTCGTGACGCTGATGGTCGCGGGCCGGGCGGCCCACCGGCATCCGGCGGTGCGCAGCATGCTGCTCGCGACCGGATCCGGCATAGCCTTCGGCATGTCCTCGGTGTTCACCAAGGTCGTCGCGGTCGACTGGAACGGCGGGGTGTCGGCGGCCGACCTGCCCGCCCTGGCCACGATCGGCGTCTTCGCCACCGCCGGGCTGCTGCTGTCCCAGGCCGCCTACCGGGGCGCGGGACTCGCGGCGCCGCTGGCCACGCTGACCGTCGTGAACCCGGTGGTGGCGGCCGCGGTCGGCATCACGATGTTCGGCGAGACCTTCCGGTACGGCACGACCGGCACCATGCTCGCCCTGAGCTGCGGCGTGGTGGCGGCGGGCGGCCTGATCCTGCTGACGACGGAGCGGATCGCGCATGCCGAGGCGGTACCGGCGGACGGGGCCCCGGTCGGGCCGGACCTGGACGCGATGCCCGCGGCGGAGCTGCTCGGCGGTGTTCCGGAGCAGGCGGGGACGGAACGGCACGAGGCCATCGTCGTACCGGACGGGATCGAGGGGATCCTCATCCCGGCCCCGGCGGCGCAGGGGGCGTACGGGGCATACGAGGATCCGCGGCCGACGCGTCCCGACCACCCCGGGCCCCCGAACCTCCACGGCCCCTTCTACGGCGGCCCGTACGTCCCGTTACCGGTTCGCGACCGGCACGGTGCGCGCGTCAAATCCTGACGCCGCCCGCCCGGAGGTAGGCCACCGGGTCGATGTCGGAACCGAAACCGGGCCCCGTCCGCACCTCGAAGTGCAGATGCGGGCCCGTGCTGTTGCCCGTGGACCCGGACCGGCCGATGCGCTGGCCGGCGCCCACCGACTGGCCGTCCTTCACGGAGATCGCCGAGAGATGGGCGTACTGGCTGTAGCGGCCGTCGGCGTGCCGGATCACCACCTGGTAGCCGAAGGAGCCCTCCCACCCGGCGCTCACGACCTGCCCGGCCCCGACGGCCTTCACGGAGGTGCCGGTCGGCACGGCGAAGTCGACGCCGGTGTGGTACCCCTTCGACCACAGGGCACCGGCCTTGCGGTACGGCGTTGCGGTGCCCGCGCTGACCGGCGCGACCAGCGAGCGGCTGCTCGTCGTGGCCTGCTGCTCCCGGTCCCGGGAGGTCTTCTTGGGGGTGGGTTCGGGAGTGGGTTCGGGGGTCGCCTTGGGGCTGGTCCTGGGTGTGGAGGCCGGCTCGGTCGTGGTGGCGGCCTTGCCGCGCAGTGCGAGCCGCTGGCCCGGCAGGATCAGGTCGGGGTCGGCCCCGATGGTCTTGCGGTTCGCGGTGTACAGGCCCCGCCAACCGCCCCTGACCTTCTGTGACTCGGCGATCCCGGAGAGGGTGTCGCCGCGGACCACGGTGTACATCTCGGCGGTGCCCGCCCTCGACTGGGGCGTGGTCTGCGGCTGGACGTCCTGGACGGAGGTCTTAGGGGTCTTGGAGGTCTTCTTCGGCGCGCCGGCCGGCTGGATGTCGGGGGTGTCCCCGCCCCGGGTCAGCCCGGCCCGCACCGAGCACACCGGCCAGGCGCCGAGCCCCTGCCCGTCCAGCACCTTCTCCGCCACGGCGATCTGCTGGTCCTTGGTGGCCAGATCCGCTCGCGCCGCGTACCGCGAGCCGCCGTACGCCTCCCATGTCGACTGGGCGAACTGCAGTCCGCCGTAGAAGCCGTTGCCGGTGTTGACGTGCCACCTGTTGGTCGACTCGCATGCGGCGACCTTGTTCCAGGTGTCCACGTCGGCCGCGTGTGCGACGCCGGTGCCCATGAGGGGGAGCGCCATTCCGGCGCCGCCCGCGGTGACGGTGAGTGAGGCGCGGTTGATCCTGTTCGGCTGGTACCGGCGGTGCCGGCCGCGTACGGCCATGAAGGAGCCCCCCATTGACATGCGTCAGGAGGGGCAAAAGTAAGCGCTGCGAACAGGCCATGACAAGACGGCAAATCAGCCTCCCGTTCACGTCAAGTGGCGCGGAACCGGCGCGCGTTGTCCGGCAGCCGGGACGGCTGAGTGCGCCGGGGCGTTTCGTGCGTATGTGCAGGCGACATCGCGCCACCCCGGATGTGCGCTCGGAGTACCGGCACGTCAGGATGGACGATGGGCAACACTGGCGGGCATGACCGGCACCGCTGATATATCGAGGTCACTAGGAGCCAACGCATGAGCACTTCGGCGCAGATCGGCGTCACGGGTCTCGCGGTCATGGGCCGCAACCTCGCCCGGAACTTCGCCCGCAACGGCTACACGGTCGCGGTGCACAACCGGACGCCGGCGCGTACGCGCGCGCTGGTGGCGGAGTTCGGCGGCGAGGGCGAGTTCATCGCGGCCGAGACCGCCAAGGAGTTCGTGGCGGCGCTGGAGCGGCCGCGGCGGCTGGTCATCATGGTGAAGGCCGGGGGCCCGACGGACGCGGTGATCCAGGAGTTCGCTCCGCTCCTCGAGCCCGGCGACATGATCATCGACGGTGGCAACGCGCACTTCGCCGACACCCGGCGCCGCGAGCGGGACCTGCGCGAGCAGGGCATCCACTTCGTCGGCATGGGCGTCTCCGGCGGCGAGGAGGGCGCGCTGCACGGGCCGAGCATCATGCCCGGCGGCCCCAAGGAGTCGTACGACTCCCTCGGCCCGATGCTGGAGAAGATCTCCGCCAAGGCGGCGGACGGCGCGCCCTGTGTGACGCATGTGGGTCCGGACGGCGCCGGGCACTTCGTGAAGATGGTGCACAACGGCATCGAGTACGCCGACATGCAGCTCATCGGCGAGGCGTACCAGTTGCTGCGCGACGTCGCCGGGTACGAGCCGGCCGAGATCGCGGAGATCTTCCGGACGTGGAACCGGGGCCGGCTGGACTCGTACCTGATCGAGATCACCGCCGAGGTGCTGTCGCACGTGGACGCGGCGACGGGCAAGCCGTTCGTGGACGTGGTGGTCGACCAGGCCGAGCAGAAGGGCACGGGGCGGTGGACCGTGCAGATCGCGCTGGACCTGGGCGTGCCGGTGTCCGGGATCGCGGAGGCGGTCTTCGCCCGCTCGCTGTCGGGTCACGCGGCGCTGCGCGAGGCCTCGCGCGGGCTTGCCGGTCCGAAGGCGTCGCCGCTGAGCGAGTCGGAGGCGGCGGCCTTCGCCGACCGGGTCGAGCAGGCGCTGTACGCGTCGAAGATCGTGTCGTACACGCAGGGCTTCCACGAGATCGACGCGGCGCGCGCCGAGTACGACTGGGACATCGACCTGGGCGCCGTCTCGGCCATCTGGCGTGGCGGCTGCATCATCCGTGCGGCGTTCCTGGACCGGATCCGCGCCGCGTACGACGCCCGCGCCGATCTGCCGAGCCTGCTGTCGGACGACACGTTCGCGCAGGAGATCGCGGCCGCGCAGGACGACTGGCGCGAAGTGCTGATCGCCGCGACCCGCCAGGGCGTGCCCACGCCGGGCTTCGCGGCGGCCCTCGCGTACTACGACGCGCTGCGCGCCGAGCGCCTGCCGGCCGCGCTCACCCAGGGCCAGCGGGACTTCTTCGGCGCCCACACCTACCGGCGGACCGACCGGGACGGGTCGTTCCACACGCTGTGGGGCGGGGACCGCTCGGAGGTCTCGGCCTGAGCGCCGTCTCGCCGCGCCGCTGAATCGGAAAGGGGCCGTCACCCGCAGGGCGACGGCCCCTTGGGCTCTCCCGTACGCCGAGAAGCTCCCGCCAGCCGCCGGCAGCGGCTCGCCCGGCACGCCTCAGCGCCGAGCGATCGCCGCTTCGGCTGCCGTCCTGATCTTCGATTGCCGTCCTGATCCGAGCGCCGAACCCGTCGGCGTCCTTGCGGACGGCGACGGGCGCGGGGCCGACGAGGAGTATTCCGAGGCTGTGGCCTTCGAGGTCGTAGCCGCCTTCACTGACCGGCCGCCGCGCGTCTCGCGAGGCGAACGGCGCGGCGGGCCCGCTGGGGGTGGTCCCGCCTTCTGGCATGGGGCTCAGGTGAGCGGCGGCCCGGGTTCGGGGTTCGGTACCGGCTCCGGTCCCGGCGGGATCGGGGACGGGGAGGGTTCCGGAGGCCCGGGTGGCGGCGGTGGCGGTCCCGGAGGTGACGGTGGAGGCGGCCCCGGGGTGGGTGGGGGTCCCGGGGGCGGGACCGGCGTGGGGGGCGGCTCGGGGGCCGGTGGAGGTTCCGGGGGCGGGACCGGGTGTGGCTCGGGGTGCTGGGGGTCCGGGCCCGGGGACGGGTCCGGAGGGGCGGGGTCCGGGTACGGGTTCGTCATGGTGTCCTCCAGCCAGTGCGTGGCGTCGGCTCTGGACTACTCCCCCACGTACCCGACGGCCGCGCGGCCAGTCACTCACCCGCGTCACCGCGGGGCGGCCAAGTGGGCCTGTCCGCGGCACCGTCGGCCCGCCTCGTCAGATGCGCTCGGGGTGCTGCCGCAGCCAGTCCTTCGCCGCCCGAAGCAGTTCGGGGTCGGCCGCCGGGGCCTCGTCGGGGTGGCGTTCGGCCCACTTCACGACGTACGGGCACAGCGGCGCGACGACGACTCCCTCGCGCGCCGCCATGCCGTACAGCTCACGTGCCAGGGAGCCCGCGATGCCCTTCCCCTCGTGGGCCGGTTCCACGATGGTGTGGACGGGGACGAGGGCGCGCGCCGGTGATTCGAGGACGAAGTACTCGATGCGGCCGGTGACTTCGTCGCCCTGGCGGGCCTCCAGGCGGCCCGCCGCCCGGTCGTCGCGGATCTCGATGTCGCTCATGGAACGCTCCTGGTCCGTCTCGGCGTATGACGACGAGTACGAGTGCGCTCAGGCCACCGGCACGGCCTGCGGGCTGCGCTCCTGGTCCGAGCCCGGCACCGGCTCGGACGGGTCGGCGCCGAGGGCCACGATCCGGTTGGCGCCGTCCACGTGCACGACCCGCGGCTGGTACGCCCGCGCCTCGGCGTCGGTCATCTGAGCGTAGCTGATGATGATCACGAGGTCGCCGGGGTGGACGAGGTGAGCGGCGGCACCGTTGATCCCGACGACCCCCGAGCCGCGCTCGCCCTCGATGACGTACGTCTCCAGGCGGGCGCCGTTGGTGATGTCGACGATGTGGACGAGCTCGCCGGGCAGCAGGTCGGCGGCGTCGAGCAGATCCGCGTCGATGGTCACCGATCCCACGTAGTGCAGGTCGGCCTGGGTGACCGTGGCGCGATGAATCTTGGACTTGAACATGGCACGCAGCATTCGAAACTCCCTGAATTCGCTCCCTGCCCGCTTTTCGCAGGTCAAGGGCTGTTCGCTCAGCCTACAGCGGCTCGCCTCCGGGAGAACCAGGGTAGGGACCGGGGCTTTCGACCGCATCGAGATCCCGGTCACGCCTGCTTCTGGATACTTGCCGTCATGGCCACCTATGACGTGCTCGGCGCCACGTATGCCCGGACCCGACAGCCGGATCCACGGATCGCGGCGCAGATCCACGCCGCACTCGGGGACGCCACCGACGTGGTCAACGTCGGAGCGGGCAGTGGTTCGTACGAGCCGCCGGAGACGGTCCTCGCGGTCGAGCCGAGCCGTGTCATGATCACGCAGCGTCCGACGGGAGCGGCGCCGGCGGTCCAGGCCGTCGCGGAACACCTCCCGCTGCGCGACGGCGCCGCCGATGCCGTCATGGCACTGCTGACCGTCCATCACTGGACCGACCTGGCGGCCGGAATCAGAGAGCTGCGCAGGGTTGCCCGCCGCCGCATCGTCATCCTGACGTGGGAGCAGCGCATCTTCCGCGAGCGGTTCTGGCTCGTCCGCGACTACCTTCCGCAAGCCGCCGCGTACGACGACACCCGCGCCATCCCCACCGACCAGCTCATCGACCTGCTCGGCGGGGGACGCCAGGAACCGGTCCGCATCCCCCACGACTGCGTCGACGGCTTCGGCGCCGCGTACTGGCGCCGCCCGCACGCCTACCTCGACCCGCACGTGCGCGCCGGGATCTCCATGCTGGCCCAGACCGGCGACGACGCGCTCGCCCCGGGGCTGACCCGGCTCGCGGACGACGTGAGGACCGGCCGCTGGCATACGCGCTACGCCGAGCTGCGCACGCTCGAAACCGTTGATGTGGGTTACCGGCTGCTCGTGACCGACCGCTGACCACGCGCGCCTCGTCACCGGCGCGCGCCGCGAGGTCCGGCTCACTTGCCGCGGGCCTCCGCGAGGGTGTGCGCGACGAGGGCGTTGGCGTGGCCGTGGCCCAGCCCGTGCTCTGCCTTGAGCCAGTTCACGAGCTCCATGTGCTGGGCCAGGGGCGAGGAGCGGATCAGGTCCTTCCACTGCGCTATCGGACGGCCGTACTTCTTCTCGATGGAAGGGAAGTAGCTGGCTGGGCCCTTGACGGCGTCGGTCATGTCGGCGGTGTCCAATCCGGTTGCGCGGCGGTGTTGTCACCCTTACGACCGGGGAGCGCCGCCGAACTCATCGGCCGGTGAGGGTGATCTGGGTCACGGCACGGCTTCCGCAGGCGTCAGTCCCGGACCGAACCGGGTGAGCCCCCGAGGAGCAGTGGCCACACGCTGGGCATCTCGGCCACCGGTACCTCGATCAGGGACGGTCCCGGTTCGCTGAGGCATTCCTTCAGAGCCCCGGCGAGCCGTGCCGGGGTCTCGGCCCGGACGGCGGGCACCGAGAACGACTCCGCGAGGCGTACGAAGTCGGGGCTGGCGAGGTCGCTGCCGATGAAGCGGCCCTCGAACTCGTCCGCCTGGATGCGCCGGACGTTACCGTAGGCGTTGTCGTTGAAGACCACCGCGCTCACCCCGATGCCGTACTTGCGGGCGGTCGCCAGCTCCTGCATGTTCCAGCAGAATCCGCCGTCCCCGTTGATGGAGACGACCGCCCGGTCCGGGTTGCCGACCTTCACGCCGAGCGCCGATGGATAGCCGTAGCCAAGGGTGCCCTGGTAGCCGGGCGTGAGAAAGGTTCCGGGGTGGTGTACGGGGTAGCCGACGGCGGCCAGATAGCCCACCTGGGTCAGCTCGTTGACCAGGATGCCGTCGTCCGGGATCGCCTCGCGCAGCGCGCGGACGAACGACCACTGCGGTTCGACGCTCTCGACCTTGCGTTCACACCAGGCGCGGACCTCGGCCAGCTCGCCGGGCTGCCATCCGGTCTCCGCCCCGGGCCGGGGGGCGCAGGCGAGCGCGGCACGCAGGTCCTCCAGTGCCGTGCGGGCGTCCGCGCACAGGGTGAGCCCGGCCGGTCGGGGCGGGCCCAGATCGGCCGGGTCCGCGTTGATCAGGGCGACGGCCGCTCCGGGGGCGGTCGGCAGGGCCGTACCGCGTGGGGACACGAAGCGGCTGCCCACGACCAGCACCGCGTCCGCCTCGGGCAGCAGGCGCGGTGCCGCGAGGCTGGTGAAGGCGAGCCGGTGCTGCGCGGGAACGGCGCCGCCCGCGTTGCGGCTCATGACGACCGGGGCGGCCAGTTCCTCGGCCAGGGCGGTCAGGGCGGCGCCCGCCCATGAGGCCGGCACGCCGCCGCCGACGTAGAGCAAGGGCCGGCGGGCGGCTCGCAGCACGCCGGCGATCTTCGCGAGGACGTCCGTCTCCGATTCCGCGGACGCGCCGGCCTCCGGCCCCGTGGGCGCGTCGGCATCCTCGATGCCGTACCGCAGGGCGTTGTCCGGCCCCGTGGACGCCTCGGTGCGGTCCGCCACACCCCGACCGGCAGGCTCCAGCTCCGCTTCCGCCCGAGCGGTCAGTACATCCGCCGGGATCGTCAGGGCCACCGGCCTCGGGCGGCCGGACCGTGACCGCCGTACCGCCTCGTGCACGAGAGCGGGGATCCGGTCGGGGGCCCCGGCTCGCGCCGACCATTTGGTGACCGAGGCCAGGACGCCGTCCTGGTCGGGCAGTTCGTGCAGCATGCCGAGGCCACGGCCGGCCAGCGGGGACGGGATGTCGGCCGCCACGCACAGCATCGGCGACGAGCAGGCGTACCCGGTGGCCACCGCGGGCAGGGCGTTGAGCACACCGGGTCCGGGGACCACCAGACAGACGCCGGGGCGTCCGGTGGTGCGGGCGTACGCCTCCGCCATATGGGCCGCGCCCTGCTCGTGCCGGGCCGCGATGTACTCGATCGGGCCCCCGGCGGCCCTGGCTCGGGCCAGGGCGTCCAGCACGTGGTCGAGCTGGACGCCCGGCACGCCGAAGACATGGCGGACGCCCTCCCGTTCCAACTGGCCGACCAGCGCCTGTGCCCCGCTCAGCTCCATGTCGCCACCGCCTGCTCGTCCTGGTCCCGGGGAGTGTCGGCCGGCGGGCGCGATCTGGCGTTCCGGCGGTCCAGCCGGCTCAGTACCGGAACGGTCATGACCGTGGTGACCAGGGCGACGAGTACGAGCGCGGCGAAGAGTTCCTGGCTGACGATGCCGGCCGCCAGCCCGACGTTGAGCGCGATGAGCTGCATCAGTCCGCGGGCGTTCATCAGGGCGCCGACCCGGACGGCCACCGGGCCGGGTTCGCCGCGCAGCCGGGCGGCGGCCCAGCAGCCGCCGAACTTGCCGATCACCGCCAGGACGACGGCGGCCGCCCCGAACGCCATCACGGACGGGTCGGCGAACACGTCGAACCGGGTGTTCAGGCCGGAGTAGGTGAAGAACATCGGGACGAACACCACCTGGGTCACGGACTGGGTGGTCCGCACCAGCCGCTCGGACGCCGCGCCGCGCGGCATGGCCAGCCCGACGCAGAACGCCCCGAACACGGCGTACAGGTCGATGATGTCGGTGAACCACGCGGCGCAGAACAGCACGGCGACGGTGAACAGGAGGCGGGTGTCGTCGCCGAGGCCCGGCCGGTTCACGATCCAGGCCAGCAGGCGGCGCCCCAGCAGGAACAGGACGGCCACGAACAGCAGGGAGCCGCCGACCGCCGTCAGGACGGGCTCCGCCTCGCCGGAGGCCACGCTCAGCACGCCCGCGAGCATGATCCAGGCGATGGCGTCGTCGGTGGCCCCGGAAGCCAGGGAGAGGGAGCCGAACCGGGAGCCGGCCAGCCCCCGTTCGGTGATGATGCGGGCCAGCATCGGGAAGGCGGTGATGGCCAGGGAGACTCCGACGAACGCCGCCGTCACCCAGACCGAGACCCCGTCGACGAAGATGTCGACGTGGCCGTGGGCCGCGAGCGTCAGTCCCATGCCCAGGGCGAGCGGGATCGCCACTCCGGCCGAGGAGACCGCGACGGCGGTGCCGGCCAGTCCGCGCCCGGCGTGCGCCCGGAACTCGTACCCGGCGGCGAACATCAGGGTCACCAGGCCGATCTGTCCGGCCACGTACAGCACGGGCTTCAGTTCCGGCGGGAAGACCTCGGCGGACAGCCCCGGGGCGAGCAGACCGAACAGCGAGGGGCCGAGCAGCACGCCGGCGATCATCTCGCCGACCACGGGCGGCTGGCCGAAGCGCCTCGCCACCAGGACGACCAGACGGCACGTCAGCAGGATGACGACGACGGCCAGGAAGAAGGCGGGAGCGAGCTCCGCGGGAGTCATGGTCTCGTCCCTCTCAACGGCCGGCGCCGACGGAGGCGGCGGGGCCGCCGGACGAGGTGGCGAAGTAGTTCCGGCACAGCCCCTGGCGCCGGGCGTCCCACACCATGTAGCTGCCGAGGACGAGCTGGGTGAGGCTGCGCGGGACCGCGGCCCAGCGATCGGCGAGGCGCATCGCGGCGAGCCGGGTCCGCCGGCGGGCCGGGTTCGCGTCCTCCGCGCCGGTGCGCGGGACGAGCAGGCAGGGGCCGCGGCTGGGCAGTGACCTGGTGTGTTCGGCCGAGGATTCCAGCCGGAAGCGGCGCAGCGTCTCCTCGGCCGCGACCCGCATGGTGAGGACGGCGAAGCCGCGGGCCGGACAGGGGCGGTTGGCGGTCACCCCGAACGGGATGGACGCGGCGGGCCTGGTGTCCGGGGACAGCCACCGGTCCGGGTCGAAGCGCTCGCCGCCGGCAGGGCCGGACTGCTGGTACTCGGGGTAGTTGAACAGCAGGACCGAGCCGGCCGGGATGGGGGCGCGCCCCGGCCGGGGGATCTCCCCCGAGGTGATCCGGTGGGCCACCCCGAAGAGCGGGAAGTGCTGGAGGGTCTCGTTGACGACGCGGTCCAGGAAGCCGGGGTCCGCCTCGCCGGCCAGCAGTCGGTCCTGCACCGGCCGGTGTGCGGCGAGGGCCAGCAGCAGGTGGGCCATCGCCTCCGACATCTGCACCACTGCGGTGTTGAAGAACGTGCCCTGCAGGTAGTACGCCTGCTCCCGCCGGGAGAGCGAGGACGGCAGCGGCACGGGCGGCGGGTCGTTCGCCAGCCGGTCCCGCAGGTAGTGGGTGAGCCGGGCCCGCCGGTCCATGTGCCGCAGGCTGGTGCACTTCAGCGCGCTGACCACGTCGTCGGCGTTGCCGGTGATCAGGTCCCGGACGTGGCGCGGGCACGGTTCGCGGAAGACCACCTCGTAGTAGACCTCGGCCCAGACGGGCATCATCAGGTCGCGCAGCCTGACCCGGTGCACCCGCGCCTGCTCGGGGAGTTCGTCGAGCACCCGCCGGGTGCAGCGGCCGACCAGCTCCGTCCACTGCTCCCGGGACAGGCCCGCCAGGATCTGCCGCGTGGTCCTGGCCACGTCGTCGTAGCGGGGCCCGGGCTCCAGGTGCTCCTGGTGCACCTGTGGGCCGGGCGACAGCCAGTACCAGAACAGGTCGGACAGCGCGGCGCCCCGGCTGCGGCCGTTGGCCGCCGGATGCCCGTACACCTCCTTGAACTCCTCGGCGGGCACCTCCCGGCCGGGCGCCTTGACGCCCTCCTCGCCGCCCACCCGGGCGAAGATGCGCACGCGCAGTGCGATCACGAGCCCGGGCAGCCAGTACGGCAGACCGACCGCCAGGGCCAGGGTCGCGCCGGTGATCAGCCATCCGGTGGCAGTCACGCGATCACCCCGCCGAACCGGTTGTCCGCCCCCGGGGCCACGGCGGGACCCGGCGCCGGTCCCCACGTGGGTGTGCGGACCAGGTCGGGCGTCAGGTCGGCGAGCCCGGACGCCCCGCACAGGGCGAGGGTGTCGTCGAGTTCGTCGCGCAGCAGCTCCAGCAGCCGCCGTACGCCCTTCTCGCCGCCCTCGGCCAGCGCCCACATCACGGGCCGGCCGATGCCCACGGCGGACGCGCCCAGCGCCAGTGCCTTGACCGCGTCGGTGCCGCGCCGGACCCCGCCGTCCAGCACGACCGGGATACGCCCCTCGACCGCGGCGACGATCTCGGGCAGCAGCTCCAACGTGGCGGGCACCGTGTCGAGCTGGCGACCGCCGTGGTTGGACAGCAGCAGCCCGTCGACGCCGTGCCGGACCGCGATACGGGCGTCCTCGGGGTGCAGCACGCCCTTGAGCAGAATGGGCAGCGAGGTGGTGCGGCGCAGCCAGTCGATGTGCTGCCAGTTCAGCTCGGGGGACATGGCGATCTGCCGCACGTGCCCGCGCTCGCCGTCGCGCAGGTCCACCAGGTTCTCGCAGCGCAGTCCGGGCGGCAGATCGTGGAAGTCGTTGCGCCGGTTGCGCTCGCCGGCGCCCAGCACCGGGGAGTCCACGGTGACCACCAGGGCGGTGCATCCGGCGTCGGTGGCCCGCCGTATCAGCGCCTCGGTGATCTCCCGGTCGGGCTGAATGTAGAGCTGGAACCACAACTGTGCGTCGGCGCCCATCGAGCGGACCGCGTCGGCGATCTCACCCACCGCCACCGTGGACGCCATGGATACGATCATGATCGCGCCCGCGGCGGCAGCGGCACGGGCGGTGGCCAGCTCCCCTTCCGGATCGACCAGTTTGTGGAAGGCGGTCGGGGACAACAGGATCGGCGTGCTCGCCCGGCTGCCGAGCAGGGCGATGTCCAACTCCCTGACGGCACTCCCCCGCAGCACCCGCGGCAGCAACTGCAGACGGGCGAACGCCGCCTCATTGGCCCGTACGGTGATCTCGTCGCGTGCCCCGCCGGCGATGAAGTCGGCGTACACGGGGTCGAGTTTCGCGCGGGCGGCGGTCTCGAAGTCGTGGACGGTCAGCATCATGGCCGTCACCGCCGCGCGGCGCTCGGCCGGAGGTCCAGCTCGTGGACGAAGAACCGGGCGAGCGGGGCGTGATGGACCTCCGGGTGGTCCCACTCGTTCTCCAGGTTCTCGGCCATGTGATGCGTGCCCAGCAGCTCACCGGCCCGGAAGCGGCGGATCACCGGGTGCAGATAGGCGGCGTCGAACGCGTCGTCGACCGAGTTCTGGGCGGTGCGGCGCACCGTGATGTCGAAGGGGTCGACCTTGTCGTGGTCCGGCCCGTACTCCAGGGTGACGGTGAAGTACTCGGCGCCCTCGGTGAGTCGGCTCTGGTGGGCGTACGCCACCGGGACCTCCTCGTGGTAGCGGGCCGGTTCGCCGGGGGCGGTGACGATCAGGTCCCCGAGGACGCCGAACTGCTGCCAGAGCGCCGAGCTGCGGTTGACCCTGGCGACCACGGCGTCCGCCAGTGCGCACGGGGACGCGTCCAGTGGCTGGTGCGGCCAGGGCCGGTCGTGGTGGCGCTCGTCGAGGATGCGGCTCAGGGCGCGTACGGCGTAGCGGAAGCCGTGGATGAAGCCGCCGGTGGACTTCTTGAAGTCGCGCTGCTGCATCAGGGTGCCGGCGAAGTACAGACCGGGCACGTTCACCGACTCGTACGCCGGGGTCAGGGCGGCGAAGCGGTCGTCGATGACCAGTTCGGGCCGGCACTCCGGGGCGAAGAGCGAGGCGTCGAAGCGGAAGCCGGTGCAGACGATGACGCGGTCGTAGCGCAGTTCCTTCACGACCTCGTCGGCCCGGGAGAAGCTGAAGCGGACGCGGTAGCCGGCTGCCTCGGGGTCCTTGTCGATCGACAGGACGTGGCCGTCCAGCAGGGCGTTTTGGGACTTGAGCTGGTAGGTGTCGAGGAAGTTGTTGTTGACGGCGCGCAGATGGCCGACGTAGTGGCTGTTCCAGGCCATCCGTATGGAGTGCGGTCCGGCCACATGGATCACGGCCGCGGTCTCGACGAGGTTGTCGGCGGTCTCCAGGGCGGAGTTGCCCTTGCCGAGGATCAGCACGCGCTGGTCGGTGAAGTCCTCGGGGTCCACCGACACGACCGAGTAGTCCTCGGCGGTCTCGATACCGGGGATGTCCGGGGTGTTGGGCCGGGTCAGCCCGGTGGCCATCACCAGTCGCCGCGCGTGGTGCTCCTGCCCGTGCTGGTCGGTGACGACGAATCCGCCGTCGGCGCCGCGCCGGATCCGCTCGGCCCGGGTGTCGTACGCGATGTCCAGCTTGAACGCCTCGGCGAAGTCGGCGAGATAGCGCACGAGGTCGTCGGCGTGCGGGAAGTAGCGCTTGCTGTAGCGGGTGAACAGCATCTGCTGGTCCGGGGAGAGCAGGGAGTTCCAGTCCATCCGGAGGTTCAGCTCGGGATCGTCGGTGCCGTTGTGCACCTTGTTGATGGAGATCAGCTTGCGGTGGCGGGGGAAGGTACGGAAGAAGGTGCCTGCCGCGGGGCCGCTCTCCAGGATCCGGTATGTGTGCCCGGCTGCCTGGAGTAACTGCCCGAGCTGGAGCCCGGCGGGGCCGCCGCCGATCACGAGACAGTCGAGCGGCTCGCTCTGCGCGGAGTTCATGGGAACTCTCCTTCTGCTCCAGGCGAGGACATGCCTGAAGCCGGGTGGGGGGTGAGAAGGGGGGAGGGCCCGGTTGTCTGGTGGTCCGAAGACGGTGCCCGCGGGCCGGCATCAGCCAGGCAGCAGCCCAGGCGGGTCAGCCGGTCGGCCGCAGGGGCCGTGTTTCGCGGCCGGGGGGAGCACTTCGGGATTCGTTCGCAAATGCAGCCGGGGTGGTGCAGTGCGACCTGGCAGGGGCATGACAGACCCTTCCATCGGATTTCCCGTAGAAATCTCAAGGAGCACGGTAGTAACGGGCGGCGCGCAGCGGCAACCACGCCTCAGGGATGACAGGGATTCGACAGATAGGTCCTGCGGGCGGACGTCACCGAACCGTAAGCACCCGGCCGACCCCGGCTGCGCCCGGCCCCGCTTAAAGTTCAGCCGAACCCGACTACGAGGAGCTGTCCTCCATGCATGCCCGCCTGCTGTTCACGGCTGTCGTAGCCACCACCGCGCTCGCCCTGTCCGGCTGCGGCACCGAGGACAATGCGTCCTCCGGCGGCGCCGCACCGACGGACAGTCCCTCCGCCTCCTCCCCCGACTCCTCGGCGGCGGCACAGGACGGGGACGGAGCCGGAACAGCGGCGGTCCCCGAGGCGCTCCGGTTCACCGGAACGACCGTGGACGGCAAGCCCTTCGACGCGGCGACACTGGCGGGTAAGCCCACCGTCCTGTGGTTCTGGGCGCCGTGGTGCCCCACCTGCAAGGCACAGGGCCCCGAAACCGCCAGGGTCGCCGACCGGTTCGAGGGCAAGGCGCATGTGATCGGGGTGGCCGGACTCGACAAGCCCCAGGCCATGAAGGACTTCGTCACCGACACCAAGGTGGGCACCTTCCCGAACCTCTCCGACGAGCCCGGGGAGATCTGGAAGAAGTTCGAGATCACCCAGCAGAGCATCTATGTGATCCTCGACAAGGACGGCAAGACCGTCTTCACCGGCAGCCTCCCGGCCGGCAAGGGACTCGCCGACAAGCTCAGCCCGCTCGTCGGCTGAACCACCATGTCCGACCTGCCGTTTGCCCTCGCCCTGACCGCGGGCATGCTCGCCGCCGTCAACCCCTGCGGCTTCGCCCTCCTGCCCGCCTACCTCTCCCTCCTCGTCCTCGGCGACGACACACCCACCCGCGCGGCCGCCGTCACCCGCGCGCTGGTGGCGACCGCGGCGATGACGGCCGGATTCGCCGCCGTGTTCGCCCTGTTCGGCCTCGCCATCGCCCCCGTCGCCGGGCAGGTTCAACAACATCTGCCCTGGTTCACCATCGGCTTCGGGCTCCTGCTGGCACTCGCCGGCGGCTGGATCCTGGCCGGCCGCGACCTGCCCACCCTGCTGCCGAAGCTGCGCCGCGCCCCGACCGTCACCCGCTCCCTGCCCTCCATGGCCCTGTTCGGCGCCGCCTACGCGATCGCCTCCCTCGGCTGCACCATCGCCCCGTTCCTGGCCATCGTCGTCTCGGCCTTCCGCAGCGGATCCACCCTCGAGGGCATCGCCCTGTTCACGGCGTACGCGGCCGGGATGGGCCTGATCGTCGGCACCGCGGCCCTCTCCGTCGCCCTCACCCGCACCGCCCGCATCGGCCGGCTGCGCCGCCTCGGCTCCGTCGCCTCGCGCACCGGCGGCGGCCTGCTGCTCCTGGTCGGCGGGTACGTCGCCTACTACGGCTGGTACGAGATCCGCGTCCAGCGCGCGCCCGCCACCCAGGATCCGGTCATCGACACCGCCGGCACGATCCAACGCACCCTCGCCGACGCCCTGGACGCGACCGGCCCCGCCGTCATCGCCGTCCTCCTCGCGGCCCTGCTGATCGGATCCGTGGCGGTCCGCCGCCGGCGCCGGTCGTAACTCTCTTCACCTGCAAAGGTCCTGGTGAACTCCGAATCCGACGGTGACACCGGTGTCGTGATCTTCATCGACGCCGCGATCCCCCGAGCGGGGCCCGGCGCGCTGCCGGGCCCCGCTCGCGTTCGGCGTCACTCGTCACTCCGCCGCCGTGGGCCTCCGCGACGCCGTCATCGCCTCGTCCAGGTCGGTCAGCGGGCGCAGCCGGTAGGTGTAGGAGTAGTCGCGGTTCGCGAACAGCTTGTACTCGTCGTGCGTGTGGGCGCCCCAGCTGTTGTCGCCGCCCACGCCCATCTGCCGGTGGCTGAGCCGCAGGACGACCTCGTCGCGCGGCGTCAACTGGTAGTCGTGCCGCACGCCCACCGACAGGTCCTCCGGCGTGAAGTGCGAGGCGCTGACCTCGAGGAGCGGCTCACCGCAGACCAGCAGCCCGGCGCCGTGGCCGCCGGTCAGCGCCACCCAGCGGACGTCGGTCTTGTTGCCGTTCTCCTGCGGGCGGATGTAGGGCTCCCACTGGCCGGAGACGGTCCCGGACCAGCAGCCCACGTCGGTGCCGTTGTTGCGGTCCCAGTGGTTCTCCTCGGGGCCGCGCCCGTAGTAGTGCAGACGCTTCAGGCGGCCGGGCAGGAACAGCAGGGTGCCGACCTCGGGGATGTACGGCAGGGAGGCCGCGCCCGGGTGCAGGGTGTTGTCGACCTTGATCTCGCCGTTGCCGAAGACCGTGTAGGTGGTGGTGTACGACGATTCCGTGGTGGTCGGCAGGGTGCCGCTGACCTTGATCTCGACGGCCCGGTCCCGCAGCGCGCGGACGGCGACGTCGGTGACCTTGCGCCGGGCGCCGGCGTCACGCCAGGTCTGGTTGCGGGTGTGCTGGCCGTTGCCCTTGTCGTTGTCGGTGGGCGCCCGCCAGAAGTTCGGGGCGGGGCCGGAGGAGATCAGTTGGGCGCCGCGGGCCTTGTAGGAGGTGATGACGCCCGTCTTCTTGTCCACGGTGACGGAGAAGCCGCGGCCGGCGACCGAGACCGCGCCGTCGGCCTCGTCGTACGTCAGTGGCGGAACGCGGTCCAGCGGGACCGGGGTCACCGCCGGGCTGCCCGCGTCGACGGGGAGCTGCTGCTTGGCGACCTCGAAGCCGGCCCTGGCCCACTTCGTCGTCTCCTTCGTGGCGAAGGTCAGCTCCAGGAAGTACTCAGTGCCCGGCGCCGGCTTGTCCGGCACCCTGAAGGGCACGGTGATCTCCCTGCTGGACAGCGGGGCGACATCGAGCTGGGTGCGGCTCAGCCTTCCGCGCTGCACCACCTCGCCGTCGGCGACGAGCGCCCAACGCCCGTCGAACTCGCGGAGGTTGGTGAACAGGTTCTCGTTGGTGAGCTTCACCGCCGCGCCGGGGGCGAGCCGGTCGCCGGCGGCCGGTGCGGCGTTGATCGCCTGGTAGATCCGCTTGATCTCGGCGGCCTTGCCGGTGTGCCGGCGGTCGGCGGTGACGATGCCGTCCGCGACGAAGTTGAAGTCGTTGGGGTTGTCGCCCCAGTCGCCGCCGTACGCGAAGAAGGTCTTCCGCCTCGGCCGCTTCTCGGTGAGGGCGACCGTCGCCGCGTCGAACCAGAACCGCACCCCGTCGTCGCCGGGGCCACGGCCCTCGGAGGCCAGTTCGCCGGCGCTCAGCGCGCGGGCGTAGACGCGGGCCCGCCGGATGGTGCCGCTGAACTCCCGGTTGGGGTTGTCCATGTCGGTGGCGAGCGCGAGGGAGGCGGTGTTGCGGGCGGGCTTCTGGCTGGTGGTGCGGGTGGCCCTGGCCTCGCCGTCGACGTAGAGGGTCAGCCTGCCCGCATCCGCGTCGAAGACGCCCGCGACATGGTGCTCGGTGCCGGTCCAGTTGTCGGGGAGCGCCCAGCTCGCGGTGACCCACTGGCCGCCGCCGTAGATGAAGAACTCGAGGTTCTTGTTGGTCTGCTTCAGCGCGTACTGGGTGTCGCCCTTGGCGATGATCGGCTGGTGGTAGCCGAGGTACCGGGGGGTGATCCACGCCTCCAGCGTCAGGGAGCCGGTGAGGTCCAGGCTCGCGTCGCGGGCGAAGACGGTGCCTCCGAACAGGCCCTTGGCGCGGTCGAAGGTGCCGCTGGGGGCCATGATCTCGCCGCGCAGGCCGGCCGGCCCGGCGTCGGTGAACTGTTTGCGGGCCGGGGTGGGCCAGCTCAGGGCCTGGTCCATGAAGTCCCAGATCCAGCCGCCCTGCAGGACGTCGTAGCGGCGCACGAGGTCCCAGTACTTCTTGAAGTTGCCGTTGGAGTTCCCCATCGCGTGGGAGTACTCGATCATGACGTACGGCCGGGTGTCGGCGGTGTCCTTGGCCCGGGACTCGACCCGTGAGGGGCTGTCGTACATCTCCGAGCGGATGTCGCTGATCGCCGGGCGGTCGTCGCCCTCGTACTGGACGACGCGCGTGGTGTCGTACGACTTGATCCAGTCGTGCATGGCGACGAACGTGCTGCCGCCGCCCGCCTCGTTGCCGAGCGACCAGATGACGACGGAGGCGTGGTTCTTGTCGCGGTGGACCATGTTCTGGGCGCGGGCGACGCAGGCCTCGGACCAGTCGGCGTGGTTGCCCGGGTACTCGCCGCGGATGCCGTGGGTCTCGAGGTTGGTCTCGTCGACGAGGTACAGGCCGTACTCGTCGGCGAGTTCGAGCCACTGCGGGTTGTTGGGGTAGTGCGAGGTGCGGACGCTGTTCATGTTCATCCGCTTGATGATCCGGATGTCCTCGATCATGTCCGCGCGGGTGAGGGCGATGCCGCGGTCGGGGTGCATCTCGTGCCGGTTGGTGCCGCGGAAGGAGACGGGCTTGCCGTTGATGCGCATCAGGCCGTCCTTGAGCGCGAACTCGCGCAGGCCGACGCGGTGGGACAGGGTCTCCACCAGTCTTCCGGCCGGGTCGCGCAGTCGGAGGACGGCGGTGTAGAGGTACGGGTGTTCGGCCGACCAGAGCTTCGGCGCGGGGACGGCCCGCTCGGCCTGTACGGTCACGTCCTCGCCGGCGGCGCCCACGTCGACGCGCTGGTGCAGGGGACGGGACCAGACCGGGTGTCCGTGCGCGTCGTACAACTGCGTCTCGACCGAGTACCGTCCGCCGTCGCCATCGCCGTAGGCGCGCACGCTCGCGGTGACCGACAGGGCGGCCGCCTTGTAGCCGTCGCTCAGCGGGGTGTCCAGCTTGAAGTCGCGCAGGTGCACGGCCGGGGTGGAGTACAGGTAGACCGAGCGGAAGATGCCGCTCAGCCGGATCATGTCCTGGTCCTCCAGCCAGTCGCCGTCACAGTAGCGGTAGACCTCGACGGCGATCTGGTTGGTGCCGGGCTCGAGGTGTTCGGTGATGTCGTACTCGGCGGGGGTGAAGGAGTCCTCCTTGTAGCCCACCAACTCGCCGTTGATCCACACGTAGTGGGCGGACTTGACGCCCTCGAAGTGCAGGAAGGTGCGCCGGCCCTTCCAGTGTCGCGGGAGCGTGAAGGTCTTCCGGTACTGGCCGACCGGGTTGTAGCGGGTGGGGGCGTTCGGCGGCTGCGGTTCCTCACCCTGGCCGTTGGCGCCCCACCAGGGGTAGTCGCTGTTGACGTAGATCGGGAAGTCGTAGCCGTGGAGCTGCCAGACGGCGGGGACGGGGATGGTGTCCCAGTCCCGGTCGTCGACGTCGGTGCGGTAGAAGTCGGTGTCGCGGTCGTCGGGGCGGTCGGCGTAGGCGAACTTCCATCTGCCGTCGAGGCTCAGGCGGTACGGCGAGCGGGTGCGGTCGGCGGCCAGGGCCTGTTTCACGTTCGCATACGGCATCAGCGTGGTGTGGGGTGGCTCGGCGCCCACCTGGAAGAGGTTGATCTTCCCGTTCCACTCCGGCGATTCGGCCGCGGCTCCGGCCCCGTCGGCCGCGCGTGCCACGGCCGATGACGAGCCGGACAGGGCGAGCGCGCCGAGGACGGCTGCTCCGCCCTCCAGGAGACGACGGCGGCTGACCGGCACGCCCAGCGGGCGGGACGGGACGGCGGGAGACTGGGGGGTGTCCGGCATGACCATGGCCTTCCTCGCAACGACAGTCCGCTGCACGGCTTGAGGGAGCGTCAGATCTTGTGCGGTGCTGTTGGTAAACCGAACGAACCCTAGGATGCGAACCCAAGTGAAGCAATGATGCTGTCGGTCTTTGTTTGGTCCTGAGTGGCGAGTTGGCCTTCGAACTGCGTCCGGTACAGCTCGGCGTAGCGTCCCCGGGCCGTCAGCAACTCCTCGTGAGTGCCGCGTTCGACGATCCGGCCGGCCTCGACCACCAGGATCTGGTCGGCCGCCCGCACGGTGGACAGCCGGTGGGCGATGACGACCGCGGTCCTGCCCTCAAGCGCCTCGGTGAGCGCCTCCTGCACGGCCGCCTCCGAGGTGTTGTCGAGATGGGCGGTGGCCTCGTCGAGGATGACGACGCGCTGACGGGCCAGCAGCAGCCGGGCGATGGTCATCCGCTGGCGTTCGCCGCCGGAGAGCCGGTAGCCGCGCTCGCCGACCACCGTGTCCAGGCCGTCGGGCAGGGACCGTACGAGAGCGTCGAGGCGGGAGCGGCGCAGGGCGTCCCAGAGTTCGGTGTCGGTCGCGGTGGGCCGGGCCAGCAGCAGGTTGGCGCGGACGGTGTCGTGGAAGAGGTGGCCGTCCTGGGTGACCATGCCGACGGTGGAGCGCAGGGACTCGGCGCTCAGATCGCGGACGTCGAGGCCGCCCACGCGTACGGCGCCCTCGTCGACGTCGTAGAGACGCGGCAGCAGTTGGGCGATCGTCGACTTGCCGGCGCCGGACGAGCCGACCAGGGCTACGGTCTGCCCGGGTTCGGCGCGGAAGGAGATGCCGCGCAGCACCTCGGTGCCGCCGCGGGTGTCGAGGGACGCCACCTCCTCCAGGGAGGCGAGGGAGACCTTGTCGGCGGACGGGTAGCCGAAGCGGACGTCCTCGAACTCCACCGCCACCGGGCCCTCGGGGATCTTCTTCGCGTCCGGCTTCTCCTCGATCAGCGGCTCGAGGTCGAGCACCTCGAAGACGCGCTCGAAGCTGACCAGGGCGCTCATGACCTCGACCCGGGCGCCGGCGAGTGCGGTGAGCGGCGCGTACATGCGGGTCAGCAGCAGCGCCAGCGAGACGACGGCGCCCGGCTCCAGGCTGCCGCGCAGGGCGAACCAGCCGCCGAGGCCGTAGACCAGGGCGAGGGCCAGGGCCGAGACCAGGGTGAGCGCGGTGATGAACACCGACTGGGCGGTGGCGGTCCGTACCCCGATCTGTGCGACCCGCCCGGCCCGGGCCGCGAACTCCTCCGACTCCTCCTCGGGGCGCCCGAAGAGCTTGACCAGCGTGGCGCCGGGGGCCGAGAAGCGCTCGGTCATACGGGTGCCCATCGAGGCGTTGAGCGCGGCCGCCTCCCGCTGCATGCGCGCCATGCGGTGGCCCATGCGCCGGGCCGGGATCACGAACACCGGGAGCAGGACGAGGGCGAGCAGGGTGATCTGCCAGGACAGGGTGAGCATGACGGCGAGGGTGAGCAGCAGGGTGACGAGGTTGCTCACCACTCCGGACAGGGTGTTGCTGAAGGCGCGTTGTGCGCCGATGACGTCGTTGTTGAGACGGGAGACGAGCGCCCCCGTACGAGTACGTGTGAAGAACGCGACCGGCATGCGCTGCACATGATCGAACACAGCCGTCCGCAGATCGAGGATGAGACCCTCACCGAGGGTCGCCGACAGGCGCCTGGCGAGGATCCCGAGGACCGCCTCGGCGACCGCGATCAGGGCGATCAGCAGGGCGAGGCGGACGACGGTGCCCTCGTCGCCGCCCGTCACGATCGCGTCGACGACGCTTCCGGCGAGTACGGGGGTCGCGACGGCGAGCAGTGCGGTCATCACCCCGAGCACGACGAAGAGCGCGATCCGTCTGCGGTGCGGGCGGGCGAACGCGCCGATGCGGCGCAGCGTGGCGCGGGCGAACGGGCGGCGCTCCCGCTCGGCGTTCATCACGCTGTGCAACTGGGTCCAGGCTGTGGTCTCCATGCTCATGGGAAGGAACGTAGAACCTCAAGCAATGTTGAGGTCAATTCCTGCACTGCGGGCGGCATCGCGAAGACCGACGGCCGTCCGCAGCCGGTCCGTAATGCGCCGTCCGCGCCGTCGCAACCCGCCGTTGGCGCGGCACGGAGAACCTCTCCGAATGTGACAGCGGTACGAATCCTCCCGGGACGCCTGCTCCGGCGGCTCCCGCTCCGCCAGATACTCGTCCTTCTCCCGCTCGTCCTCGTGGTCGTGATCGCGGTGCGGCACCGGGCCGTGCTCGCCGAGGGCATCGGGCATCTGGCGACAGCCAAGTGGCCCTGGCTGCTCGCCGCGGCCGGCGCCACCTGCCTGACGTGGGTGGCGGCCGCGGTGACCCGGCAGGGCGCGGTGGTCGACCGACTGCCCAGACTGCGGCTGCTCGTCACGCAGTTCGCGGCCGGCTCGGCCAACCATCTGCTGCCCACGGGGCTGGGCGCCAGCGCGGTCAACCTGCGGTTCATGACGGTGTGCGGGCTGCCGCTCGCCCGCTCCTCGGCCGCGCTGGCCCTGTATCTGCTGGCGGAGAGCATCGCCCGCATCGGGTTGCTGGCCGCGCTGCTCATCGCCTTCCCGCACGCGCTGCGGCTCGGCCCCCTGCTCCCGGAGGGGTCATGGGGCCCGCTCCTGCTGATCGCCGGCGCGGCGGCCGTCGTGGTCGTGGCCGCCTTCGCCCTCGTACGGCGGCTGCGCACCGCCGTGATGTCGTTCCTGCACACCGCGCTGGGCGAGGCGCGCTCGGTGCACACCCGCCCCTCGCGGGCGCTGGCGCTGTGGGGCGGCTCGCTGGCCTTCCCGGTGCTTCAGGCGTCTGGGCTGGTCCTGGTCGGGCTCGCCCTGGGCCTCGAGGTGCCGCCGGCCCACATGGCGCTCGCGTATCTGGCGGCGACCGTCGCCGTCGCCGTCGTGCCCACGCCGGGCGGACTCGGCTCGGTGGAGGCGGCGCTGATCGTGGCCCTGGTGGCGGCGGGCGGCCCGGTGGCGGTGGCGACGGCGGTGGTGCTGGCGTACCGGATCATCACGGTGTGGCTGCCGCTGCTGCCGGGGGCGTTGACGCTGGGGGCGCTGGTGCGGTGGAAGGTCATCTGAGCGGGCGGTTCCGGTGGAGGGCCATATGACCGGGCGATTCCGGTGCAAGGCCATATGAGCGGGCGATTCCGGTGGAAGGCCATATGACTGGCCAGTAACGTACGGGGTCCGCCCACCGAAAGGACCCCGCCATGCCGGTCCGAGTCGAGCGCCGGGGACACGTCACCACCGTCGTCCTCTCCCGTCCCGAGGTCCGCAACGCGGTCGACGGCCCGACCGCCGCCGAGCTCGTCGCCGCATTCCGGGAGTTCGAGGCCGACGACGAGGCGCGGGTGGCGGTGCTGTGGGGTGAGGGCGGCACGTTCTGCGCGGGCGCGGACCTCAAGGCGCTCGGCGGCGAGCGGGGCAACCGGGTCGCCGAGGAGGGCGACGGCCCGATGGGGCCGACGCGGCTGCGGCTGTCCAAGCCGGTGATCGCGGCGGTCGCCGGACACGCCGTGGCCGGTGGCCTGGAGCTGGCGCTGTGGTGCGATCTGCGGGTGGCCGAGGAGGACGCCGTCTTCGGCGTGTTCTGCCGCCGCTGGGGTGTGCCGCTGATCGACGGCGGCACGGTACGGCTGCCCCGGCTGATCGGCACGAGTCGCGCGCTGGACATGATCCTGACCGGACGCCCGGTGGCGGCGACCGAGGCCCGTGACATGGGGCTCGCCAACCGGGTCGTGCCGACCGGACGGGCCCGCGCCGAGGCGGAGGAGCTGGCCGCGGCGATCGCGCGGTTCCCGCAGGCGTGCCTGCGCGCCGACCGCGCCTCCGTGCTCGAACAGGACGGGCTGGACGAGCCGGCCGCGATGCGGGGTGAACTGCGTCACGGCATGGGCGTGTTGGCGGACAGCCTGGCGGGCGCGGCCCGTTTCGCCTCGGGTGCGGGGCGGCACGGGTCGTTCACGGACCTGTGACGGGGCCCGGCCGCCGGAGCGCGCGCGGACGCGGGCACGCCCCCTCGTGCGTCGCCCACGCATCGAGAGCGCCCCGGGGTGCGGTCGTTCGGCCCTCGGAGGTGGCGCGAGTCCGCGGGAGAATGCCCGAAAGCGACCGATGAGGCCGTCCGGCCGACGATCCTGGAACGAACACGTGTGCCAGATACGGCAGGATGAGCCCTCGCGCCGGTCTCGGGGGATGGGGTGGCCGGCGCGACGGCACATCGCGGAATCGAGCAGGTGACAACGTGACGAGACTTCACATCCGGCCGTGGGCGAAGGGGTTCGCCGCAGCGCTTCTCCCCGGAGGTGACAGGTGAACCGGACGCTCACCATGGACGACCTGGTCATCCCCGGGATCTGGCTGGCGGCCGGCCTGCTCGCGGCCTTCCTGCTGCGGATGCTGCTGCGCTGGCTGGGCAAGCACGCCGACCGCACCCGCTGGAGCGGCGACGACCTCATCGTGGACGTGCTGCGGACCGTGGTGCCGTGGGCGGCCCTCCTCGGCGGCGCGGCCTCCGCCGGCGCGGCGCTGCCGCTGACGCGGACGGTGCAGCACAACGTCAACCAGGTCCTGACCGTGGTGCTGATCTTCGTGGTGACGCTGGCGGCGGCCCGCGGGGTCGCGGCACTCATGCGGACGGTCACCCAGTCCCGCCCCGGCGTCGCCGGCTCCGCCACGATCTTCGTCAACATCACCCGGATCCTGGTCCTGGCCATCGGCTTCCTGGTGATGCTGCAGACGCTGGGCATCTCCATAGCGCCGCTGCTCACCGCCCTGGGCGTGGGCGGCCTCGCGGTCGCGCTCGCCCTGCAGGACACGCTCGCCAACCTGTTCGCCGGCATCCACATCCTCGCCTCCAAGACCGTCCAGCCCGGCGACTACATCAAGCTGGCCAGCGGCGAGGAGGGCTACGTCGAGGACATCAACTGGCGTCAGACGACCGTGCGCGCGCTGTCCAACAACCTGATCGTGATCCCCAACGGGGAGCTGGCCAGGACCAACATGACCAACTTCATGCGTCCCGAGCAGGAGTTGACGATCCTGGTCCAGGTCGGCGTGGCCTACGACAGCGACCTGGACCACGTCGAGCGGGTGACGAACGAGGTCATCGGCGAGGTGATGACCGAGGTCGAGGGCGCCGTCCGGGACCACGAGCCGATCATCCGCTTCCACACCTTCGGCGACTCCCGGATCGGCTTCACCGTCATCCTGGGCGTCGGTGAGTTCAGCGACCAGTACCGGATCAAGCACGAGTTCATCAAGCGCCTGCACCGGCGCTACCGCAAGGAGGGCATCAGCATCCCGGCGCCCACGCGCACGGTGGCGATCCAGCAGGGGACGGTGGCGATCCCGCAGCAGCGCATCCCCGGGGAGTCGGACGGGGCGACGCCCGTCCATCTCGACTGACGTACCCGGACATCCGTAGAGACGGCGTGTGCCGAGTTCGGCGCGGACGGCGCGTCGGGGCCGAGAGCGTCCCTCCCGCGTGGATCCGGGATGTCGGCACACATCCGCCACCTCTGTGCGGACCCCTGTCGAGTACGGGCCGATCACGAGATATCTTGATGTCGAGCAATGTTGCAGACGTGGAGCGGAGCACCCGGTGACTGACTCGACCATCATCTATACGCACACTGACGAGGCCCCGGCCCTGGCGACGTATTCCTTCCTGCCGGTGGTCCAGGCGTACGCCTCGCAGGCGGGTGTCGCTGTGGAGACCCGTGACATCTCGCTGGCCGGCCGCATCATCGCGGTGTTCCCGGAGTACCTGACCGAGGACCAGCGCATCCCGGACCACCTCGCCGAGCTGGGTGAGCTGGCCAAGACGCCCGCCGCCAACATCATCAAGCTGCCGAACATCTCGGCGTCGATCCCGCAGCTCAAGGCCGCCGTCGCCGAGCTGCAGGGCCAGGGCTACGCGCTGCCGAACTACCCGGACGACCCCAAGACCGACGAGGAGCGGGAGATCCAGGCCCGCTACGACAAGGTCAAGGGCTCCGCCGTGAACCCGGTCCTGCGTGAGGGCAACTCCGACCGCCGCGCCCCTGCCTCGGTCAAGAACTACGCGAAGACCCACCCGCACCGCATGGGCGCATGGACCTCCGAGTCCAAGACGAACGTGGCGACGATGGCCGAGAACGACTTCGCCTCCACCGAGAAGTCCGTGGTGATCCCCGAGGCCACCACCCTGAGCTTCGAGCTGGTCGGCGCCGACGGCTCCACCACGGCGCTGCGCGGGCCGCTGAAGGTCATCGCCGGTGAGGTCGTCGACGCCTCCGTGATGCGCGCCGCCGCGCTGCGCGAGTTCCTCGCCGCGCAGGTGGCCCGCGCCAAGGCGGAGGGCGTGCTGTTCTCCGTGCACCTGAAGGCGACGATGATGAAGGTCTCCGACCCGATCATCTTCGGACACGTGGTGCGCGCGTTCTTCCCGAAGACCTTCGAGCAGTACGGTGCGAAGCTGGCCGCCGCCGGTCTGTCCCCGAACGACGGTCTCGGCGGCATCCTCAAGGGCCTTCAGTCGCTGCCCGAGGGCGATGCGATCAAGGCGTCCTTCGACGCGGAGCTGGCCGAGGGTCCGGCGCTGGCAATGGTCGACTCCGACCGTGGCATCACCAACCTGCACGTGCCGTCGGACGTGATCGTCGACGCCTCGATGCCGGCGATGATCCGCACCTCCGGCCACATGTGGGGCCCGGACGGCCAGGAGGCCGACACCCTCGCCGTGCTGCCCGACCACTCCTACTCCGGCGTCTACCAGGCCGTGATCGAGGACTGCCGGGCCAACGGCGCCTTCGACCCGTCGACCATGGGCTCGGTCCCGAACGTGGGTCTGATGGCGCAGAAGGCCGAGGAGTACGGCTCCCACGACAAGACCTTCGAGATCCCGGCCGACGGCACGGTCCGCCTGGTCGACGAGGCCGGCAACGTCGTCCTGGAGCAGGCCGTCTCCGCCGGTGACATCTTCCGCGCCTGCCAGACCAAGGACGCGCCGATCCGCGACTGGGTCAAGCTGGCCGTCACCCGCGCCCGCGCCACCGGCGACCCGGCGGTGTTCTGGCTGGACGAGAACCGCGGCCACGACGCCGTGATCATCGAGAAGGTCAAGCAGTACCTGCCCGAGCACGACACCGAGGGCCTGGACATCAAGATCCTGTCCCCGGTCGAGGCCGCCAAGCTGTCGATCGAGCGCATCCGCTGCGGCGAGAACACGATCTCGGTCACGGGCAACGTGCTGCGCGACTACCTCACCGACCTCTTCCCCATCCTGGAGCTGGGCACCAGCGCCAAGATGCTGTCGGTCGTCCCGCTGATGGCGGGCGGCGGCCTGTTCGAGACGGGCGCCGGCGGCTCCGCGCCGAAGCACGTCCAGCAGCTCGTCAAGGAGGACTACCTGCGCTGGGACTCGCTCGGTGAGTTCTTCGCGCTGGTGCCGTCCCTGGAGCAGTACGCGACCGCCACCGGCAACACCCGCGCCAAGGTCCTCGCGGACGCCCTCGACCGCGCCACGGCGACCTTCCTCAACGAGGACAAGTCCCCGACCCGTCGCGTCGGCGGCATCGACAACCGCGGCAGCCACTTCTACCTGTCCCTGTACTGGGCGCAGGAGCTGGCCAAGCAGACCGACGACGCCGAGCTGGCGAAGGCCTTCGCGCCGCTCGCCGAGACGCTCGCGACGAACGAGCAGAAGATCGTCGAGGAGCTGATCGCCGTCCAGGGCAAGCCGGCCGAGATCGGCGGCTACTACCAGCCCGACCCGGCCAAGGCCGCCGCGGTCATGCGCCCGTCGGCGACCTGGAACGAGGCGCTCGCGTCCCTGAGCTGACCCGGGCGCCCCCGACAGGGGCCGAGCGGTCCGGCAGGACCGCATGAGCGACCCGCCCCGGCCGTGATCCGCACGGCCGGGGCGGAGCCATGTTCACGGCTGCCCGGGCAGGACGAGCTCCAGCTCCAGCCGGCGCGCCAGGTCCTCGATCTCGCGGCCGACCTCGGCGCTCACGGTCCGGTCGAACGGCTCGTCCCGGTGGATCGCGTCGACCCTGAGCACCCCGTTCCCGCGGTCGGCGGTGGCGTCGAGCTTGCCCACCAGCCGGTCGCCGTACAGGATCGGCAGCGCGAAGTAGCCCCAGCG
Source organism: Streptomyces sp. UG1 (assembly GCF_049974585.1). NCBI lineage: Bacteria > Bacillati > Actinomycetota > Actinomycetes > Kitasatosporales > Streptomycetaceae > Streptomyces > Streptomyces sp. UG1. The sequence continues at coordinate 27,604 of NZ_JBNGGG010000016.1, read as the reverse complement.
GCGCTTGGCGGGCGGCTTGTACATCTCGAGCCGGTAGTCGAAGCCGAAGAGCTCGGTGGTGCGTCTGCGGTCGTGGATCAGCCGGTCGAACGGCGACAGCAGGGCGGCCCGTCCGGTGAACGGCTGCCCCAACTGGGCCGGATCGACCCGCCACTTGCCCCGCACGCCCTCGACGACCGCCGGCTCGACCTGGCACTCCGGGCCCCGGGCGCGCGCGATGCCCAGGGCGCGCAGCCGCCGCTCGTCCCGGACACGCAGCGCCTCCTTACGGGGACCGCGGGCGTGTCGGGGTAGACCCGCCCGCCGCTGCGCCCCGCCACGGCGACCTCGCCGCGCTGCACCATCAGCTCCAGCAGCTTGGTGACATCGCGGTTGTCGCTCCACCCGCTGGACCGCCACGGCAGCTCGCAGGTGTCGGGCAGTTCCCGGGAGGGCAGCGGCCCCGCGGCGGCGAGCCGGCCGAGTATGTCCCGGCGGCAGGCGTCGTTGGCGGCCACCCACATGCCGTGGTACTCGCGCCAGGACGACGGTGTCCCCCGCTGCGGCCACTGGGCCATCTCGGCGCGGTACAGCGCGAGATCCTCACCCGGCCGGATCATCGCCCGCAGCTCCGGCAGGGTCCGGTCCGCCGGCGCGGCGGTCAGGTCGGCCGGTGCGTACCCCGAGGAGCCGAGCCTGCTCCACGCCACGAGGTCGGCGCTGGGCGCGACGGCCACGGTCGGGTCGACCTGGAGCAGGGTCAGCCGCCGTACGACGTCCAGCAGTCCGCCCGGCCGCCGGGCGCCGTCCAGCAACTGGGCGCGCACGGCGATGCGGCGGGCGTCGGTCCGGGAGAGTTGGTGGGCGGTCGTCCGCCGGGTGCCGATGATCATGTTGTGATGGTGCGGCACGCCACTGACAACGCCCTGGAGCAGCCGTGACGCCCTCTGCCGCACCGTCGTTCGAACTGCTCCCCGGGGCCGCGCGGTCGCCTGTGATCCTGCATGTGCCGCACTCGGCGCGGGAGATACCGCCCGAGGTGCGCGCCGGCATCGTGCTGGACGACGGGGCGCTGGAGCGGGAGCTGGACCACATCGTCGACGCGCACACCGCGGAGCTGGCGGCGGAGGCGGCCGGCGCGTCGGAGACCGCCCCGTGGCGGTTCGTGAACCAACTGTCCCGACTGGTCGTCGACCCGGAGCGGTTCCCGGACGAGCGGGAGGAGATGCTGGCGGTGGGCATGGGCGCCGTCTACACGCGGACCACGCACCTCGAGGAGCTGCGGCCCGCCGGCACCGACCCCGAACCCCTCGTCGAGCGGTACTTCCGGCCGTACGCGAAGGCCATGACCGAGGCCGTGGCCGACCGGCTCGCCGCCACCGGCCGGGCCGTGATCATCGACGTGCACTCCTATCCGACCGCCCGGCTCCCCTACGAGCTGCACGGCGAGGGCCCCAGGCCGCCGGTCTGCCTGGGCACCGACTCCTTCCACACCCCGCCCGAGCTGCTCGCCGCGGCGCGGGAGGCGTTCGCGCCGTGCGGGGAGACAGGCCTGGACAGTCCGTTCAGCGGCACGTACGTCCCGCTGGAGTTCTACGGCGTCGAGCCGCGGGTGAGCGCGTTGATGATCGAGATCCGGCGGAATCTGTACATGACGGAGCCGGGCGGTCCGGCCGGCCCCGGACTCACCCGGCTGGCGCGGGCGCTGGCGACGCTGCTGGACGCCGCCTCCCGCTGACCGCTGGGCCTAGGCTCGCAGCCACTCGGTGACCACGACCTCCCCGCCGGTCCGCAGCCGCAGGGCGAACGGGCCGCCCGGCGGTGCGTCGCTGGTGAAGCGGCCCATGTCGTCGGCGTCGACCGACGTGGCCGTCTGCAGTCCGCCGAGCACCTCGATCCGGGCCTGCTGCGGCGGCAGCACCTGTCCCATCAGGCCCTGCGCGGTCACCTCCACGTCGACCGTCACCTCGCCCGCGCGGAAGGTCAGCATCCGCGGCACGTCGGTCGCACCCCTGACCGGGATGGCGTCCACCACCGAGTCGAAGGTCAGCTCGGCGATGCGGGCGTCGAGGTCGTGCAGGGCGAAGGCCTCGACGGCGAGCTGCCTGAGCTGGGGCGGCACGGGGTCGAGGATGGCCGCCGCCTGGCGCAGTTCCTCCTGAAGCAGTTCGACGTCGAACCCGTCGTCGTCGAAGGGTTCCTCGCCCGTCGCCTCGTCGTGCATGTCGTCGTTCACAGCGCTCCCCGTGCGTCGAGTCGGTCCCGAAGTCGGCGCAGACAGCGCTGGCGCAGCGGCCCGATGCTGCCCACGGCGATGCCCAGTGCGGCGGACACCTCCTGGTAGCTGGGCGGCGGCGAGGCCATCAGCACCCGCAGCAACTGGCGGCAGCGTTCGCCCAGTTCCTCGAACTCCTGCCACATCCAGCGAATGCGCTCCGACTCCGCGGCCGCCTCCTCGGAGTCCAGGACCGACTGCTCGGGCGTACGGTCCTCGCTGACCCGGTCGAGCAACTGCGGATCGTTCGTGACGGTCAGCCGCCTCAAGCTCTTGAGGACCTTCAGGCATTCGTGCCGTGCGGTGCTCGCGAGCCACGAACCGGCCTTCTCGGGTTCACGGATGCGCCCGAGGTGCTGGGCGAAGCGGAACCAGACGGTCTGGTACACCTCATGGGCGTCGGCGTCCCCCAGCCGGTGCGCGCGCACGACGGACCACACCAGCGGGCTCAGCCCTTCCACGAGCGCTTTCCAGGCCGCCGCGTCCCCGTCGACGGCGGACTGGACCAACGCACCGACATCTGCACGGTCCACAGTCCCACCCCTCGTGTACGGCAAGTCATCGTACGCCGCGGAGGGGATGGTTCCGACCCTCATGACCGAGGAGCCGGGGGTGTGACGGCGGAAGGACGCCAGGTGGCGGGGCGGAGCGCCGGAACGTGCGCCCCCCGCACCTCCGCGTAGCCGGAGTTCGCCGCGAGCATCTTGTACCGGGCGACGCGCGGGTCGCTCTCCTGCTGCGCGGTCATGTGGGCGGCGATCAGGCCGGCGACGAGCGGGGTGGCGAACGAGGTGCCGCTCCAGTGTGCGATCCCCTCGAACATCACCTGGTCCGGCTTGGCGTCGCCGCCGTCCTCGCTCAGCGCCCCGCTGTGGCGCGGGGACTGGCAGGTGCAGGCGTAGCCGAAGCCGTAGCGGCAGGCGTCGTAGGTGGAGTGCTGGTAGATGTACGGCACGGGCGCGTCGAAGCCGGTGAGGACGCCGGTGAGGCGCTCGCCGGGCGCGTACACCTTCACCCAGGGGCCGTGGTTGCTGAAGCAGGCACCGAACTCGCCGTCGGTGCGCAGGGCGCCGACCGACACCACGGCGTCCTGGTAGTCGGGCAGGTCGGCGTAGGCGGCGGGCCAGAACGGCGTGGCGCTGCCGTTGTTGCCGGCCGCCGCGACGAGCAGGGTGCGCTGTTCGCGCAGCTCCCGCATGAAGGCCTCGACGCCGAGCAGGCCGTCGGTGCGGCCGTTGGCGGTGCCGGCGGAGAGGCTGAGGATGTCGGGCCAGCCGCCGTCGACGGCCTCGAAGAGCTTCTCGCCGAACTCGGACTCGAGGATGGCGCCCGCGTCGGTGAGGCTGTTGCGGACCGTGACGTCCGTGTTGGGCGCGACGGCGGCGACGAGCCCGGCGATGAACGTGCCGTGCCCGACGTACTCCTGGAGGACGCCCTGCTCATCGCACTCCTTGAGCTGGGCGTCGCCCTCGGTGTGGGCCAGCAGCGGGTGGGACCGGTAGTCGTGCATGAGGCCGGTGTCGACGACGAGGACGCCGACGGCGGTGGCCGCGTCGTGAGTGCCCTCGGCCGCCGCGGGGTTGAGCCCGTCGGCGCGCCGGGCGGGCGCGGGTTCGTCGCCGGGGCAGGAGTTGACGCCCCCCGTGATCCCCACGAGGTGGTTGCGGCTGACCAGCCGCCGTCCGGCCCGGCCCTCCGTCTCCCGCAGCGCGCGCAGGGCGTGCGCGACGGCGCGGTCGCCGCCGCGGTCGCCCTCGCCGGGGTCGCCGACCTTGATGCGGGTGATGCCCGAGCGGTTGGTCTGCGGACCCGCGCGGCGCACATTGTCCTGCACCAGATCGGGCTCGGCGGTGAAGTGCGCCCGTACGGTGTCCTCGACGAGCCGGGCGTCCTCGCCGTCGCGGACCAGCACATAGCCCTTCTCGTAGATGAACTCGGCGGAGTCGTCCGGTCCCATCGCGAGCGGGACGTCGGGCATGGAGCGCTGGATCAGCTCGAACTGCTCGTGGAATCGCTGTGGTGCCATGGCGTGTCCTCCCCCTGAGGCGACGTTCTTCAGTCAGAGCCGTGGGGTTGGCGCTTGATACAGCGCCAAACCCGTGTGACACGGTTCCGAGGCAACTACCATCCGTGGAGTGACAGCGGGATGCGACTCGGTTCTCGAACTGCTGCCGATGGTGTTCGCCGCCCCGAACGACGCGCTGGCGAGGGCGGAAGGGGTGCTCGACGCCGATCCGTCGCCGTTGCACGCCTCCGTCGCCCATCAGGTGATCGGCATCTGGCAGCGGGACTGGGGCGACATGCGTATCGCCCTGCATCATCTGCGGCGTGCCCGGGAGTTCGCGGCACGCGCGGATTCGGCCGACCGGGAGGCGGATGTCCTGGCGGCGCTCGGGGTCGCGTTGGTGCACGCGGGGCGCACTCAGCAGGGGCTCGCCGCGCTGGAGCGCGGGATCGAGCGCGGCAGCGGACACACCCGCGCCCGGGTGCTGTACCGCCGGGCCTACGCCCGCTGGGTCCTGGGCCGGCACCGGGAGGCGCTGGAGGACGTACGCCGGGCGATCCCGGTGCTGCGGCAGGTGGACGACGTCATCTGGACGGCGCGGGCTTTGACCCTGCGGGCCACCGTGCATCTGGCGCTGGGGGCGGTGGACCGGGCGGACGCCGACTTCACGGCGGCGGAGGCGCTGTGGGACACCACGGGCCAGGAGCACGACAAGGCCGACGCGGTGGAGAGCCGGGGGCTCGCGGCGTTCCGGTCGGGCGACATCCCGGTGGCGCTGCGGCTGCTGGACGAGGCCGAGGAGCGGTACGCCAAGCTCGGCACGCCGACGTTCATGCTCAACATCCGCCGCTGCGAGGTGCTGATGGCCGCCGGGCTGGCCCCGGAGGCGCTGGCCGAGGCGGACGGGGCTATCGCGGTGCTCGACGGCATCGGCGGCCAGTCCACCCGCAAGGCCGAGCTGCTGCTGGCCGCCGCGCAGGCCGCCCGGCTTGCGGGCGACGCGCACACCGCGATAGCCCGCGCCGACATGGCCGTACGGCTCTTCGCCGGGCAGCGGCGCAGTTGGTGGGAGACGCATGCCCGGCTGGTGCTGATCGAGGCACGGGTGGCCGCCGGGCGCAGTTCGGGCCGGCTGGTGGCCGACACGGCGGCGGTCGCCGGCAAGCTGGCGTCGTTCGGCGCGCCGGCCGCGCCGGAGGCCTCGCTGCTCGCCGGCCGGATCGCGCTCACCCTGGGCTGGCGGGCCGACGCCGAGCGGCATCTGGGCGTCGCCGCCCGCAGCCGGCACAGCGGGCCGCCGCTGGCCCGGGTGACGGGCTGGGCGGCGCTGGCGCTGCGGGCGCGGGCGGCCGGGTCGGGGCGGGGTGTCCTGGAGGCCTGCCGGCGCGGCCTGGACGTGCTCGACAGCCACCGGATGACGCTGGGCGCCTCGGAGCTGCGTGCCCGCGCCACCGCGCAGGGCGCCGAGCTGGCCGCGCTGGCCCAGCAGGCCAGCCTCGACTCCGGCAGCCCGCGCCGGCTGCTGGTGTGGAGCGAGCGCTGGCGCAGCACGGCGCTGTCGACGCCGCCGACCCGGCCGCCGGCCGATCCCGAGCTGCAGAGCGACCTGACCGCGTTCCGGGAGATCGCGGCGCGCGCCGAGGAGGCGCGCCGGGACGCCCGTCCGATTCCGGCGCTGGAGCGCGAGCAGCGGCGCCTGGAGCGGGAGATCCGCTCCCGGACGCTGCACCTGCGCGGCGACACGCCCGGTGACGGCCACCGCTTCGACCCGGTCCGGCTGCTGCGGAAGCTGGGCGACGACACGCGGCTGGTCGAACTCGCCGTGCTGGACGGGCGGGTGCAGGTGCTGCTGTGCGGGCAGGGGCGGGTGCGCCGGTTCGAGGCCGGGCTGCTGGCCGAGGCGGAGCGGGAGACCGAGCACGTCCAGGCCGGGCTGCGGCGGCTGGCCCACCCGGGTGCGGAGGCGCGGCTGCCGGTGGTGGAGGCTGCCGGGCGGCGCCTGGAGGAGTTGCTGCTGGGCCCGGCCGCGGCACATCTGGGCGACGGGCCGGTCGTGGTCGTACCGCCGGCCCGGCTGCACCGGGTGCCGTGGGCGCTGCTGCCGTCGCTGCGGGAGCGGGTGCTCAGCGTGTCGCCGTCGGCGAGCGGCTGGCTGCGCGCCCGGGACACCGAGCCGCCGCCGGGCGGCCGCCAGGTGCTGGTGCGCGGGCCGGGGCTGGCGACGGGCGGCGCGGAGGTGCCGCATCTGGCCGGGCGGTACGGCGGTGCCGTCGTCCTGGAGCACGCCGAGGCGCGGGTGCCGCGCGTGCTGGAGGAGCTGGACGGAGCCGCGCTGGCCCATATCGCCGCGCACGGCACGTTCCGGGCGGACGGTCCGTTGTTCTCGTCGCTGCGGATGGCCGACGGGCCGCTGATCGTGCACGACTTCGAGCGCCTGGACCGCAGCCCGTACCGGATCATCCTCTCCTGCTGCGACACCGCCCGCTTCGCCTCCGTCGGCGCCGACGAACTGCTCGGCCTGGTCACCGCGCTGCTGCCGCTGGGCACGGCGGGCGTGGTGGCGTGCACGGCTCCCGTCAACGACGCCGCGGTGGTCCCGCTGATGCTCACGCTCCACAAGGGCCTCGGCGAGGGCCGCTCCCTGGCGGAGTCCCTGCGCGACGCGCGGGCGGCCCTGCCGGGTGACGCTCTGCACCGGGCGACGGGGTGGGCGTTCACGGCGTTCGGGGCGGCGTGACGCTGCGCTGGGCATGGTCCGGCTTCTCCGCGGCGGGGACCGGGACGTGTGCCGGGGCGCGGGCCGGGTCTCCGGCCGGGTCTCCGGCAGGGTCTCCGGCCGGGTCTCCGGCCGGATCGCGGGCCGGATCGCGGGCCGGATCTCCGGCCGCATCTCCGGCCGCATCTCCGGGCCGCATCTGCATCTCCGGGCCGCACGGACTCCGGCGACGGTCCCTCTCGGCACCGGGTGGCGGCCGCGCCGCTCGCCTGGCGGATCGGCGCAGGACGGGCGCTCGGCGCCCCTGCCCCGGCACCGGACCATAGCGGGCGAGGCGCGTGGCACCTCGCCCGTCGGCTCGGCGCCCTCCGGCCGGGCCCGATCGGCACGCGCACCACACCAACCGCCCCGGCACAGCTCACACCGACTGCACGTCCGACAACGGCCTCCGGCCAGGCCCGATCGGCGCGCGCACCACACCGACCGCCCCGGCACGGCTCACGCCGACTGTGCGTCCGGCAGTTCCACCAGCCACGGCAAGGCGCCGCGGTCGCTGGCGCCGAGGCGGGCGTAGGCGCTGTAGAGGTGGTTGCCGACCGTGCGGACGGACAGGGTGAGCTTCTCGGCGATCTGCCGGTTGCTCAGGCCCCGCGCCGCGAGCGTGACGATCTGCCGCTGGCGGACGGTCAGTTCGCCGAGGACCAGGCCGGACAGTGCCGGGGTGCGCGCCCCTTGGCAGCGGCGGGCCAGGGCGACGGCACGCGTGCGTGAGGTGCGGGCGGCGCGCGGGTCGCGGTGGGCCCGTACGGCCTGGGCGTGCGCCTCCGCCGCGAAGAGCAGGAAGCCGCGCTCCTCGAGCTGTTCGGCCACCTGGTCGAGGGCCGGGCCGTCGGCGCGCGCGAGGGCGTCGGCGTGCTCGGCGAAGACGCCGGTGAGGCGGCCCGCGGCGTGCTCGGGGGCGCCGAGGCGGACGGCGTCGTAGGCGTCATCGCCGACGCTCCCCTCGGCCGCCTGGCCGGCCTCGCCGCGGACCGCTGCCGGCCGGGTGACCGCCCCACCCCCGTCGGGGCGGCCACCCGGGATCTGGTGCGCGGCGGTCGGGTCGCCCGACTGCGCCGCGGCGAGGGCGAGTTCGCGACGGCAGGACGCGTCGTCGCCGTCGGCCCGCAGCCCTTCCCGCGCCCATGCCGCCGCTTCCCGCAGCTCGCCGCGCAGCCGCGCGAACCGGGCGCGTACGGCCGCGTATCCGGCCGGCACCGGCGCGCCCTCCGCGACCAGCCACTCCCCCACGGGCGTCGGCATCGCCCGTACGTCCGCCCGTTCGATACGGCGGCTGAGCGCGGCCCGCTCGGCGTCGACGGCGGGTCCGCACTCCTCGGGCGTACGGGACAGCCGCCTCGCCCGCAGCCTGCCGGCGGCGGCCCGCAGCACCGGGCCGTGCAGGGGGTGGGCGAGGCGGACGGCGCCCCGGTCGTCGACGTGGACCAGGGCGTCGGCCTCCAGGTGTTCGAGGGCGGGCAGATCGAGCCGGTCCTGCTCCAGGTCCAGCGGCAACGGCTCGGCGAAGGCGAGGCGTTCGAGGATCTCGCGCTGCTCGGGGCAGGCGCGGTCCAGGACGTGCGCGGTGCGCTCGCGCACGGTCGGCGTCACCGGCACCGGGCCGCGCCACGCCCATTCGTCGGCGTCCGGGACTCGGCTGAGCAGCCCGCGCGCACGCACGGCGCCCACCAGGTCGCGCAGCAGCCGCAGGTCGCCCTGGCACAGGCGGTGCAGCTTGTCGACGGTGAGCGGTTCGAGGCCGGCGCCCGCGGCCTCGGCGGCCAGCAACCGGGCCGTCTCCTCGCGGGGCAACGGCTCCAGGGCGAGGCGGGGCAGGAGTTCGCCGGTCCACAGCCGGGTGATCGCGCCCGGGGCCGGGGCGCCGTCGGTGGTGACGACCAGCAGACGGGTGCGGCCGTGCACGGCGAGCTGGTGGACGAGGGCGGCCGAGGCGTCGTCGAGCAGATGGGCGTCGTCGACCAGGAGCAGCCGTACGCCGGACAGGTGCCGGAACGCGCCGTGCAGGGAGGCCGTCTCGGGGACGAGGTGTGCGAACGCGGCGAAGCGGATGCGGCGGGTCCCGGGGGTGCCGGCCACCCGGGCGCAGTCGGTGCCGCGGACGGCCTCGGTGACGAGCCGGGTCTTGCCGCTGCCGGCCGGGCCCGTGATCACGATGCCGTGCCGGCCGGCGCTCAAGGCGCCTCGGACCAGTTCGAGTTCGTCCTCGCGGCCGGTGAACGGCCAGGGCAGTTCCAGGGTCTTCGCGTCGCGTTCGAAAATCGTCACGGCTATAGGAGCGCGGTGACTCACATCTGATACACGCGTACTTGAGTAGCCCTCGACTCAGGCGCCCGGGGCGGTCCGACGGCAACCTGTTCGCCATGACCGCTCGCTACTGCTCCCTCGCGCAGCAGTCGGCGCCCGCCTTCGCACCGGGGCTGGCCGCCGAGCGGCTGGGCGCGCTCATCAGCGGGCGCCGGATGTGGGTCAACGGCACGGTGCTGCACTACTACTTCTTCGACCGCGACTCCGACGCGTCCTCGATCCCGGACCCGGAGACCGGCGAGACCCGGCGCGTCGCGTGGGCCGGCGGCAAGGAGCAGCAGGACGTCGTGCGCGAGTGCTTCCAGGAGTGGCAGGACCTCGGCATCGGGCTGTCGTTCCTTGAGGTGCGCGACCGGTCGGAGGCCGAGCTGCGGATCGGGTTCCAGCTCGGCGACGGGTCCTGGTCGACGGTGGGCAAGGACTCGCTGCGGGTCGGCCTGAACGAGCGCACCATGAACTTCGGCTGGGATCTGACGGTGCCCGGCGAGCGCGGGACGGCGCTGCACGAGATCGGGCACGCGCTCGGCATGCTGCACGAGCACCAGAGCCCGTTCGCCGGCATCCACTGGGACGACGAGGCCGTGTACGCCGATCTGGCGGGACCGCCGAACTTCTGGAGCCGGGACAAGACGTTCTTCAACATCCTGCGCAAGCTCGATCCGAACGAGGTCAACGGTTCGGTCTGGGACCCGCACTCGATCATGGAGTATCCGTTCTCGGACGGGCTGATCCTGGAGCCGGAGCAGTTCCGCGCGGGTCTGAACCCGCCCGGTGTGCTGTCCAGGGCCGACAAGGAGTTCGTGCGCCGCTGGTACCCGCCGGCCGAGGCTACGGGCCCGCGCGAGCTGGTGCCCTTCCGCTCGGTGCCGTTGCGGCTCGGTCCCGCCGAGCAGGCCGACTTCGTCGTCGAGCCGCCGGAGACCCGCGAGTACACGCTGGGCACCTTCGGCGACGCCGACGCGGTCGTGGTGATCTTCGAGGAGCGGGACGGCGAGCCCCGCTACCTCGGCGCCCAGGACGACGGGGGCACGCCGCACAACGCCACGCTCAAGGCCCGTCTGGTCAAGGGCCGCCGCTACTTCGTCCGGGTGCGCCTGTACGCCGCCTGGGGTTCGGGGGAGACAGCGGTCATGTGCTGGTGACGGCACGGGTCCGCTGCCGCGTACGGGCGTGATGGTCCACAGTCCGGCGCCGGGGGAAGGGGAAAGGGCCGGGTGTACGCCGCCTTCGGGGGAGGGCGACGTGCACCCGGCCGATCCATGTCCCGCCGGACGGGCGGTTCCGCTTCCTTCGTACAATTTGGTCCCGAACGACATCGCGTTCCGACGCGCCCGCGGCGAAGGAGTGTGCCATGCCCGGCCAACGATCGATCACCGCTGCCGAGAAGCTGGCCGAGGCCAAGCTCGGCGGTATCCCGCTGCACCGGGAGCAGATGGCGGTCGTCGCCAACATCTACCGCGCGGCCTCGACGGTCCGCCAGCACCTGGAGAACTCCGTGCTGCGCGGGGCCGACCTGACCTGGACGGCGTTCGTGGTGCTGTGGGTGGTCTGGGTGTGGGGCGAGTCGGAGACCCGGCATGTCGCTCAGGAGGCCGGGATCTCCAAGGGGACGCTCACCGGCGTGTCGCGGACGCTGGAGGGGCGGGGCCTGCTGAAGCGGGCCGGGCACCCCGACGACGGCCGGCTGGTGCTGCTCAGCCTCACCGAGGAAGGCGAGGCGCTGATGCGGCGGCTGTTCCCGGCGTTCAACGAGGAGGAGGCGTTCGTCGCGGGGCGGCTGAGCGAGGCGGAGTGCCGCAGCATCGCGGACGGACTGCGCCAGGTGGTGCTCCAGGTCGAGGAGCAGGGCGAGGAGCGGCGGCTCGCCCTGCTCGACGGCGCCGAGCCGGCGCCTCGGCGCAGCGGACGCCGGCCGAAGGCCTGAGCCTCAGCGGCCCTCGGCGGCGGCGCGCACCAGCGCGTCGAACAGGCACTGCTGCGCGGGATCCCGGTCAGCGGTGTCCTCGGGGTGCCACTGCACGGCCGTGAACCACCCTGGTGCGCCCGGGAGTTCGAGCCCTTCCACCGTCCCGTCGGCGGCGCGTGCGGTGACCGAGAGACCGGCGCCGATGCGGTCGACCCGCTGGTGGTGATAGCAGGACGCCTCCGTCTTCTCCACGCCCGTGGCCCGCTCCAGCAGCGTGCCACGCTGGATCTCCACCGGGTGCACGAGGTGGCGGTGCTCGCGCTCGGGGCCGCCCATGTCCTGCTCCAGGGTGCCGTCGAGCGCGACGTTCACGACCTGCATGCCGCGGCAGATCGCCAGCAGGGGCAGGCCGAGGTCCAGCGCCCGGCGGGCGACCGCGAGGTCGAAGGCGTCCTGGAGGTCGTCGACGTCGTAGACGGCGGCGTGGGTCTCGGTGGCGCCGTAGCGGTGGGGCGCGAGATCGCCGCCGCCGGGAAGCAGGACGCCGTCGAAGCGGGCGAGGCGGGCGGCGACGTCTCCGGCGGCGGGGTGGATGCTCGCCGGTTCCCCGCCCGCTCGCCACACCGCCTCGATCAGGGCGCGGGCATTGACCTCGGCGGCGTACCGGAGTGCCGAGGTGGTGGCGGAGAAGCGGGCCGGAACGGCTATCAAGGGGCGGGTCACAGCTGGATCCAGGTGGTCTTGAGCTCGGTGTACTTCTCCAGGGCGTGTACGGACTTGTCGCGGCCGTTGCCCGACTGCTTCATGCCGCCGAACGGGACAGTCAGGTCGCCCTCCTCGTAGCAGTTGACCCAGACCGTGCCGGCCCTCAGGGCGCGGGAGACGCGGTGGGCGGTGGAGAGGTCGGAGGTCCACAGGCCGGCGGCGAGGCCGTACTCGGTGGCGTTGGCGAGCCGTACCGCCTCGTCGAGATCGTCGAAGGCGAGGACGGACAGGACGGGGCCGAAGATCTCCTCGCGGGCCAGCCGCATCCCGGGCTCGACCCGGTCGAAGACGGTCGGCTCCAGATAGCTGCCGCCGGACTCGGCGTGGGCGCGCTCACCGCCGGTGCGCAGTCGTGCCCCTTCGTCCCGGCCGGTGCCGATGTGGCCGAGGACGCGTCCGAGGTGGGCCTCGCCGACCAGCGCGCCCATCTCGGTGGCCGGGTCGAGGGGGTCGCCGACCCGCAGCTCGCGCGCCCGGCGTACGACGGCCTCGGTGACGCGCTCGGCGACGGAGGAGTGCACCAGGAGCCGGGAGGGCGCCGTGCACATCTCGCCCTGGTTGAAGAAGATGCCCCAGGCCGCGGTGGCGGCGGCCCGCTCCAGGTCGGGGGCGTCGGGCAGCACGATGTTGGGCGACTTGCCGCCCAGTTCCAGCCAGACCCGCTTGAGGTTGGAGTCGGCCGCGTAGTGCAGGAAGTGGCGGCCGACGGCGGTGGAGCCGGTGAAGGCAAGGACGTCGACGTCGGGGTGGACTCCGAGGGCGCGTCCGGCGACGGGGCCGTCGCCGTTGACGACGTTGAGAGCGCCCGGCGGCAGCCCGGCCTCGGTGGCCAGCCGGCCGAGCAGGAGGGCGGACAGCGGGGAGTTCTCGGACGGCTTCAGTACGACCGTGCAGCCGGCCGCGAGCGCCGGGGCGACCTTCCAGCTCGCCAGCGTCAGGGGGAAGTTCCAGGGCACGACGGCGCCGACGACACCAGTCGGCTCGCGGGTGACCAGGGCGAGCGCGTCGGGGGCGGTGTGCGGGGACTCGTCGGTGAGCTTGTCCGCGAGCTGGCCGTACCAGCGGAACGTGTTGATCGCGGCGCGCAGTTCGATGTCGTACGCGTCCGTGATCGGTTTGCCCATCTCCAGGCTGACCGTCAGCGCCAGTTCCGCGCGCCGTTCCTCCAGCAGGTCGGCGAGGCGCAGCAGCACCCGGCCGCGCTCGACGGGCGCGAGGCGTGGCCATGGCCCGGCGTCGAAGGCCCGCCGGGCGGCCGCGACGGCGGCGTCCACCTCGGCGGCCCCCGCGTCGGCGACCTGCGCCAGCACCTGCCCGTCCCGGGGCGAGACGACCGCGAAGGCCCCTCCCCCGCCAGGCTCGTCGGCGCCGTCGATGTGATGGGCGCCGGACGGCTCCAGGGACTTGGCTCGGCGCAGCCACTCCTCATGCGTGACGGCGGGCATGCGAGACCTCCAGATCGAACTCTTTGACATCGCTTTTTGACATCGCCGACATCGACGACATCGACGAAATGACCGCACCTGTACGGCCGCCGCCCGCCACCCCAGCCGAGGATTCCGCGGCCGGATGGCGGGCAAGCCCTACGGACGTGCCGAGCGCGTCAGCCGGCCCGCGACGACGCCCAGCACCAGCACGGCCGGGACGGTCAGCTGGAGCCATACGGCGGTGGTGCGGTCGCCGCCGATGAGGGTGGTGAAGTTCTCGACGATCAGCCAGAGGGCACCGGCGATTCCTATCGCCCCCAGCGTCGGGGCGATCAGCGTGTTCCACGGCCGGGTGTCGAGGCGCTCGCGCCGGAAGAAGGCGACGACCGAGACCGAGGTCAGGAAGTACAGGAGCATGATCGACAGTACGGCGACGCCGCTCCCCCACGAGAACAGGGTGAGCACCGGGTCCTTGCCGGCCAGTGCGAACGGGATCACCAGCAGGACGGCGATCGAAGTCTGCACGAAGCCCGCGATGCCCGGGGAGTGCCGGCGGTTGACCACCGACAGCGCGCGCGGCAGGAGGCCCTCGCGGCTGAGCGAGAACAGATAGCGGTTGGCCGAGTTGTGGAAGGCGAGGATGCCGGCGAAGAGCGAGGTGGCCAGGAGGATGGGCAGCACGTCGTTGACCCAGGTGCCGAACTCGGCGGCGATCGGCGCGAAGACGAACGCCGTGGAGTCTCCGCCCTCCAGCGCCTGTCCGGCGGCCCCGGCCGCCTTCGAGGCGCCGTAGGAGGAGATCAGCATCCAGGAGGCGAAGGCGAAGAAGCCGGTGACGAGGGCGACGGCCAGATAGGTGGCCCGGGGCACCGTCTTGCGGGGCCGGCGCGCCTCCTCGCCGTAGATCGCGGTGGCCTCGAAGCCGATCATCGACGCCACGGCGAACATCAGGGCCACGCCCGGCGCCCCGTCCAGAGCCGCGCTCGGCGAGAACGTGTCCGCGAAGCCGAGCCCCTCGGGCCCGCCGCCCTTGGCGAAGGTGACGAACGCGAAGACGCTCAGGATGCTGAACTCGGCCAGCACGAACACGGCCAGCACCTTGGCGCCCATCTCGATGCCCAGGGCGCCGAGCACCTGCACGATCGCCATGGTGACCAGGGCGCACACCCACCAGGGGACGTCCGCGCCGGTGTGGTGCGCAAGGAGGCCGCTGACCGTGGCGCCGTACAGGCCGTACATGGCGGCCTGGATCGCGCAGTACGCGAAGAGGGCGATGCCGGCGCTGCCGTTGCCGATGTTCCGGCCGAGCCCCTTGCCGATGTACCGGTAGAAGGCCCCGGCGTCCACCACATGCCGGCCCATGGCGACGAAGCCGACGGAGAACAGCAGGATGATCACGCCCGCGGCGAGATACGCGGCCGGGGCGCCGGCCCCGTTCCCGATGGCCACGGCGATGGGGACGGCGCCCGCGACGCCGGTCAGCGGCGCCTGGGCGGAGAGGACGAAGAAGAGGATACCCAGCACGCCGAGGGAGTTGGGCTTGAGCTTGCCTGCGGTGGAGGCATCGGGCGCGGCCTGTCTGTTCGGGACCGCTGTCTGACTGTCCACTCGGATCACCTGCCAGAGGAAAGGGGACTTCGTTTCAGGCCAAACGAGTTGCCCCATGGTGGGCTGGAACTATCCGTTTGGCAAGGGGGGTGCCGAGAATTGATACGGCACCGCGTCAGGACCCCGGGCCGCAGGCGCCCGGGGTCATGAAAACCACAGGTCAGCCGTCGTTCTCGGGTGTCTCGTCACCGTCGGCCGCCAGCAGCCGCAGCAGGCCCCGCAGCTCCTCGATCGCGGCGTCGGTGGTCTCGGGCTCGCCGAAGACGAGCTGGTGCAGCACCAGCCCGTCCAGGGCGGCGAACACCAGCCGGGTCAGCGGGCGGCCGGCGGCGTCGGGCAGCATGCGGGACAGCTCGCGCTCGGTGGCGTCGAAGTAGTCGTCGTACAGGGCACGGATCTGCGGGAGCAGCTCGGGGCGGCGCCGGGCCTCGAGAAGCAGCTCGTACTGGAAGGCCTGGATGTCCGGGTCGGCCATGACCATGTCGGAGACGCCGACCGAGAAGTCGGCGACCTTGCCGGTGCCCGGTTCGAGCGCGCTGGTGCTGAGCGAGGTGCGGATGGCGTGGGCGAGGGCCTCCTCGATCAGCGCGTCCCGCGATCCGAAGTGGTGCACGACCAGGCCGTGCGTGGTGCCCGCCTCCTGTGCGACCGCCCGGTAGGTGAGCTTGCGCAGCCCGCCCCGCGCCACGACCCGCACCGCGGCGTTGAGCAGCGCCTCGCGGCCCTCGCCGTAGTTCATGCGCCGGCGCGGCTTGCGGCCCTCGGAGCCCTGGGGTCCCCCGGCTCCCTCGTCGGATGCGGTCATGTGCGCGACCTTACCCGCAGCCTCGGACACCGCTGTGCGCTCGGCCCCGGCCCCGCGCATGGTCAGCGCCTGGGCGGGCGGATGCCGCGGAACTCCCAGTCGCCGCCGAGCGCGGTGGACAGCACCTCCTCGGACTCGGTGGGCTGGGCTCCGACGTCGGTGCGGATCGGGGTGGGTCCGGTGACGATGTGGTTGGTGAGCCGGCCCAGGCCCTCGACCTCGACCTCGACGATGTCGCCGGGCCGGACCGGCCGGGAGTTGGCGGGGGTGCCGGACAGCAGGACGTCGCCGGGGTGGAGGGTGATGGTGCGGGCGATGTCGGCGACGAGGTAGTGCATGTCCCACGTCATCTCGTCGGTGGAGCCGTCCTGGACGACCTCGCCGTTGACGTAGGTACGCAGCCGCTTGCCGTGGAAGTCCCAGTCGGTGACCAGTCCCGGGCCGAGCGGGCACAGGGTGTCGGAGCCCTTGACGCGGAGCATGGAGCCGGCGTCGGTGTCGCGGAAGTCGTGCAGCCCGTAGTCGTTGGCGATGGTGTACCCGGCGATGTACTCGCCCGCCTCAGCCGGGGAGATGTTGCGCGCGGTCTTCCCGATGACGATGGCGACCTCGCCCTCGTAGTTGAGCCACTTGCAGCCCTCGGGGCGGACGACGGCGCCCTTGTGGGAGTTGAGGGCCGAGGTCGGCTTGTGGAAGTAGGTGGGGGTGTCGGGCAGGCCGATCCGGAACTCGTCGACGCGGCTGCGGTGGTTGAGGTGGACGGCGATGACCTTGGTGGGGACGACCGGGGGCAGGTGCTGGGCATCGTCGGTCTTGACGCGGCGGCCGTCCCCGGCGACGAGTTCGTCGCCGTCGGCGGTGACCTGGACGGCGGCGCCGTCGAGGAGGATGCGGCGGTACTCAGGCATGGGAGGTCTCCGGGGTCGTGGTGGTGGGGCTGCCGGTCCAGCCGCCTTCGGGGCGGTCGAACCAGAGGTGGACCTGGCCGGTGCCGACGGAGTTCTCGTACTCGCCGTACTGGCGGGCCTTGGCCGCACAGGCCTGCTCGCCGAGGGCGCCGGCCATCATCAGGTAGTGGAAGAACCTGGCCTCGGGCTTGTACTTCCAGAACTCGTCCATGGTGTCGAGGACCTTGTCGTGGCGGCCCTCCTTGAACCAGGCGATGCGCTCGTAGTCGGCCTCGCGGGCCTCGGGGGTGAAGATGTGCACCGGGTCGCTGGCCTCGTGGTCACGCAGCTCGCGCAGTGGCCAGAAGGTGTGCGAGAGGGCACCGGAGGCAATCAGCAGGACGCGCCGCCCCGGGGTGGCGGCGATGCCGTCGGCGAGCGCCCGCCCGAGCCGCAGGTGATCCTCCATGTCGCCGGTCTGGCAGACGCCGATGGTGATCCACCGCTTGTCGGGCAGTCCCTCGCCGAGGAACTTCCACAGGTTGATGGTGGCGTAGTAGATCGGCAGGTACGCGTCGTCGATCGCGGTGATCCAGGTGCCGTGCTTGTCGGCGAACTTCTCGATGTTGAGGGCGAGTTCGGGGTCGCCGGGGAAGTCGTACGGCATCCGGCACATCCCGCGCGGCAGTTCCTCGGAGGTGAACAGCCCCGCCCGGCGCGCTTGCGCGGTGACGACGAACTCCACGGTGGTGGCCCAGTGCGAGTCCAGGACGACGACGGTGTCGTAGTCGTCGCGTTCGAAGACGTCCCTGCGGAGCTGGTGCAGGCCGGTGACGAGGGTGATCTCCTTGCCCTCGTTCAGCTCCAGCCGCTCGGCCTCGGGCAGCACGATGGTGGGGACATGGGCGAGCAGCCCGGCCCCGACGATCTCACCCATGGTCCTTCCACCCCTTCGGTGCGGTCACGGTGTTCTTCACGTCGCAGTAGAAGTCGAAGCTCCAGGTGCCGCCCTCACGCCCGACGCCGGACTGGCGCGATCCGCCGAAGGGCGCCTGAAGGTCGCGGACGAAGAAGCAGTTGACCCAGACGGTGCCGGCCACCAGCCGCGCGGTGACGCGCTCGGCGCGCTCCGGGTCGCCGGTGGCGAGGGTGGCGGCGAGCCCGAACCGGGTGTCGTTGGCGAGCCGTACGGCCTCGTCCTCGTCGGCGAAGGTCTGCAGGGTGAGGACCGGCCCGAAGACCTCCTCCTGGACGATCTCCGAGTCCTGGGCGACGTCGGTGAGGAGGGTCGGCGCGTAGTACTGCCCGTCCCCGCGGTGTCCGCCGATGACGGCACGCGCCCCGGCCTCGACCGCCCGCCGTACGAAGCCGTCGATCTTCTCCACCTGCCGCGGATGGATGTTCGGCCCGATGTCGGTGGCCTCCTCACGTGGATCGCCCTGCCGCAGCGCGCTCGCCTTCTCGACGAACCGCCGCGTGAACTCTCCGGCGACCGACTCCTCGACCAGGATGCGGGTGGCCGCGAGGCAGACCTGCCCGGCGTTGTCGTACTGCTCCACGGCGAGATCGACGGCGAGATCGAGAT
Source organism: Streptomyces sp. UG1 (assembly GCF_049974585.1). Taxonomy (NCBI): domain Bacteria; kingdom Bacillati; phylum Actinomycetota; class Actinomycetes; order Kitasatosporales; family Streptomycetaceae; genus Streptomyces; species Streptomyces sp. UG1. The sequence goes on along the minus strand of NZ_JBNGGG010000016.1, from coordinate 9,282 downwards.
CGGCGTCGGCGAACACCAACAGCGGTGACTTGCCGCCGAGTTCGAGACTCAAGGGCGTGAGGTTCGCGGCGGCCGACGCGGCGATCCGCCGGGCGGTCGGCACCGAGCCGGTGAAGCTGATCCGGCGCACGTCGTGGTGCGAGGTGAGCGCGTCGCCGATCTCCGAGCCGTAGCCCTGGACGACGTTGAGGACACCTGCCGGCAGCCCGGCCTCGGCGGCGATGTCGGCCAGCAGGGAAGCGGTCAGCGGCGACCACTCCGCGGGCTTGAGGACGACCGTGTTGCCGGCGGCGAGAGCCGGCGCGACCTTCCAGGTGGCCAGCATGAGCGGGGCGTTCCACGGAGTGATCAGCACGCAGGGGCCGGCCGGGTCCCAGCTGACGTGGTTGGTGTGCCCACGGGTGTCGAAGTCCGCGTGCTCCAGCGTCAGCAGCCAGTCCGCGAAGAACCGGAAGTTGTGCGCGACACGCGGCATCACGCCGCGGCGGTGGGAGCGCAGCAGGGCTCCGTTGTCGGTGGTCTCGACGATCGCGAGTTCTTCCAGGCGCTTTTCAACGCCGTCGGCGATGGCGTGCAGGATGCCGGCACGCTCGGTACGGGAGGTGGCGGCCCAGGCGGGGAACGCCTCCCGCGCGGCGGCCACGGCGGCTTCGGCTTCGGCGGGTCCGCCACGGGCGATCTCAGCGAGGGCGCTGCCGTCAATGGGAGAGGTGTCGGTGAAGGTGTCGCCGGAGGCGACACGCCTGCCGCCGATCCAGTGCCGGGTGTCGACGGCAACACCGGCGACGACAATCTTGTCAACCATGAGAAGGTCTCCATTCAAACGAAGGGTGATCTGCCTTACCTGGGGGCGCGGGGCTGTATCGATATGCGGCTCCGCCGCGTGGGCGCGACCAGCCACGACGAACCCGCACCCCGCCACCGGCCTCACCCGCCACCCGCTCCCGACGTACCAACCTCCAGCAGCCGCCCCCCATCCCAAACCACTCCCACCTGCCGGTAATACGCGGCGATCGGCTCCCGCACCTCCAGCCGGGCCAGCTCCTCCGTAGGCGCCTCGAACAGCTCCAACTCGGCGTCCCCGACCCACGGTTGACCGCCCTCGAAGGAATCCGCCCCGGACTCGATCAGCTCATCGAGCGCGAGCCCCTTCCCCTTCTCGATCGAGGGAAGCCACCGGTGATGGGCCATCGGATGCCCGTTCACGAACCCGTTCGTCTCGGACGGTTCCCGGAGCGTCACCACGGCCTGCGCCAACCGCCGATCAGCGGCGGCCAGCGTCGCCCCGAACCGCGCCCCCGCCTCGATCCGAGGAGCGGGCCCGTACGGGTGCGGCCGAGTCTGGTGGATGGACCCGAGCTTCTTCGGATACCCCTGGTGCAGCCCGCGCGCGACGGCGAAGTCCTTGTCGACCCAGATGTAGACGCACCGCGAATAGGTCCGCCCCCGGTACTTGCACCGGACGACCGCGAAGGCCTCCTTGTACTGGGACAGCACGGGATCGAGCAGCTCGGCCCCCGACTCCGCGCACGACTGCCAGTCGGCCCAGATCAGGGCCACCGCGCCGGGATCCTCGTCGGCGGGCTCCAGCGGCTCGGGCAGCAGTTCCCGCACCCGCGCCGGATCCGTCCGGTACTCGACGGTCAGCAGGTCGCCCGAGTAGCGCCAGGGCGGTGACGGAACCAGCGACGAGGCGCCGCTCGCGGTCTTGGGATGGAAGTAACCACGGACTGAGGACATGACGGGATTCCTTATGTTCCTTGTGCGGTGAGAGCGGGCTGCTTCAGCAACTGGGCGCGATAGCGGGCGACCCCCATGGCGGCGCCGTGCCCACCGAGCGCCACGACGCCGACCAGCCGACCGTCTGCGTGGTAGCCCACCAGGACGTCACCGCCGGGGTCGCCGTCCAGGACACGTACGTCGTCGAGGCCGAGCGCGGGCGCGCCGAACGACTGCAGCCGGAAGTCGTGCTGGTCGCTCCAGAAGGTGGGCAGGGGCGCGAAGGGAGCCGGGTCGGCGTGGCCGCCGGCCAGATGCGCGGCCAGTGTGCGCGCCGCGTGCTTGGCGGTGTCGGTCGGGATGGACCAGTGTTCGACGCGGCGGGACACACCGTCGTAGCGGGCGTTGGGAAAGCGGGCCACGTCACCGACCGCCACGACCTCGGGGCGGCCGCCGACCCGCAACTGCTCGTCGGTCAGCACGCCGTCGGTGAGGTCGAGCCCGTTGCCGTCCAGCCACTCGGTGTTGGCGACCGAGCCGACACACTCCACGACCACGTCGGCCGGGAGCACGGTGCCGTCGCTCAGCACGACGCCGGTGACCCGTTCCTCCCCCTCGAACCCGGCGACCCCGGTGCCGAGCGCGAAGCGCACCCCGCGCTGCTCGTGCCGCTGCCGCAGGGCCCGCCCGAGCAGGTCCCCGAGCGGCCCGACCATGGGCAGGGGCAGCGGGTCGACGACGGTCACCTCGCGCACGCCCAGTCCTACGGCGGTGGCGGCGACCTCGCAGCCGATGAACCCGGCGCCGACCACGACCACGCGGGCTCCCGGGCGGGTCAGTTCGTCGCGCAGACCCTGTGCGTCGGCGATCGTGCGCACGGTGTGGCGTCCCGCGAGCGGGCCGGGGCAGCGCAGTCGCCGGGGCCGCATGCCGGTGGCGACGACCAGTCCGTCGTACGGCAGCTCAGAACCGTCGTCGAGGACGACGGTCCGCTCGGCCAGCCGGGCGGCGACGACTGTCGTGCCCAGCTTCCACTCGACGTCGGCGGCGGCCGCCTTCGGGGTGAAGGCCAGTGACTCGAAGGGCGCCTTGCCGGCCAGGACGTCCTTGGACAGCGGGGGCCGGTTGTAGGGCATGTGGGGCTCGTCGCCCACGACGGTGATCGCGCCGGTCCAGCCGGCCGCGCGGAGCTGTTCCGCCGCGCGCAGGCCGCCCATCGAGGCGCCGGCGACGACTACGCGTCCGGTCATGTTGGCTCAGCCCTCGATCCGGATGGCCTGGAGCGGGCAGACGTCGGCGGCTTCCTCGACCTCGTCGCGCAGCGCGTCGTCGGGGTCGGAGACGTGGACCAGGTGTCCGTCGTCGTCCATGGAGAAGACGTCGGGGGCCGCGAAGACGCACTGGCCGTGGTCCTGGCACTTGTTCATGTCGACTACGACCTTCATGGCCGGTCCTCCTGGAAGTGAGGGCGTCGGAGCGGTGACGAAGGGGGTGAAGGGCCCGGCCGGCCTGCGACCGGGCCCGTTGCCAAAGGGGTGCGAGAGCCGCGCCCCTGACTCGTTTGGCTTCAAACAACATAGGAAGCGGCGCGACCCTGGTCAATACCTGTCCAGGTGGATAAATTTTTGGGGCAGCCCTCTTGCGGGACGACGAATCCTGTCCATACCGTTCGGATTCAAACGACGACCCCGGGTCTCTCCCGCCTCGCACCTCTCCGCACAGGTCGTCCGCCCACCCCCTTCCCCATCCGCCCCGAGGAGACATCGGTGAGCGATCACGACATCCCAGACATCCGCCGGCACATGGAGCGGCTCGCCGCCGAGGATGTGGACGTGGTCCGGGTGGTCTATCCCGACCTCATCGGCACCGACCGCGCCCGCGACGTGCTGCTGGACCATCTGCCGTCGGCCCGCGAGCACGGGCTGGCCTTCTGCAAGGCCGTCTACCACACCAGCCCGCAGGGCGACGTGGTCCCGGTCGCGGGCGGTCTGGACGCCGGTCTGCCCGACGTGACCGTGCGCCCCGACCTGTCGACCCTGGCCGTGCTGCCCTGGGAGCCCGGCGTCGCCACCTGTCTCGGCGAGGTCATCGACCCGGCGACCGGCGCCCCCGCCCCGGAGTCTCCGCGCGACCTGCTGCGCACGGTGCTCGCGCACTGCGCGGAGCAGGGCCTGCGTCCGATCGTCGGCCCGGAGCTGGAGTACTTCCTGCTGGAGCCCGCCCCGGACACCCCCACCGGCTGGCGCCGCTCACCCGAGACGACCGGCGCCGTCTACACGGCCGGGCTGCGCGCCGACCCCGACAACCACCTGCTGCGCACCCTGCGCCACCTGCGCGACCTGGGCCTGGGCGTCGTCACCGGAAACCACGAGTTCGACGGCGGCCAGTACGAGATCAACCTCATCCACTCCGAGGCCCTGGACGCGGCCGACCGCGCCTTCCGCTTCAAGGCCGCGGTCAAGGAGCTGGCCCGCAAGGAGGGCCGGCTCGCCACCTTCATGGCCAAGCCGTTCGGGGACGCGGGCGGATCCGGCTTCCATCTGCACCTGTCGTGCGACGACACCGACAACCGCAACGCCTTCGACGACCCCACGGGCGCCTACGGCCTCTCGGCCACCGCCCGGCACGCGATCGCCGGGATCGTCGCCCACGCTCCCGCCCTCGCCGCGCTGCTCAACCCGACCGTGAACTCGTACAAACGCTTCGGCCCGGACACCCTCGCGCCCTGGCTGATCGACTGGGGCCTGGACAACCGCAGCGCCATGGTCCGCATCCCGCCCGAGCGCGGCGCGAGCGCACGCCTGGAGCTGCGCCTCGGCGACGCGAGCGCCAATCCGTATCTGGCCGTCGCCGCCACGCTCGCCGCCGCCCTCCTCGGCATCCGGGCCGGCGAGGAGCCCCCGCCCCCGCTGGAGGGCTACGGCTACGACACCGCCCGATCGGCGGTGCTGCCCACCGACCTGTCCGCCGCGCTGGACGCGCTCGAAGCGGACACCGACCTGGCCGACCTGCTCGGCAAGGACTTCACCTCCTCCTACCTCTCCTACAAGCGCAACGAGGTCGAACGCTTCCAACGGCATGTCACCGACTGGGAGTTCACCGAGTACGCCTACCACCTGTGACCCCTTGGAGCCATCGATGACCTCCGCCACCGAGCCGATGCCGCTCGCCGACGTGAACCTCGCCGACCTCGACAACTTCACGGACGGTGTGACGCCCTGGCGCATGTTCCACACCCTGCGCCACGAGGACCCCGTGCACTGGCAGCCCGAGGAGGCCCCCAACTCCGGTTTCTGGGCGGTGACCCGGCACGCCGACATCGCCACCGTCGACCGCGACCCGGAGACCTTCACCTCGACGAAGTTCGTCAACCTCGAAGAGGTCGACGACGACCAGATCAAGAAGCGGGCCTCGATCCTGGAGATGGACGGCGTCCGCCACCGCGCTCTACGCAGCGTGATCCAGCGCCAGTTCGGCGCGAGCGTCATCAACAGCTACAGCGACTTCCTGCGCGGCCTGACCGCGAAGACCCTGGACGCGGCCCTGGCCAAGGGCACCTTCGACTTCGTCGCCGATGTCTCCGCGGACTTCCCCATCAACGTCCTCGCACGGCTGCTCGACGTGCCGCCGGAGGACAACCAGCAGCTCATCGACTGGGGCAACCGCATCATCGGCAACACCGACCCCGACTACGCGGATGTGCTCCTGCACAGCGAGGAGAGCGAGAAGTACCGCGATCTGCCGTTCCGCTCCCCCGCCTCCGTCGAGGTCTTCGAGTACGGCCGGGAGCTGGCCCGGCAGCGGCGCGGCGGCGACGGAACGGACCTGATCTCCCGGCTGGTCAACACGACGCCGCGCGACGGAGTCCCGCTGTCGGCACAGGACTTCGACAACTACTTCCTGCTCCTGGTGGTGGCCGGCAACGAGACCACCCGGCACACCATCTCCCACTCCATGCTGGCCCTCCTCCAGCACCCCGAGCAGCTCGCCCGCCTGAAGGACGACCCCTCCCTGATCCCCACGGCGGTCGAGGAGTTCCTGCGCTGGGCCTCCCCCGTCTACCACTTCCGCCGCACGGCCACCCGGGACGTCGAACTCGGCGGCAAGCAGGTCAAGGAAGGCGACAAGGTCGTCATGTGGTTCGCCTCCGGCAACCGCGACGAGAAGGTATTCGGCAACCCCTACGACTTCGACGTCACCCGGCAGAACAACGACCACGTCACCTTCGGCAAGGGCAGCCCCCACCTCTGCCTGGGCAACCTGCTCGCCCGGACCGAGATCCGCATCATGTTCGAGGAGCTGATCCCGCGCATCGCCGACATCAGGCCGGCCGGCGACGTGCCGCGCGTGCGCTCGAACTTCGTCAACGGCATCAAGAAGCTGCCGGTGGAGGTCACGCTCGCCTGATCGACAGGGCGTGGCGGAAGACGTCACGGGGGTCCCACTTCGCCTTGACGCGCTGGAGGCGGCGGTGGTTGTCGCCGAAGTACAGGGTCTGCCAGGGGGCGCCGGTGTTCCGGGCCGGGTCGGCGAGGTCCGTGTCCGGGTAGTTGATGAACGCGCCGTCGGCCGCCGCGGGGGCGCCGCCGGTGTCGGCGTACAGGTCCTCGTAGAGCTCGCGCAGCCAGCCGATGTGCCGGGCGTCGTCCGTGGGGTCCTCCCAGCCGTTGACGTAGAACATCTTGATGCTCGCCTCGCGGTGGGGTGTCGCGGTCGCGTCCGAGGCCACGGTGTTGACCTTGCCGCCGTGGGTGTAGAGGCTCACGCCGCCGCCCGGGTGGTCGTAGTCGGTGCGGGTCAGGTGGTGGTGCAGCACGTCGATCTGCCGGCCGGTGAAACGCCGGCGCAGATAGCCCGACTTGACCTTCAGCCGGTGGACGGGGCCGGGGTCGCCGGGCGAGCCGGCCAGGGCGGCGGCGAGCCACGCCTGGTTCCTCGTCGTGCGGACCGGCTGGACGGGCACGCCCCGGTTGATCGCCGCGAGGTGCTCGTCGAGCATCCGCTCGGCGCCGGAGTCGGCGGCCACCTGGCCGATCATCAAGAGGGCCCCTGACGGGCGGCGGGTCAGGGAGAGTTCGCTGTACAGAGCGAGATACGGCGAGTCGGGGGCACTGTGCCGCTCGGCCCACTCGCCGTGGTTGCGGACCAGCCGGGCGAACGACGTCCTGTCCAGCTTCTGCCAGTCCCAGGACACCGAGAAGCTCAGCACGCCCGACGGCGGCGCGGGCAGCAGGCCGGACGGGTCGTCGCCGTCGGCGCCGGGTGTGCGGAACCAGTAGCGGGTGACGATGCCGAAGCTGCCGCCACCGCCACCGGTGTGCGCCCACCACAAGTCCCGGTGCGGATCGGAGGGTTCACGTGTGGCGACCACACTGCGCGCCCTGCCGGTCCGGTCCACGACCACCACCTCGACCGCGTACAGATGGTCGACGGACAGGCCCATCAGCCGCGACAGCGGACCGTAGCCACCGCCCAGGACATGCCCGCCGACACCGACGTCGGCACACCACCCGGCCGGGACGGTCACGCCCCAGCCCAGATACAGCCGTCGGTACACCTCGCCCAGCAGCGCACCGGCCTCGACGGCGAAGGCGCGCCGTCCGGAGTCGTACGACACACCCGTCATCGCCGACATGTCGACGACGACCTCCACGGCCGGGTCGGCGACGAACTCCTCGAAGCCGTGGCCGCCGCTGCGGACGGTGATCCGCCGGCCGCTGTCGACCGCCTGCTGCACGGCCCGTACGACATGCGCGGTCGTGCCGACGACCCAGACATGCTCCGGGCTGCCCACGAACCGGCGGTTGTAGCCCCGGGACGCCAGGGACCGGTACCGCGGTTCGCCGCGTGCGACCATGGCCGGTCCGGGTGGGGGCGGACAGGACATCCCGTCCCCGGCCGCGGCGACGCCTGTGCCGAGCCCGGGCGCCACGACCCCCGCCGTCGTGGCGACCAGGCCGCCGCGCACCGCGTTCCTTCGACTTAATGCGCTCATCACGTCTCCTCGCCTCGTTTGCGTCAGTCACGAAGCTAGGCCGCGAAGCCGCCGAGGACAGTCGTCCCAGCCCCCCGGTCACGGTGGTGCCGGCACCCCGATGCGAACCGCCCGCGGAAATCCGGATGCCACGGCAGGGCGTCCCGCAGTACGGTCCCGGCGTGAGCGATGACGACGGGTACTTCGGAGAGAACGTCGCGGCCGGCTACGACGACGAGGAGTCGGACATGTTCCGCCCCGACGTGGTGGGCCGGACGGTCGACCTGCTGGCCGAACTCGCCGGCGACGGCGCGGCGCTCGAACTCGGCATCGGCACCGGCCGCATCGCGCTGCCGCTGGCCGGCCGGGGCGTGCCCGTGCACGGCATCGACATGTCCCGGGCGATGGTGGACCGGCTGCGCGCCAAGCCCGGCGGCGACGCCATCGGGGTGGCGATCGGGGACTTCGCGACGACCCGGGTGGCGGGCGAGTTCACGCTCGCCTACCTGGTCTTCAACACGATCAACAATCTGACGACCCAGGACGCCCAGGTCGACTGCTTCCGCAACGCCGCCGCCCATCTGCGGCCCGGCGGCTGCTTCGTGGTCGAGGTCGGCGTACCCGATCTGCGGCGGCTGCCTCCCGGGCAGAGCGCCGTACCGTTCCACATCGGCGACACGCACTGGGCGTTCGACACCTACGACCCCGCCACCCAGGCGATGAGCTCGAACTACGTCACCATCGTCGACGGCCGTGCCGAGCACTCGTCCATCCCCTTCCGGTACGTGTGGCCGGCCGAGCTGGACCTGATGGCCCGGCTCGCCGGCCTCCGGCTGCGCGACCGCTGGGAGGACTGGACGCGCGAGCCGTTCACCGGCAAGAGCCGCAAGCACGTGTCGGTGTGGGAGAAGCCTGCCGACTGAGCGTCAGGGGTTCGTCCAGGCCTCGGGGTCGTTCGCGAGGTTGATCACGTCGTCGGGGAGCTTGGCCGCGGCCACATGCGCCAAAGTGACCTCGCCGAGGATCTTGCGGACGTTGGCGCGGACGGCGATCCACAGCGGCAGCAGCGATTCCGCGGGGCCGACGTAGGAGAGGTCGGGCGGGCGTACGCCGCGCACCGAGACCAAAGGGCCGTCCGCCACGCGGATCACGTCGGCGACGGCGATCGAGTCGGCGGGCCGGGCGAGCCGGTAACCGCCCTTGCCGCCGCGCCGGCTGACCACGAGACCGCCCCGGCGCAGATCACCCAGGATGCCCTCCAGGAACTTGTGCGGGATGCCCTGCGCTTCGGCGATGGCCTCGGCCTTCAGCGAGGTGTCCTCCCCCGCCGCGGCCAGCTCCAAGGTCGCCCGCACCGCATAGTCCGCTCTGGCCGAGATCCGCATGCCGAGATTATCCCTCACGGCTGCGCCGGTCCTGGCGCAGCGGCGTCCAGGATGCGAACGGCCCCTTGGTGTGAATGAGCCCTTCTGCCATGATCCCTATTAATCAGGTGGGAAATCTAGGAAACAGCAGGAGGTGACGACCATGGCAACCGCCCTCGCCAAGGCCGCCGACACGGACGTGTCCGCCCGGCACGCCGCCCGCAT
>NZ_JBNGGG010000015.1:0-195269 GCF_049974585.1 Streptomyces sp. UG1 | reverse complement strand
TTTGTGTTGTCTTTTCGGGGGGGGCGCGCCCTTGTGTCCCCCCCCCCCCGCTGGGTGTTTTTCTGGTTGTGGGGGGCCCCCCGGGGGGGGGGGGGGGCCCGGGGGGGGGGCGCCCCCCCCCCCCCTTCCGGTGTGTCCGTCCGTCCCTCGCGGCCGGTCAGTCCGTGCCGGACTCCATCGCGGCGCGGTCCAGCGCGGCGTCCTCCGCGGAGACCTCGCCGCGGGAGGCGATGGCCTCGGCGCCGCCCTCCGGCAGTTCCGGCATGGTGCCGATCAGACCGGTCGCGGCCGCCTGGGAGGCGCCGACGGTCGGGCTGCCGGTGCCGATCAGGCCGAGGCCCGCGTACTGCTCCAGCTTGGCGCGCGAGTCGGCGATGTCGAGGTTGCGCATGGTGAGCTGGCCGATGCGGTCGACGGGGCCGAAGGCCGAGTCCTCGGTGCGCTCCATGGAGAGCTTGTCCGGGTGGTAGCTGAACGCCGGGCCCGTGGTGTCGAGGACCGAGTAGTCCTCGCCGCGCCGCAGGCGGAGGGTGACCTCGCCGGTGACGGCGGCGCCCACCCAGCGCTGCAGCGACTCGCGGATCATCAGCGCCTGCGGGTCCAGCCAGCGGCCCTCGTACATCAGCCGGCCGAGGCGCCGGCCCTCGTTGTGGTACTGGGCGAGGGTGTCCTCGTTGTGGATCGCGTTCACGAGGCGCTCGTACGCCGCGTGCAGCAGCGCCATGCCCGGGGCCTCGTAGATGCCACGGCTCTTGGCCTCGATGATCCGGTTCTCGATCTGGTCCGACATGCCGAGGCCGTGCCGGCCACCGATGGCGTTGGCCTCCATCACCAGGTCGACGGGGGAGCCGAACTCCTTGCCGTTGATCGTGACCGGGCGGCCCTGCTCGAAGCCGATCGTCACGTCCTCGGCGGCGATCTCGACGGACGGGTCCCAGAACCTGACGCCCATGATCGGCTCGACGATCTCGATGCCGGTGTCCAGGTGCTCCAGGGTCTTGGCCTCGTGGGTGGCGCCCCAGATGTTGGCGTCGGTGGAGTACGCCTTCTCCGTCGAGTCCCGGTAGGGCAGGCCGTGCGCGACCAGCCACTCCGACATCTCCTTGCGGCCGCCCAGCTCGGTCACGAACTTCGCGTCCAGCCAGGGCTTGTAGATCCGCAGGTTCGGGTTGGCGAGCAGGCCGTAGCGGTAGAACCGCTCGATGTCGTTGCCCTTGTACGTCGAGCCGTCGCCCCAGATCTGGACGTCGTCCTCAAGCATCGCGCGCACCAGCAGCGTGCCGGTGACGGCACGGCCCAGCGGCGTGGTGTTGAAGTACGCCCGTCCGCCGGAGCGGATGTGGAACGCGCCGCACGTCAGCGCGGCCAGGCCCTCCTCGACCAGGGCGGCGCGGCAGTCGACCAGACGGGCGACTTCGGCGCCGTAGGTCTTGGCGCGGCCGGGCACCGAGGCGATGTCGGGCTCGTCGTACTGGCCGATGTCAGCGGTGTAGGTGCACGGGACGGCGCCCTTGTCGCGCATCCAGGCGACCGCGACCGAGGTGTCGAGACCGCCGGAGAAGGCGATGCCGACGCGCTCGCCGGTGGGCAGGGAGGTGAGGACCTTGGACATAGGAAGAGTATGCATGATGACGCATGATCATGCAAAGGGCCCATGTGGCGGCCCTGGGTATGACCATCCCGGGCCTCATGTACTAGAGTTATCTCGACATCGAGATATCTGCCGAGGCGCACCGCAGTCGCGCGCTTTCGCCGACCCTGGCGGTAAGGCATGCCTAACTTAGCCTTACCTTAGCGGATCGGCCAAGCCGGCGTGGCGGCAGGATGCGGTGGTAAGCGCACCAAAATGAAGGAGACTGTCGTGTCGGCGAACAGCTTCGACGCCCGCAGCACGCTGCAGGTGGGCGACGAGTCTTACGAGATCTTCCGGCTGGACAAGGTGGAGGGCTCGGCCCGTCTTCCGTACAGCCTCAAGGTTCTCCTCGAGAACCTCCTCCGTACCGAGGACGGCGCGAACATCACCGCCGACCACATCCGCGCCCTCGGCGGCTGGGACTCCCAGGCCCAGCCGTCGCAGGAGATCCAGTTCACGCCGGCCCGCGTGATCATGCAGGACTTCACCGGTGTTCCGTGTGTCGTGGACCTCGCCACCATGCGTGAGGCCGTCAAGGAGCTCGGCGGCGACCCGGCGAAGATCAACCCGCTCGCCCCGGCCGAGCTGGTCATCGACCACTCCGTCATCGCCGACAAGTTCGGCACCAACGAGGCCTTCGCGCAGAACGTCGAGCTGGAGTACGGCCGCAACCGCGAGCGCTACCAGTTCCTGCGCTGGGGCCAGACCGCCTTCGACGAGTTCAAGGTCGTCCCGCCCGGCACCGGCATCGTCCACCAGGTCAACATCGAGCACCTGGCCCGCACGGTCATGGTCCGGGGCGGCCAGGCGTACCCCGACACCCTCGTCGGCACCGACTCGCACACCACCATGGTCAACGGCCTCGGCGTCCTCGGCTGGGGCGTCGGCGGCATCGAGGCCGAGGCCGCGATGCTCGGCCAGCCGGTCTCGATGCTCATCCCGCGCGTCGTCGGCTTCAAGCTCACCGGCGAGCTGCAGCCCGGCACCACCGCCACCGACCTCGTGCTGACCATCACCGAGATGCTCCGCAAGCACGGTGTCGTCGGCAAGTTCGTCGAGTTCTACGGCGAGGGTGTGGCGGCCACGAGCCTCGCCAACCGCGCCACCATCGGCAACATGTCGCCGGAGTTCGGCTCCACCGCCGCGATCTTCCCGATCGACGACGAGACCCTGAACTACCTGCGCCTGACCGGCCGCAGCGACCAGCAGGTCGCGCTCGTCGAGGCGTACGCCAAGACGCAGGGCCTCTGGCTGGACCCGAAGGCCGAGCCGGACTTCTCCGAGAAGCTCGAGCTGGACCTGTCGACGGTCGTCCCGTCGATCGCCGGCCCGAAGCGCCCGCAGGACCGCATCGTCCTCGCGAACGCCGCCGAGCAGTTCAAGCTGGACGTCCGCAACTACGTCGACGAGGTGGACGAGGCGGGCAAGGAGTCCTTCCCGGCCTCGGACGCCCCGGCCGTCCACCCGAACGGCTTCCCGTCCAACGCGGTCCTGGTGACCGCCCCCGACGGCACCACCTACGAGCTGGACCACGGCGCCGTGACGGTCGCCGCCATCACCTCCTGCACCAACACCTCCAACCCGTACGTCATGGTCGCCGCCGCGCTGGTGGCCAAGAAGGCGGTCGAGAAGGGCCTGACCCGCAAGCCGTGGGTCAAGACCACCCTCGCCCCGGGTTCCAAGGTCGTCACCGACTACTTCGACAAGGCGGGCCTGACCCCGTACCTGGACAAGGTCGGCTTCAACCTCGTCGGCTACGGCTGCACCACCTGCATCGGCAACTCCGGCCCGCTGCCGGAGGAGGTCTCCAAGGCCGTCAACGACCACGACCTGGCCGTGACCTCGGTCCTCTCCGGCAACCGGAACTTCGAGGGCCGTATCAACCCCGACGTCAAGATGAACTACCTGGCGTCCCCGCCGCTGGTCGTCGCCTACGCCATCGCCGGCTCCATGAAGACGGACATCACGCGCGACGCCCTGGGCACCGACCAGGACGGCAACCCGGTCTACCTGAAGGACATCTGGCCCTCCGAGGCCGAGGTCAACGACGTCGTGGCGAACGCCATCGGCGAGGACATGTTCTCCAAGTCCTACTCCGACGTCTTCGCGGGCGACGCCCAGTGGCAGGCCCTGCCCATCCCGACCGGCAACACCTTCGAGTGGGACGCCGAGTCGACGTACGTCCGCAAGCCCCCGTACTTCGAGGGCATGCAGATGGAGCCGGCCCCGGTCTCCGACATCTCCGGCGCCCGCGTCCTGGCCAAGCTCGGCGACTCGGTGACGACGGACCACATCTCGCCCGCCGGTGCCATCAAGGCCGACACCCCGGCCGGCAAGTACCTCACCGAGCACGGTGTCGAGCGCCGCGACTTCAACTCCTACGGCTCCCGCCGAGGCAACCACGAGGTCATGATCCGCGGCACGTTCGCCAACATCCGCCTGCGCAACCAGATCGCGCCGGGCACCGAGGGCGGCTACACCCGCGACTTCACCCAGGCCGACGGCCCGGTGTCGTTCATCTACGACGCCTCGCAGAACTACCAGGCCGCCGGCACCCCGCTGGTGATCCTGGGCGGCAAGGAGTACGGCTCCGGCTCGTCCCGTGACTGGGCGGCCAAGGGCACGGCCCTGCTCGGCGTCAAGGCCGTCATCACCGAGTCGTACGAGCGCATCCACCGCTCGAACCTCATCGGCATGGGCGTCCTGCCGCTGCAGTTCCCGGCGGGCCAGTCGGCGGACTCGCTCGGCCTGACCGGCGAGGAGACCTTCTCCATCACCGGCATCACCGAGCTGAACGAGGGCACCACCCCGAGCACGGTGAAGGTCACCACCGACACGGGCGTCGAGTTCGACGCGGTCGTCCGCATCGACACCCCCGGTGAGGCCGACTACTACCGCAACGGCGGCATCATGCAGTACGTGCTGCGCCAACTTGCCGGTTCTTGACCTGACGTGAACGAGCGCCCTGCCCCTGCATCTCGCGCACGGGGGCAGGGCGCTCGCGCGCGACGGGGCGGAAGACGCTGCCCTTGCCGAATACCTCATCCACGCAGGTGGGACCGGGTTTCGGCGTTGGCCGAGGCCGATCGAGTCGCCGGTATCGCACGGCGCCGGTTGGCGCGGCATGATGATTGTTCGTGCTGCTGAGACTGGCGTACCTGGGTGTGACGAACGCGTTCGCGATGCTGCGACTGCCGCCGATGAGCGACCGGGAGAAAGATGCCGAGATCCTGGCCTTGCGCCACCAGATCGGCGTTCTGGAACGGCAGTGAACGGGCAGCAGGTCCGGTTCCACGCGAGCGACCGGGCGTTTTGGGCGTCGCTCCTCCATGGCCTGCCACGGGAAGTGCTGCGCCGGATGCGGCTGCTGGTGCGGCCGGACACGGTACTGCGCCGGCACCGCAACGTCATCGCCCGCCGACACGCTTCCCAGTCCCGGCCGAAGCGCGGAGGCCGGCCCCGCACCGTGCACTCGATCCGGGCGCTGGTGCTGCGCCTGGCCAGGGAAAATCCAAATTGGGGCTATCGGCGCCTGCACGGTGAGCTGCTCGTACTCGGGGTGAAGGTGGCAGCATCCACGGTCCAGCACGTGAACCGCCGGATCCGGATCCTGGGCGCGACCGCGCACCCGACCGCGTGCTGGGTGGTCCAGGCTGCGAAGAATCTCGTCATGGACCTCGAGGACGCCGGCTGCCGGGCTCGCTATCTGATCAGGGATCGGGACGGGAAGTTCCTACGGCCGTTCGACGAGGTGCTCAAGGACGCGGGTATCGAGGTGGTGCTCAGCGGCGTCCGGATGCCGCGCACGAACTCGATCATGGAGCGGTGGGTGCAGACCTGCAGGCGAGAGCTGCTGGACCGTACGTTGATCTGGAACCAGCGCCATCTCCTGCACGCCCTGCGCGAGTTCGAGACGTTCTATGACGAGCACCGGCCGCACCAGGGTCTTGCGAATGCCCGCCCTCTCCACTCGCTGCCCGCTCCGATCGAGGACCCGGGCCGGATCGCCCATCTGGACATACGACGGCGAGTGCGACTCGGCGGGCACCCTCCACGAGTATCGACATGCCGCCTGACCAGCATGGAGGAGGTATTCGGCAAGCGCAACGCCGGCTACTCGAACCGCAGGCGACCGGACTGGCCGCCGCCCTGCTGCAGCCGGAGCTCCGTGACGGCACCTTCTACGAACCACCGGCCCCCGCGGCGGCCTGACCCACGCACCCGGCAAACCACCACGAAGAACCCTCACCCCGGGTTGACGGAACGCATGGAGGCACTCCCGAACACCGCAGGTCAGGCTGCGACCTTGGTACCCCAGCGGTGGGCGGGGCCACGGGGTGGGTACGTGTCGTGGTCCGCGACGTGTCAACCGCCTGCTGTGGTGTGGCTACGCCGTGCGGCGAAGCGCTGCGGTGAGAAGGGGCGAGCCGTGGGGGCCGTGTCGGCTCGTTGCCGGCCTCCGCTGACTTCCGCGGAGATGATCTCCGCCGTCACCGGCGCCAGAGTCACCCCGAGCATGCTGTGTCCGCTCGCGACGAGCAGGTTGTCCTTGCCCGGCAGCGAGCCGATGACCGGCAGCCCGTCGGGCGTCATGGGACGCAGTCCGGTCCAGCCCCGTGGCTGTGACTCCAGGGGGAAGTCCGGCATGTATGTGTGGGCGGAGCGGGCGATGCCCCGCAGCCGATGGGGATCGATGGTCGCGTCGGAGCTGCCGAACTCCATCGTTCCGGCGAACCGGAGCCGGTTCGCGAGTGGTGTGACGGCCACCTTCGCCTCGCCAAGGTACACCGAGTGCCGCAGCGTCACCGAGCCGCCGGTGTCGTCGAAGCCGTATCCCTTGCCGGGCCGGATGGGCAGGGGGTGTCCGGCCAGCCGCGAGAGCGGGCCGGTGTGCACTCCGGCCGCGAGGACGAATAGGTCGCCGGTGACCTCCTTGCCCCCGGCGAGCACCGAGGTCACGGCACGGTTCCTGGTCCGGATGCCGGTGACCGGGCTGTCGTGCAGGAACCGGACTCCAAGTTCCCGGCAGCGGTCTTCCAGGCCCTTGACCAGACTCGCGGGGTCGACGTGCCGTTCCTGCGGGCAGTGCAGGCCGGTCAGCACCTGCGTTCCCAGTGCGGGTTCGAGGTCGCGGAGTTCGTCGCCGGTCAGGGGGACGGCGGTGTGGCCGATCCGCTCCATGGGGGCCGTCGCCGCCCGGTACTCGTCCATGGTGTGCCGGGTGGTGAAGACCAGGAGCTGGCCCGTGCGGTGGTGCTCGAAACGTATGCCGTCCTTCTCGTACTCGTCGAAGAGCTGAAGCGTGCGTTCGTTGAGGGAGGTGAGCGCCTCGACGCCGGCGGCGAAGTCTCGGGGATTGCAGCGGCGCAGCATGTTGATCATGAAGCGCACGTGCTCGGGACGCGGGGAGGGGCGGACGTACAGGGGGCTGTCCCTGCGGGCCATCCACCTCAGGGCCTTGCCGAGCATCCCGGGCGCGGGCACGGGAGCCGACATGATCGGAACGATCCATCCGGCGTTGTGGACGGAGGCTCCGGCCGCCCCGGCGCTTCCCGCGTCCACCACGGTGACGGCCAGGCCGTCCTGGGCGAGCCGGTGGGCGGTGGCGA
The DNA here is from genome assembly GCF_049974585.1 of Streptomyces sp. UG1. NCBI lineage: Bacteria > Bacillati > Actinomycetota > Actinomycetes > Kitasatosporales > Streptomycetaceae > Streptomyces > Streptomyces sp. UG1. The sequence goes on along the minus strand of NZ_JBNGGG010000015.1, from coordinate 188,027 downwards.
GTCCGATCACTCCGGCACCGACGATCACTGCGTTGTCTGTCATTGTTTCCTTCCCGCGGATCGCGGATCGCAGACCGGTGCCGGGTCAGGCGAGGAACTTGTCGGCCAGGAGGCGGGCTAGGGCCCAGTCCTGTACGGCGACGCCGACGGACTTGAACACGGTCCGCTTGCCGTACTCGGCGGTGGGGCTGGTCAGCGCGGTACCGAGTTCGGTGAGGGCGTCCCGGGTGATGGCCCCGGCTTCGAGCGCGTGGATGATCTCGCCGGATTCCTCCAGGATCGCATCCAGTTCGTCGACGACGACAGTGCTGCCGGCGAGCAGTTCGTCGGGCAGTTCGCGCATGGTGGGGCGATAGGCGCCGATGGCGTTGACGTGCACCTGCTCGGGCAGTGCCGACGCGGGGAAGAGCGGGCTGGTCGCGTTGGTGGCGCAGCAGACGATCTCGGCCCGCCGGACCGCCGACGCGGCGTCGGTCGCGGTGAGCAGTTCCACCCCCGCCAGCTCGGGTGCCAGTTTCCCGACGAGTGCCTGCGCGCGGCCCAGGTCGGCGTCCACTACGGTCAGCTGACTCAGGGGCCGGACCGTGTGGACGGCGCGGACCTGGTCGGGGGCTTGTCCGCCGGCGCCGATCAGGGTGAGTCGCCCGGCCCCGGGCGGGGCGAGGAGGTCGGTGGCGACGCCGACGACGGCACCGGTACGCAGGGCCGTCACTGCCCCGGCGTCGGCGACCAGGTGGTCCAGGCGGCCGGTCTCGCTCCAGACCACGGTGCCCGCGATGGCGGGCTTGCGCTCGAAGTTCAGGCTCAGCGTCTTGAACATGGCGGAGGCGGTCGACCGGTGATGTGCCGACATCACAAGGAACTGCCCGTCCCGCAGCGCGGTGCGGGTGGGCATCTCGAACTCCCCGCCGGCGAGATCGACGAAGCCGCGCCGTACGACCTCGATCGCCTCGCTCATCGTCACGGCCTCGCGAATCTCGCGCTCGCCGACGGTGATCGTCTTCATGGCACCCCACTTCTTCGTCGCGTGCGCTTTCCCGCATCGCTGCGCGTGAGAGGAAAGCCTGAGTAAGGTATTACACCTTACGCCTCGCGACAAGGGAACACCGGCGTACGACTCGGGTGTTCCGTGTTATGTATAGGGCATGACTCCTTCTCGCCCGGCGGCAGCGCCCGCGCGCGGTGCGCAGCTCCAGTCGGTCAGCCTCCGCCAGCAGGCGCGGGAGGCGCTGCGCACCCGTATCGTGCTGGGGCAGATCGAACCCGGGCGGGTCGAGAGTGTCATCAACGTGGCCTCCGAGCTGGGGGTCTCCGTCACGCCGGTCCGTGAGGCCGTCATGGACCTGGCCAACCTCGGCATGGTGGAGATCATTCGCAACCGGGGCTTCAGGGTTCCGGTGCTCACCGACCACGATCTCGAAGAGATCTTCCGGCTGCGGACCATGCTGGAGGTCCCGGCCATGACCGAGCTCGCCGGGCTTGCGGACCGGGCGCCCGTGGCAGGGTTCCGGCAGCTCGCCGAGCAGCTCACCAAGGCCGCACGCGAGGGAGACCTCGTCCCCTTCCTGGACCTGGACCGGCAGTTCCACCTCGGCCTGCTGGAGCTGCTGGGCAACCACCGCCTCGTGGCGATGGTCGGCCAGCTGCGCGACCAGGCGCGGATGGAGGGCTTGCAGAAGCTGGCGGACCAGGGTGAGCTGACCCAGTCCGGCGAGGAGCACATCGCCATCGTGGAAGCCATCGTCGCGGGCGACGAGGAGCTGACCGCCGAACTCGTGCGCAAGCACCTCACCCACAGCCGGGGCATCTGGGCCGGCCGGGCGGAAGGCGACGACTGACACCTCCGGGGAGCCGGTCGGGGAGTGTCGCTCGGCGGCGAGGCGGACGCTTTGCTTCGGTGGCCTGAGGGCCGGAAGCCGACGACGTGCACTGTGCGTCGGCCTGGACCCGCTGTTCGGTGATCCTTTGGACAGGGCGGCCTCCTGCCGTACCGCCCCTACGGTGGGCCTCCCGGGCCGGGCGTTGTGGTGCCTGCGAGCCGCTGGTGTCTGTCTGTCGTGGTGCGTTTCCGGCGTGCACAGGCGAGCCCCGACAGTCGGGAGAAGTTCGACGCCGCTCTTGCGGAGGGCTGAGTGAGGTGTAATACATTACTTGTCACGCGTCGAGGAACGAGCTGTGCCGGCGTCGCGGGGGAGGTCGACCACGAAGCGCGGCGCTGAACTGTCAGGGCGCGGTAGTCCCCATACCGGCTGAACGGAGTGAACCGGATCATGGCGCGTCAGACATCCGGCGCGAAGCGAGAGGTGTTCTCCAGCCGCTTCGCGTTCGTGGCCGCCGCCATCGGGATGGCGGTCGGTACGGGCAATATTTGGCGATTCCCCCGCGACGTCGGAGCAGGCGGTGGCGGTGTCTTCATCATCGCCCTCGTGCTGGCCAACCTGGTCTGGGCGGTCCCGCTGCTGATGGCGGAGTCGCTGCTCGGGTCCCGCAGCCGGCTCGGCACCATCGGGGCGTTCCGTGAGTTCATGGGCCGCAGATTCGCCTGGATGGGCGGATTCATGGCCGTGGTCACGGTCGGCATCCTCTTCTACTACACGGTGATCTGCGGCTGGGCGATCCGCTACTTCGTCTACGCGGTGAGCGGCAGGTTCTCCTCGGGTGTCGGCAGGGAGCAGACACAGCAGCTCTGGGACGGCTTCGTCGCCAGTCCGGCGCAGACGATCCTGTTCCACGTGATCGCGGCCTTCCTCGTCGGCTTCGTGGTGATCCGCGGCCTGAAGGGCGGGCTGGAGGCCGTTCTGAAGATCACCGTGCCCGTGCTGTTCGTCGTACTGGTGCTGCTCGCGGTCCGTGCGATGACCCTGTCGGGCGCCGGCGAGGGGCTGCGCTACCTGTTCGTGCCCGACTGGAGCCGGATGCTCGACGGTGAGATGTGGCTCGGCGCGTTCGTGCAGATGGCCTTCTCCACCGGTGCCGGCTGGGGTCTGTACCTGACCTACTCGGTGTACATGCGCAAGAAGGAGGACTTCGCGCTCAACGCGGGCATCGTGGTCGCCGGCAACCACCTCGCCTCGCTGCTCGCCGGGATCGCGGTCATCTGCACGGTCTTCGCGGTGCAGTCGCCGCAGTACGCGCAGGAGGCGGTCTCCGCCGGCGATCAGGGTCTGATGTTCGTCTATCTCGCCGCGCTGTTCGGCGAGATGCCGGGTGGCACCTGGGTCTTCGCGCCGCTGTTCTTCCTCGTGCTTGTGCTCGCCGGTCTGTCCAGCCTGATCGCCATGATGGAACTCGCCGTGCGCAACGTGATGGACTTCGGTGCCAAACGCAGGACGGCCGTCCTCGCGATCGTCCTCGTCACGCTCGTCGGGGGCATCCCCTCCGCGCTCGACCTGGATGTGCTGACCAACCAGGACAACGTCTGGGGCGTCGGACTGCTGATCAGCGGACTGTTCGCCGCGATCGCCATGATGCGCTACGGCCTGGAACGTGCGCGCCGCGCGCTCGACCTGTCGAGCGACTTCAAGGTCGGTGCGTGGTGGAAGGTGCTGATCGGACTGTTCCCGCTGATGTTCGCCGTGGTGTTCGGCTGGTTCATGTACCTGTCCGTCACCGACGACTCGCAGACCTGGTACGACCCGTTCCAGACGTTCAGCATCGGCACGATGGTGCTTCAGTGGTCGCTCGTCCTCGTCGTGATGCTGCTGCTCAACGACCTGTTCTCACGGAAGATACGCCGCAGCCCGCTGACCGCCGCCGATGGCGAACAGCCGCCCGCCCGCAAGGAAGAGGAGGTCTGATCCATGGACGCGGAGACCTTGATCTGGACGCTCGTCCTCTTCGGCGGGACCGTGCTCGCCGTGGTCTGGCTGGGCTACGCCGCGTGGCGCAAGGACAAGGAGAAGACCGGCGCCGAGCAGAACGCCGAGTGAGCCGATCCGGACCTCCAGGGGCATGAAGTAGGCTCGGAGGCCCGTGAGTTCGGTGATCAGCGGGGTGCTCCCCTCCTGCCTCCCCCGCAGGAGGGGAGCACCCCGCTTGCCATGTGGAGCGGTCTGACCGCGGCGCGAAGCAGGGCCCCGAGCGGGGGCGATGCCCGGCGGTCACAGGCTCATGTCTATCCGGGCCCGGACCCTTGACAGTGCCCGATGTGTCCCCGATGCTCAGTGAGGTATTACACCTCAGGCCCGAGTGGTTCGGCCTGTCCGCCAAGCCCGCACTCAGTGCCGGCCCGGCCTCCGGTCAACGGATGGCCCCGATCGGAGATAAGAACCTTGGCAAGCAAGAAGTGGGCCATCGAGCTCGAAAACGTCGTCAAGAGATTCGGTGACCACACCGTCATCGACCACGTCTCGCTGTCCGTGGCCCAGGGCGAGGTCGCCGCGATCATCGGCCCGAGCGGCGCGGGCAAGAGCACGCTGCTGCGCTGCGTCAACCTGCTCGAACGGCCCGACAGCGGCACCATCGTCGTCGCCGGCACCAGCATCGACGCGGGCAGTCAGATCAAGTCCAAGGACCTCGCGAAGCTGCGCAGCGTCGTCGGCATGGTCTTCCAGTCGTTCAACCTCTTCCCGCACCTGACCGTGCTGCGCAACATCACCCTCCCCCAGGAGCAGGTGCTCGGCCGCACCCCGGCGCAGGCCCGCGAGCGCGGCCTCGCGTTGCTGGAGCGGGTGGGCCTCGCGGACAAGGCCGACCAGTACCCGAACCGCTGCTCAGGAGGCCAGCAGCAGCGCATCGCCATCGCGCGCGCCCTGGCCCTCGACCCCGAGGTGATGCTCTTCGACGAGCCCACCTCCGCGCTCGACCCCGAGCTGGGTCTCGAGGTGCTCACGGTGATGCGGGAACTCGCCGACGACGGCATGACCATGGTGGTCGTCACCCACGAGATGGAGTTCGCCCGGGACGTCTCCGACCACCTCGTCGTCATGGCCGACGGAGCCGTCATCGAAGAGGGCAAGCCCACCGACATCTTCTCGGCACCGACGCACGCCCGGACCCGGCAGTTCCTCAGGGCGGTGGACCGCGATGGGGTCTGACCTGGTTCTCACAGTGCTCAAGGGCGTGCCGACGACCCTGCTGCTGACCGGCGCGAGTCTCGGGATCGGGATCGTGGGCGGCCTGCCCTTCGTCGCGGCACGTGTGTCGAACCGGCGGCTGCTCCGCGTCGTGTCCCGCTCCCTGATCGAGGTCTTCCGGGGCATCCCGCCCCTGGTGTGGCTGTTCATCATCTACTTCGGCCTGGGCACCTCGCTGCCCGGGATCGGGCCGCTTCAGGCGTCGATCATCGGCATGGGGCTGATCTCCTGCGCCTACATGGCCGAGATCTACCGCGGCGGGCTCGCCGCAGTGCACCACGGCCAGTGGGAGGCCGCCAGGGCCCTGGGCATGAGCAGCCTGGCGATCGTCCGCAAGATCATCGCCCCGCAGGTCTTCCGGATCTCCGTACCCGCGACGGCCACCTACGGCATCGGGCTGTTCAAGGACTCCTCGGTGGCCTTCACCCTCGGGGTCGGCGAGATCCTCTTCTTCGCCAACCAGCAGTCGCGCACGACCGGTGACGCGATCAAGCCGTTCCTGGTGGCGGCCGTCCTCTACATCGTCCTGTCGGCGGCGTGCGCGGCGCTGTCCCGCTCCCTCGACAAGCGCCTGCAGCGAAGGGTGGCCCGATGAGCTTCCTCACCGACTGGACGGACGCCTTCCCCCAGCTCTGGGACGGCCTCAAGATCAGCGCCCAACTGGTCGCGGGGAGTCTCGCCCTCGGCATGCCGCTGGGGCTGCTGCTGGCACTGGGCTCGGCATCACGTGTCGTGCCGGTCCGCTACACGGTCATCGCGCTCGTGGAGATCGGACGCGGCACCCCGGCCCTGGTGATGCTGCAGATCGTCTACTTCGGACTGCCCGAGCAAGGACTCTCCCTGAGCTCCTTCGTCTCCGCGACCCTGGCTCTCGCCCTGACCACCGGCGCCTACGCGAGCGAGATCATCCGCGGCGGCCTGCAGTCCGTTCCGCAGGGCCAGCTGGAAGCGGCGGACGCGCTCGGCATGAGCCGGTTCTCCGTCCTGCGCTTCATCGGCATCCCCCAAGGGCTGCGCGTCGCCATCCCCGCCCTGATGGGCCTGTCCATCCTGATCTTCCAGGCCACCTCGCTGGCCTACTCGATCGCCGTGCCCGAACTGCTGGGTGCCGCGTACTCGTACGGCTCCTCCACCTTCAAGTACCTGAGCGTCCTCTCCCTCGCGGGTCTGATGTACCTCTCCATCACCGTCCCCGCCAGCTGGCTGTCCGAGCGCGTCGAGCGCCGTCTGGCCCGGCATGTCTGAGAACCCGGAAGCAGCGGTGGGCGTGGATCCGGTCGGTGCCGCGGCAGACGGATGCCGCCGGCGAGTGGCGTATCCGCGATTACCCGCGGCATCGCGCCATCGAGCGCGCTGAACGCGAACCGCCGGGCAGACCGCCAGCGGATACGGCGCACAGGACGCCGGAACCTCACCAGGCTCCATGCACTGATCACCAAACGGCGGGGCCTCATCGGACCCCGGGACAGGGACGCGAGCCCGCACGCCCGGACACAGAACACCGAGGAGAAACATGAACAGCAAGTTCCCCGCAGCCATGGCCGCCGTCACGCTCCTGGCCGTGGCCACCCTCTCGGGCTGCGGAGGCGAGTCGTCCACGACCACCGTCGGCGACGGCTGCAAGCCCAAGCACGAGTTCAAGACCATGACAGAAGGCACCCTCTCCGTGGTGAGCTTCGACATCCCGCCTTTCAGCAAGGTCGAGGGCAACGACCTCACCGGCGTCGACGGGGACATCCTCAAGGCGATCGCGAAGGTGGAATGCCTCACGCTGTCCGTCAAGGCCGCCGGCGCAGCCGCCGTCATCCCGACCGCGCAGGCCGGGCGCGCCGATCTGGCGGCCGGAGACTGGTACCGCACTGCGGAGCGGGCGAAGGTGCTCGACCTGTCCGACCCGATCTACCTCGACGACATGGCGCTCGTGTCGAAGGAGGGCGTGACCACCGTCCCAGCCCTGAAGTCCGAGGGACTCACCGTCGGGACCGTGGAGGGCTACCTGTGGGTCGCGGACCTGAAGGACTACCTCGGCAGCAAGCTGAAGACCTACGCCTCGGGCGTCAACTGCTACCAGGACCTTCAGGCCGGCCGCCTTGACGTGTGCGTCGACAGCTATGGCTCCGCCGTGTACACGACCAAGGGAAAGAACCTGAAGGTCGAGAAGGCCGAGCCCTTCGACCAGGTCGCCGCCTCCGTCGAGGCCGCCCAGTCCACCTTCCCGATGCCCAAGGGGCACGAGGACATGGTCAAGGCCGTCAACGAGGACATCGCGGCCCTGCGGAGCAGCGGCGCACTCGCGAAGATCCTCACCAAGCACGGTCTGGAAGCCAGTTCCGCCGAGGTCGGGGAGCCGCGCCTGATCGGCTGACCGGGAGGCCCGGGCACGCTCGGTACGACAGCCGGAGAGACGACGTGCTCTCTCCGGCTGTCGCCGGCAGACGAAGAGAGGGGATGACGGTATGAAGGTGGTCGGCGTCGACTGCTTCAGCTACAACCTGCGCTACGCCCATGGCGAGTACGTGATGTCGGGTGGCCGCGCGGCGACTTCCGAGATCGGTACGCTGGTCCGCCTGCGCACCGACGAGGGTCCGGAAGGCTGGGGTGAGATCACTCCCCTCGGCAACCGGTACCTGCCCACCCACTGGGCCGAGGTACGCGCGGCCCTGCACACCATGGCCCCGTCGCTCCTGGGCCAGGACCCGACCAACCTGTCCGCGATCCGCCGCACCCTGGACGGCGTCCTCCTCGGCGGCGGTTACGCCAAGGCCGCCGTCGACGTCGCGTGCTGGGACCTCCTCGGCAAGTCCTGCGGAAAGCCGGTCGCCGCACTGCTCGGCGGTGTGCTGCAGGAGGACTTCCCGCTCTACGAGGCGGTACCCCTGACATCTCCGGAGGGGATGGCCGACTTCGTGGTCCGTCGCGAGGAGGCCGGTATCCAGCGCTTCCAGCTCAAGGTCGGCAACGATCCCCTGGAAGACGCCCACCGCACGCGAGCCGTCGTGGCCGCGGCGGCGCCCGACACCCTGGTGGTGGCCGACGCGAACGGCGGCTGGAACCTGCGAGCGGCCCAGATCGCCGTTTCGGCCATGGCCGACCTTCCGGTGTTCGTCGAGCAGCCGTGCCGCGAGACCGACGACTGCGTCTTCGCGATGCGCCACTCCAGCCTTCCGCTGGTGCTCGACGAATCCATCCTCACCATGACCGATGTCTTCCGCGCGAAGTCCGACGCGGGCGCCGTCTCCATCAACATCAAGATCAGTCGGGTGGGCGGGCTGACCCAGGCGGCACGCATGCGCGACCTCATGCAGGACCTCGACATGATGGTCTCCGTCGAGGACACCTGGGGCGGCGACATCGTCAGCGCGGCGGTGAGCCACCTGGCGGCGAGCACCAAGCCGGAGAACTTCCAGAACGCCTCGTTCATGAACGACTGGACCGACGGACACGTCGCCGGACATCAGCCGCGCTCCCACCGTGGACGCGGTGCGGCACCGACTGGACCGGGGCTGGGCATCACCGTGCAGACAGACGGACTTGAGTCCGTCTTCCACGTCGGCTGACCCGTCCGGCCGGTGCGCGAGGAGCCGGTGCGGGCGGTGTCGTCGGCGACGAACTTCACGTCGACGCCGGGGCTGGGGCGCGGCTGCCCCAGCAGCCGTCGAAGTGGTTCAGGTCCGCCGCCGTGGTGCCGGAGTGAAGGCGTACCGACCGTACTGCACGTCGACGGGCGTCGGCTCTGCTCCTGGGACACCGGCGAACGGCGCTGGATCCTGCCCGCCGACCGCCGCACGGTACAGGTCGGCTCCTCGTCCCGCAACCTCCGGCTCACCGGAAGTGGCACGTCACGCTGACGCCGACCGCACCTGTGCCCGTCGCCGCTCACTTGCGCTGTTGGAAGATCCATGTGCGGATGCCCGGGATGTCGTAGGCGATCTTCCAGGTGCTGAGGTGGTTGTTGAGGGAGCTGTCCTCCTGGTCGCTGGGCACGACCGTCCCCTTGTCGAAGGGGAGCCTGGTCGTCCACAGCCCGCTGCCGTCACGCGTACAAGGTGATTAGACGATCGGAAATGTCGACGAGAGCTGACAGTGCTGGAGGGCCGGCCCGTTCCCCGATACCAGTGTTGACCGGCCTTCCGGCCCTACTGCGCGGCTCCCGCCGCGTCGGCAGTTGGTACTCGAGCGCATTACCGGCGCTGTTTCCGATCGCGGTGGGCGGAGACGTGGACGCGTGTGGCGCACAAGCGTGAGCAGTATGCGCGGCGGCCGTTGCGGGACACGTCGACGAAGACCGTGCGGCAGCCTGGTGCCGAGCACCGCCCGAGACGGCAGGGATCGGTCTCCGTGACTCCATCAGACCCAGGGCAGACCAATCTCTACCGAACCCGGGGTGGTTCAGCCTGAGGTCCGGCTCTCCGTACTCGGCGACTCGGGGGCCGCCTCAGGGTGTCATGAAGCCGCTGGGAAGCCGGGGCAAGTCGCGCTCGATGTGGTCTTGCAGCTGATTGCGCGTCACATTCGTCGTGACCTGGAACTGTTTCTCGAGGCGGAATTCCCTACGGTGCTGCCCGATGACGTCGAGCACGGTGAGCACGGGCGTGCTCGGGGAGAGGGTGAGCCCGGCACCTGGCTACTGGAGGAATCCCGCGGGGTTCGACGGCAGGCGCGTTTTGTAACTGGATCGGACGGTCCCAGTGTTCGGGGAGGTGAAGGGGCACGACGGGGATCCGCTGCCAGCCGGGCCGCCATCAGGTGGACCCGCCTTACGTCACGGGTCCACCCGCCCGCCGCCGGCCTCAACTCCTGGAAGACTTACTGGAAAGCTGGGATGACTTCCTTGATGAACAGCTCCAGGGACTTGCGCTTGTCCTCGTGCGACAGGCTGGTGTCGATCCAGAAGCTGTACTCGTCGACGCCGAGTTCCTCGTAGGAGCGCAGCCGCTCGATGACCTCGGCCGGGGTGCCGATCATCGCGGTCCTGTGCAGCGACTCCGACTGGAACTCCGGCCGGCCGTCGAACTTCGACTCCGGGCTGGGCGGCAGGAAACCGTTCTGCGGGGTGGTCTTGTTGCCGAACCAGGCGTCGAAAGTGCGGTAGAAGCGGTTGATGGCCTCCGCGGCCGGGCGCCAGCCGTCGGGCTCGTCGGGGGAGTGGACGTGGGTGTGCCGCAGCACCATCAGCTCGGGACGCGGGACCTCCGGGTGGTTCGCCACGGCAGTGTCGAACTTCCGCTTGAGGTCGACGACTTCCTCGTCGCCCTTCATCAGCGGGGTGACCATGACGTTGCAGCCCTGTGCCACCGCGAAGTCGTGGGAGGCGGGGTCACGAGCGGCGATCCACATGGGCGGGGTGGGCTGCTGCACCGGCTTGGGCACACTGGTCGAGGTCGGGAACTGCCAGATCTCGCCGTCGTGGGCGTAGTCGCCCTGCCAGAGTGCCCGGACGGCGGGCACGAGTTCGCGCAGGTGCTTTCCGCCCTCGGCGGCCGGCAGTCCGCCCGCCAGGCGGTCGAACTCGAACTGATAGGCGCCGCGGGCGAGTCCGACCTCCATCCGGCCGTTGCTGACGACATCGAGGAGCGCGCATTCGCCGGCGACCCTGATCGGGTTCCAGAACGGGGCGATGATGGTGCCGGCGCCCAGGCGGATGGTGGAGGTCTTCGCCGCGAGGTGGGCCAGGAGCGGCATCGGGCTGGGGGAGATCGTGTACTCCATCCCGTGGTGCTCGCCGATCCACACGGTGCCGAAGCCGCCCGCCTCGGCCATCAGGGCGAGTTCGGAGAGGTTCTCGAAGAGCTGCCGGTGGCTGACCTCCTCGTCCCAGCGCTCCATGTGCACGAACAACGAAAACCTCATGACTGCTCCTTGTGTGCTGTGGGGACCGAGGTGCCGGCGGCGTCCATCTCGGTGAGGGTGACGTCACCGGTGGCCCAGTGCGTGCGGGGGACTTCGTGGACGACGACTCGGATGTACTCGGGCCGGGTGTTCGTGGTGCGCAGGACCGCGTTGTGCACCTCGTGGATCAACTCCCGGATCTGTGCCGGGGTGCGGCCCTCGGCGAGGGTGATGGCGACCTGTGGCATGTCGGCTCCGATCAGCTCCGCATGGTGAACGGGTCGGCCACGGGTTCTTCGCTCGTGTTGATCCAGACGCTCTTCAGGCGCGTGTACTCCTTGATCGTCTCGGTGCCGTGCTCGACGCCGACGCCGCTGGTCTTGAAGCCCTGGCGCGGTGACATCGGGGACATGGCCCGGTAGGTGTTGACCCACACGGTCCCGGCGTCCAGGCGCGCGGCCATTCGGTGCGCCCGGGAGAGGTTCGTGGTCCACACGCCGGCCGCGAGGCCGTAATCGGTGTCGTTGGCCAGGCGTACGACCTCGTCCTCGGTGTCGAAAGGCATGACCGCCAGCACGGGGCCGAAGATCTCCTCCCGTACGACGCGCATGCTGTTGTCGACGTCCACGAGGACGGTGGGCTCGTAGAAGTAACCGCCGAGGCCGCCGTCGGTGGCCCGGCCGCCGGTGAGCACCCGGGCGCCCTCGTCGCGTCCGAGGTCGACGTACTCGGCGACCTTGTCGCGCTGGTCCTCGAAGGCGAGCGGGCCGAGCTCGGTCTTCTCGTCGAGGGGGTCGCCGATGATGATGGTCCGGGCGCGTTCTGAGACGCGCTCGAGCAGCTCGTCGTAGACGGACCGGTGGGCGAACACCCGGCTGCCGGCGATGCAGGTCTGTCCGGCGGCGGCGAAGATGCCGGCGACGACGCCCATCGCGGCGTTTGCCACATGCGCATCCTCGAAGACGATGTTGGGCGACTTGCCGCCGAGTTCGAGCGTGGAGCCGATGAAACGGCTCGCCGTCGCGGCGGCGATGCGCGCCCCGGTGGCGGTGCTGCCGGTGAAGGAGATCTTCGCCAGGTCACGGTGGTCGACCAGGGCCTGCCCGGCCTCGGCGCCGAATCCGGTGACGACGTTCACCGCACCCGGTGGGAACCCCGCCTCCAGCGCGAGTTCGGCGAGCCTGAGCACGGTGGCCGAGGTGTACTCCGAGGGCTTGATGACGACGGTGTTTCCGGCGCAGAGCGCGGGCGCCAGTTTGCTGCTGGTCAGCGTCAGCGGGGAGTTCCAGGGTGTGATCGCCCCGACCACGCCGAGGGGCTCGCGGGCCGTGTAGTTGAGGACCTGCCGGTCGGAGGTGGGGATGAAGTCGCCGTGGATCTTGTCGGCCAGTCCGGCGTAGTAGTAGTAATACTCCGGCAGTGTGGCCAGCTGGCCACGCATCTCGCGCAGCAGCTTGCCGTTGTCCTGCGTCTCCATCCTCGCCAGTTCTTCGGCGTTCTCGGCGATCAGGTCGCCCAGGCGTCGCAGCAGGTGGCCGCGCCGTGTCTGGCTGAGGTCGCGCCAGCGCGGGTCCTCGAACGCCTTCCTAGCGGCCGCCACCGCTCGCTCGATGTCGGTGGCGTTCCCGCGTGCCGCCCGGTAGAGGACCTCGCGCGTGGCCGGGTTGGTGCTCTCGAAGTACTCGCCCGACGCGGGCTCCACCCACGTCCCGCCGATGAAGTGCTGCAACGTGGTGAGGTCAGACATGTGAACACTCTCCGAGGAAGGTCGTGAGGGAGTCGACCAGCGCCTGGGGACGCTCGACGGGCAGCATGTGACGCGCCTCGGGGACGACCACCGCACGGCAGTCGGGCAGCGCCGCGGCGAGCCGACGGGTCATCTCGGGGGTGGAGCCCGGATCGTCCGCACCCGTCACCGCCAGGGCGGGTACGGCGATACGGCCCAGGTACGGCCCGAGTTCCGCGTCCGCCGAGGCGAACACGCGATAGCAGCCGAGGAAGGAGTCGACGTCGTTGGTGAGCAGCGTGGCCTCGGTGCGGGCCACCCAGTCGGCGTCGACGTCGGTGCCGTCGTACCACCGCTTCAGGGACGCGGTCGCGCTGGCCGTGAAGTCGGCCTCCGCGGTGCGCAGCCGGGCGAGGACCGAGGTCCGCTCCTCGGCCGTACGCCGGCACACCGAGCTGACCGAGGTCAGGGTCGCCACCAGCCGGGGGCGGTGCAGCGCCAGGTGCTGTGCGACGAGCGCGCCCAGCGAGAATCCGACCAGGTGCGAGCCGGTCGGGATCTCACCGGCCACCCCGTCGGCCAGGTCGGCGAGGATCACTCCCTGGTCCACCGGCGGGCGGGTGCCGTGGCCCGGCAGGTCGGGGGCGATCACGGTGAAGTGGTCGGCCAGGAGCGCGGCGGTGGGCTCCCACATGGTGTGGTCGAGCCCTACGCCGTGCAGCAGCACCACGGTGGGCTTGCTCATGTATGCCTACTGCTCGGTCGAGAGCGGCGCCAGACGCTGCTGCGGGCGCCCCTGGGCGGCCGCGGCGAGCGCGATGACGATCTCGTTCGGGTGGGGGGCGTCGCTCAGCCGGACCTCGACGCTCTGGTGGTGCGAGCGGATCGTGGCGTCGGTGATGTGCTTCAGCGGGATGTCGAAGACCACTCCCGCGGGCCCGCGCTTCTCGACCGCGGGCAGCAGGGTGGTGGCGTTCGCCGCCTTACGGAAGTGGTCGCCGAACTTGAGCGTGTGGATCAGCCCTGAGCCGTGCTCGATCTCGCCGTCCAGGCCCACGATGGCCGCCTTGCCGTACGCCTCGGCGGGCGCTTCGAGTGCGTCGAGCACGGCCGGGGCCAGCAGCGCGCCGAGGTCGGAGGCGTGTGCGTCGATGCCGGGAGTGAGGTCCTCGACGAAGCCCTGACCGGCCCAGGGGTTCTCGATCACCGCTGCGACGACGGCGATCCGGGCCGGGCGGTCGAGTGCGCGGCCGCCTTCGGCGCGGATCTCCTCGACGACGGTCACGATCTTGCGGACGCTCATGGGGCGACAACCTCCAGGGTTTCGGTGGTGACGACGGGGTCGGTCATGCGGTCCCCGATACGGGGGTGCGGGCGCGGCCCCGTGGACGCGGCCGCGACGACGACGATCTCGTCCGCGCGCGGAGCGTCGGAGACGCGGGCACTGATGGTCTGGTAGTGGCTGCGCGTCGAGGCGTGTGTCTTGTGCCAGAGCGGCACGACCAGCGTCTCACCCGCTTCGGCACGCGTGTCGGCGAAGCAGATGATCGACTCGCCCTGGAGGAACTCCCTCACCAGGTTGCCGTAGTACGGGGTGTGGATGAGGGCACCGGCGTGCTCGATCTCGCCCGCGGTGCCGACGATGGCGGCCTTGCCGAACGATTCGATCTCGTCCACGCCGCCCAGCGCGGCGATGAGCCGGCCGGTCAGCAACGTGGCGAGGACGGGGGCGACGCGCTCCTGCTCCCGGGACAGATCGGCCGTCGGTCCGGTGCCTGCCCACGGGTTCCGTATGACCGCGGCGACGCTGGCTCGCCGCGCGGGCTGTGCTGGTGCCGCGCCCGCCTCGGTCAGGACGACGTCGCGGTAGAGCACGAGCTTGCGGAGGCCGATGCTCTCGTCGAGGTGATCCATGCGTTCTTGCATGCCACAGGACGATAGGCGTCGTCTCTTGTGTCGGTCAAGAGGGGAACCGGAAGGGGCGCCCGAACATCTTCAGCCCACCTTCCGAGATCAAAATTGGGCGGATGACCTGGGGTTATAAGTGGCATGCAAAGTTGTGACGTGATTCCGCTCGACCGAACCCTTGACGCTCTATCTGTGACGTGCCTTACTGCTGCTTGTATGCCAGACCGGATGGCCATCGGGCCCCGGACCCAAGGAGTTTCATGTCCAGTCACCTTGGAACGGGCGAGGAAACGACGCCCGCGACGTCGTCGGGGAGCGGTGGGGAAAGCACCACGGACGACACCGACGCCGACCGCGACAGCGGCGGGCGACTCGGTTCCGTTTTCTGGACCTCGCTCGGTATCTCCACCGTCTTCGTAGCGTGGGCGGTGCTCTTCACGGACAACCTGAACACAGTCACCAACAAGTCGCTGAACTGGGTGACGGCCACGTTCGGTTGGTCGTACCTCGTGGTCACGCTCGCCATCCTGATCTTCCTGGTGTTCCTGGCCTTCAGCCCCGCCGGCGACATCCGGCTCGGCAAGGACTCGGATCGCCCCGAGTTCTCGACGCTCACCTGGTTCGCCATGATCCTCAGCGCGGTCATGGGCATCGGACTGGTCTCCTACGGCGTCGCCGAGCCGATCTCCCACCTGGCGACGCCACCGCACGGCCTCGCCGAGCCGAACACGCCGGCGGCGGCGGTGCGCGCCCTGCAGTACTCCTACTTCGACTGGGGCCTGCAGGCCTGGGCCATCTTCGCCGTCTTCGGTCTGGCGATCGCGTACTCGACCCACCGCAAGGGCCGGCGCACCCTGGTGAGCCAGATGTTCCGGCCGCTGCTCGGCGACCGCGTGGACGGGCCGATCGGCAAGACGATCGACGTGCTCGCCGTCTTCGCGACGCTCTTCGGCACCACGACCTCCCTCGGCCTGGGAGCCCTCCAGGTCAACAACGGTCTCGGCAGGCTGTGGGGGATGCCGGTCAACAACGTGAGCCAGGTGCTCATCATCGCCGCCGTCACCTCGATCTTCACGCTCTCGGCGGTGACCGGTGTCAGCAAGGGCATCAAGTTCCTGAGCCAGGGCAGTTCACTGCTGGCGCTCGCGCTGTTCGTCTTCATGCTGATCGTCGGTCCGGCCGTGTTCATCGCGAACCTGTACATCGAGTCCGTGGGCCAGTGGGCCACCGACTTCTTCCGGATGAGCCTGCAGGGCACCGCCTTCGGCGGGCTCGAGTGGATGCAGTGGTGGACCTACTTCATGATGGCGTGGTGGGTCTCCTGGGGCGCCTTCGTCGGTGTCTTCCTGGCCCGTATCTCGCGCGGCCGCACCATCCGCGGCTTCATCATGGGTGTACTGGTCGTCCCCAGCGTGGTGTTCTTCACCTGGTTCACGGTCTTCGGCGGCACCGCGATTCACATCGACATGTTCGAGAAGGGCGACATCGCCAAGCAGACCGCGGCCGACATCAACAGCGCGTTCTTCGCGACCCTCGACCACTACCCGCTCGCCACGGTCACCTCGGCGATCGCGATCATCCTGGTCGTGATGTTCTTCGTCTCCGGCGCGGACGCCAACACCTACGTCCTGTCCATGATGACCTCGGACGGATCGCTCACCCCGCGCCGTTCGGTGCTCGTCCTATGGGGCGTCCTCACCGGTGTCACCGCCGTCGTCCTCATGCTCGCCGGCGGACTGAACGCCCTGCAGAACACCGTCATCGTGACGTCGTTGCCCTTCCTCGTGATCATCGCCGGTCTGGCGGTGTCCTTCTGGAAGGAGCTGAACGCAGACAGAAAGGAGAAGGCCGGTGCCGAACTCTGACGCCCGTCGTGGACTCATCGAGAAGGCGTGGGCCGCGGCCTGGGGCGCGGGAGACGTCGATGCCCTCGACGCGCTGCTGAGCCCGGCCTACCTCCGGCACAGCCAGGACCCGCACCCGCAGGACCTGGCGTCCTTCAAGGCCTCGATCGTCTCGACCCGGTCCGCCTTCCCCGATCTGGTGACGACCATCGACGACATCGTGATCGAGGGCGACCGGGCCGCGATCCGCTGGCACAGCAGCGGAACCCACCAGAACTCGCTCCTCGGTGTCCCCGCCACCAAGCGGCGGGTCGAGGTCAGCGGCGCCACGTTCGCCCGCTTCGAGGGCGACAGGATCGTCGAGGAGCACGTGACGTGGGATCCCAGGGCGCTGCTCTCGGCGCTGGGCGTCATCCGGGTGGGACAGGACTGACGATCAAGATGACAAGGAGCACCTCCATGACCCCGCTCGCCTCGAAGCCAGACCTCGATGTGATGAAGCAGGTCAACCGGCAGTTCGTCACCGGCGTCACGGTCGTGACCGCGATGGACGGGGAGGTCCCCAGGGGGCTGGCCGTCAACGCGTTCTCGAGCATCTCGCTCGACCCCGCCACCGTGATGGTGTGCGTCCAGCGCACCTCGTCCACCCACGACTGTCTGTTCAGCGCGAGCCACCTCGCGATCAACATCCTGTCCACGGACCAGCTGGACGTCGTCGGTACGTTCGCGAGCAAGGCCACGGACAAGTTCGAGAAGGTGGAGTGGGAGAGCGGCCCGTTCGGCAGCCCGCTGATCGCCCGGAGCAGTGCGCAGATGGAGGTCGAGATCCGCGAGCGGCTGCAGGCCAGCACCCACACCGTGTTCATCTGCCGGGTGATGCACGCTGTCGTCTCCGAGCGTCATCCGATGGTCTACAGCGCGGGTAAGTTCTTCGACGGCGGCGCGCTGGCGCCGCTGGGATGACCGGCGGGCGGCTCGGGAGACGGAGGAGAGTTCGGTGAGTGGCGCGAAGAGCGAACCGAAGTGGGGGTCCCCCCGGCCGGAGGCTGGGGGAGGGTCGATGCAGGCCAGGGTGATCGCCGCGATGCGCGAGCGGATCATCAAGGGCGACATCGAGCCCGGCGCTCCGCTCTCGGAGCTCGCCCTTGCCGAGGAGTTCGGCGTCAGTCGTACACCGGTACGCGAAGCCCTCAAGCAGCTCCAGACCGAGGGGCTGGTCGAGATCCGGCCCCGCGTCGGGACGTTCGTCACCACGCCCTCCCGCCGTGAGATCACGGAGCTCTTCGAGATGAAGGAACTCCTCGAGGGTGCGGCCGCCCGGCTGCTCGCCCGGCGTGGCCGGGTCCCGGAGATCGACCTGCTGGAACGGAATCTGCGCGAGGCCGATGAAGCGGTGGCGCGGGACGACCGGGAACGGTACGCGGAGTTGGTCCAGGAGTTCCACGACCTGCTCATCTCCGGTGCCGACAACAACAAGCTGGAGGCCCACTACCGGATGCTGATGAACCAGCTGGCCTACTCCCGGCTGGTGAACACCTCGCTGAGCCAGCCGGGTCGCGCCCTGCAGTCGGACCGCGAGCACCACAACGTCCTGGAGCTGATCCTGGAGAAGGACGGCGACAGCGCCGAGCACGTGATGCGTGAGCACGTCAGGGCCAGCCGGCGTGCGCTGCTGGCGGGGCTGCCCATCGGCAGTTCGCATGAGAGGTCCGGCACGGCGGGATCCTGATACCGCCGTCAACGCGCCGTCCGCCGCCCTCGCCTAACGGCAATTCAGGGCCGATCCCCGCCTCTTCGGAGGAGGTGTCCGGCCCTTCGGCCTGCGCTGCCCCGCCCGCCGGCCGACAGGTGCATTCGGGTCGGCTTACTGGGACCTTCCACCGCTGAAATCCCCCCGTAATCCCAAGGGTGTCTACTCCTATGCAACGAAGGTTCATCGCAGTGAACACTTCATCGTCCTCAGGGAGGCCCCATGAAGACCGACCCAGCAGCGGACGTCCCCGATCTCGCCGAGCTGGTCCGCGCCGACGGCATCGAGTTCGTGCTGGCCGTCTTCGTCGATCTCACCGGCAAGCCGTGCGCCAAACTCGTCCCGGTTCAGTCCGTCGAGGAACTGCGCGACGAGGGCGTCGGCTTCGCCGGATACGCGGTCGGCGCGCTCGGCCAGCAGCCCAGCGACCCCGACGTCATCGCCCGCCCCGACGCCCGCTCCTACACGCCGGTCCCCTTCGTCGAGCCGGGCCTCGCGCTCGTGCACTGCGACCCGTATGTCGAGGGCGCACCGTGGCCGTACGCACCGCGCGTCATCCTCCGTTCCGTCCTCGAGCGGGCCGCGGCCCAGGGCCTGTCGCTCTCCGTCGGCGCCGAGGTCGAGTACTTCCTCGTCAACCGGGACGAGCACGGCGCGCTGACCGTCGCCGACCCCAAGGACACCGCGCCGCAGCCCTGTTACGACGCCCGCGGCCTGACCCGGATGTACGACCACCTCACCGGCGTCTCCAGCGCGATGAACAGCCTCGGCTGGGGCAACTACGCCAACGACCACGAGGACGCCAACGGCCAGTTCGAGCAGAACTTCCACCACGCCGACGCCCTCACCACCGCCGACCGCGTCATCACCCTGCGCTACCTCGTGTCGGTCCTCGCCGAACGGCGCGGCATGACGGCGACCTTCATGCCCAAGCCGTTCACCGACCGCACCGGCACCGGCATGCATCTGCACCTGTCGCTGTGGCGCGGCGACGAACCCACCTTCCCGGCCGCCACCGACGTACGCGGCCTGGGCCTGTCCCCGCTCGCCTACTCCTTCGTCGCCGGGATCGTCGAACACGCCCGCGCACTCCAGGCGGTGATCGCGCCCACCGTCAACTCCTACAAGCGCACCGGCGCCGTCTCGACCCGCTCCGGCGCCACCTGGTCGCCGCGCGTCGCGGGCTACGGAGGCAACGACCGCACCCACTTCGTGCGCGTCCCCGACGGCAACCGCATCGAGCTGCGCGGCGGTGACGGCGCCGCCAACCCCTACCTCGCCGCGGCCGCCACCCTGGCCGCCGGCCTCGACGGCATCGAACGCGGCCTCGACCCGGGCGAGCCCGGCGCCACCGGCAAGGGCCCGGAACTGCCGCCCACCCTGCTGCACGCCGTCGAGGCCCTCCAGGCCGACGACGTGATCAGCGGCGCCCTGGACGCGGCCGGCACTGGCGTGAGCCGCTACTTCGCCGATCTCAAGCGCGAGGAGTTCTTCGACTGGCACTCCACGGTCGGCCCCTGGGAGCTGGACCGCTATCTGACCGCATTCTGAAGGGACTTGAGATGTGCGGAATCGTCGGGCTCCATCTGCGCGAGCCCACCCTCGAACCCAGGCTCGGCGAGCTGCTGACCGGCATGCTCGGCCAGGTCGTCGAGCGCGGACCCGACTCGGCGGGAGTCGCGGTCTACGGCGACCCCGTGCTGTCCCCGCCGGGACGCGCCGTCGTCTCCCTGCTCGGGGTGACACCGGCCGAGGCGGAGGCCGCGCTGCCGGGCGCCGTGGCCGTCGCCGCCGACGCCACGACCGTGCTGCACGCCGATCTGCCGGTCGCCGACCTGCCGGCCGCCGTGCGGGACGCGCTGCCCGCGGCCACCGTGATCGGCTCCGGCGCCGACATGGCCGTACTCAAAGGCGCCGGAAACCCCGTGGAGCTGGCCCAGTCCTTCGGTCTCGCCCAGGTGACCGGCTGGCAGGGTGTCGGCCACACCCGCATGGCCACCGAGTCCGCCGTCACCCCCGAAGGCGCCCACCCCTTCTCCGTCGGCCCAGGACAATGTCTCGTCCACAACGGGTCGTTCGCCAACCACGCCACCATCCGACGCGAACTGCGCGCCCAAGGCGTCAAGTTCGACAGCGAGAACGACTCCGAGGTCGGCGCCCGGTTCGTCGCCCACCAACTGGAGCAGGGCGCCGACCTGGAGAAGGCGCTGCGGCTGCTGTGCGAACGCTTCGACGGCTTCTACACGCTCCTCGTCTCCACTGGCGACTCCTTCGCGGTCGTCCGCGACGCCATCGCCTGCAAGCCCGCGCTGGTCGCGGAGACACCCGACTGGGTGGCGATGGCCTCCGAATACCGGGCGCTGGACGTCCTCCCGGGCATCGAACACGCCCGCATCTTCGAACCCGAGCCGGAAGAGGTGTACGTATGGCGGCGCTGATCGACCTGGCCGAGAGCCCGGTCCGCGACCTCAACCAGGCCCTGCACTCCACGGCCGCAACCTCGTGGCGGGTCCTCAACCCGCACGGCGCACACGCGGTGGCCTGCGGGATCCGCGCGGAGCACACCGTCGACATCGAGGGCCACGTCGGCTACTACTGCGCCGGCATGAACCAGCACGCCACGGTCACCGTGCACGGCAACGCGGGCACCGGGGTGGCCGAGAACATGATGTCCGGCACGGTCCGGGTGCACGGCAACGCCTCCCAGTCCGCCGGCGCCGCCGCCCACGGCGGCCTGCTCGTCATCGACGGCGACGCCTCCGCCCGCTGCGGCATCTCCATGAAGGGCGTGGACATCGTCGTCGGCGGCAGCGTCGGCCACATGAGCGCCTTCATGGGGCAGGCCGGCCGCATCGTGGTGTGTGGCGACGCGGGCGACGCGCTGGGGGACTCGCTGTACGAGGCCCGGATCTACGTCCGGGGCACTGTCAAGTCCCTCGGCGCCGACTGCGCGGAGAAGGAGATGCGCCCCGAACACCTCGCCGAACTCGCCGAGTTGCTCAAAACGGCTGAGCGGGACGAGGACCCCGCCGACTTCCGCCGCTACGGCTCCGCCCGGCAGCTGTACCACTTCAAGGTCGACAACACGACCTCGTACTAGACCTGTACCAGAGGAGTTCAGCCATGGATCCCGCATCCCACGGCCTGCGCGAGTCGGCGACCTTCGACCGCGCCACCATCCACGCCATCCAGCGCGCCGCCGAGACCGGCATCTACGACATCCGCGGCTGGGGCGCCAAGCGGAAACTCCCGCACTTCGACGACCTGGTGTTCCTCGGAGCCTCCATGTCCCGCTACCCGCTGGAGGGTTACCGCGAGCGCTGCGACACCGACGTCCTCCTCGGCACCCGGCACGCCAAACACCCGCTGCACCTGTCCACCCCGGTCACCATCGCCGGCATGAGCTTCGGCGCCCTGTCCGCCCAGGCCAAGGAGGCGCTCGGGCGGGGTGCCAGCGAGGTCGGCACCTCGACCACCACCGGCGACGGCGGCATGACCCCCGAAGAGCGCGGCCACTCCAAGCATCTGGTCTACCAGTACCTGCCATCCCGCTACGGCATGAACCCCGACGACCTGCGCGCCGCCGACGCCATCGAGGTCGTCCTCGGTCAGGGCGCCAAGCCCGGCGGCGGAGGCATGCTGCTCGGCCAGAAGATCACCGAACGGGTCGCCGGGATGCGCACCCTGCCCGTCGGTATCGACCAGCGCAGCGCATGCCGCCACCCCGACTGGACCGGCCCCGACGACCTCGCCATCAAGATCCTCGAACTGCGCGAGATCACCGACTGGGAGAAGCCCGTCTACGTCAAGGTCGGCGCCACACGGACGTACTACGACGTGAAGCTGGCCGTCCACGCCGGAGCCGACGTCGTCGTCCTCGACGGCATGCAGGGCGGCACGGCCGCCACCCAGGACGTGTTCATCGAGCACGTCGGCATCCCCACCCTGGCCGCCCTGCCCCAAGCGGTACGGGCCCTGCAGGAGTTGGGGGTGCACCGCGAGGTGCAGCTGATCGTCTCCGGCGGTATCCGGGGCGGCGCCGACCTCGCCAAGGCGATGGCGTTGGGCGCGGACGCGGTCGCCATCGGAACGGCCGCCCTCATCGCGCTCGGCGACAACCACCCCAGGTACGACGCCGAGTACCGCGAACTGGGCTCCGCCGCCGGCTATTTCGACGACTACCAGGACGGCCGCGACCCCGCCGGCATCACCACCCAGGACGAGCATCTCGCCTCCCGCCTCGACCCGGTCGAGGGCGGCCGGCGCCTCGCCAACTTCCTGCGCGTGATGACCATGGAGGCCCAGACCCTGGCCCGCGCTTGCGGCAAGGCCCACCTGCTGCACCTCGAGCCGGAGGACCTGGTCGCTCTTACGATCGAGTCCGCCGCCATGGCCCGCATCCCGCTCGCGGGCACCGGCTGGATCCCCGGGGAGGGTCTGTGATCGCCGTCGTGGGTGCAGGGCTGATGGGCGCGGCCACCGCCTGGCAGCTGGCCCGCCGGGGCCACGAGGTCACCCTGATCGAGGCGTACGACATCGGCCACAAGCACGGCAGTTCGCACGGCAGCTCACGGATCATCCGGCGGGCGTACACCGACCCCTTCTACATACGGCTGACCGGGCAGGCGTACGAGCAGTGGCGCGAACTGGAGGACGACAGCTCGACTCCCTTGCTGCGCACGACCGGTGGCCTCGACATGGGTGAGGAACGCGACCCGAAGGCGATCGCCGACCTCCTTGCCGCGGCCGGAGTACCCCACGAACTCCTCGGCCCGGAAGCCGCCTCGGAGCGCTGGCCGTACATCCACTTCACAGGTCCGGTGCTCCACCACCCGGACGCGGGCGTGGTCGACGCCGACCAGACCGTCGCGGCTTGCGTACGGCGGGCGATTGAACACGGCGCACAAGCGATCATCGGCACACGCGTCACGGGCATCGATGTCCAAGGCGGCGACAAGGTGCTCCTGCATACCGACGACGGCCGCGAGATCGTCGCCGACACGGTGGTGGTAGCCGCGGGCGCCTGGCTGCCCGAACTCGAACTCCCTGTCCCGCTCCCGCCGTTGCAGGTGACCCAGCAGCAGGTCTTCCACTTCCGGCAGCGCGAGCCGTCCGTCCGGTGGCCGACCCTGATCTGGGACGGGGCGGTGCACCTGTACGGCCTGCCCTCGGGCAGTGACGGCGGCACGCTCCCCACGATCAAGGTCGCCGAGCACGACCGCGGCACCCCCACCACCCCCCGCACCCGCGACAGGGTCGTCGATGCGTCGTCCCGGACACGGGTGAGCGGCTTCGTACGAGACCACCTCCCGGGTCTCGAACCCGACCCGGTGGCCGAATCGACCTGCCTCTACACCACCACCCCCGACGAGGACTTCGTCCTCGACCGCCACGGCCCCTTCGTCATCGCCTCCGCGTGCTCCGGCCACGGCGCCAAGTTCGCCCCGCTCATCGGCGCGATGGCCGCCGACCTCGCCACCGGCCACGCCGATCCCCACCCCCGCTTCAGGCTGGACCGCGCGGGCTAGGATTCGCCGGTGAGCGAGCACCCCACCCCCGCAGAGGACTCCGACGACAAGTCCCTGGAGCGCATCATCGCGGTCCGGGCCCGCGAGTACCGGCAGGCGGCCGGGCTCTCGGTCGGCGAGATGGCGCAGCGGGTCGGCATCTCCAAGGCCATGCTGTCGAAGATCGAGAACGCCCAGACCGCGTGCAGCCTCACCACCCTCTCCCGGCTCGCCCGCGGTCTGGACGTCCCGGTCACGGCCCTGTTCCGCGGCATGGACGACGAACGCGAGGCGGTCTTCGTCCCCGCCGGTCACGGCGCCCGGATCGTCCGGCGGGGCACCAAGGTCGGCCACGAGTACGCCCAACTCGGCTCGCTGCGAGGCGCCCACAAACGGATGGACGCCCTCCTGGTCACCCTGACCGAGCAGAGCGAGGTCTTCCCGCTCTTCCAGCACGCCGGCACCGAGCTCCTCTACATGCTCGAAGGCGTCATGGTCTACGGCCACGGCAAGTCCAGCTACACCCTGCGTCCAGGCGACGCCCTCCAGTTCGACGGCGAGGCCCCGCACGGCCCGGAAAGACTGGTCGAACTCCCCATCCGCTTCCTTACCGTGACGGCCTTCGGGGACAGCCCGCAGCACTGAAAACCGGCTTTGATCAGCCACGGAGCTGTCCTCTACTGCGGGAAACGCCGTTCCGGATGCTCGCGAGCACGGTCCCAGCAGGTTCTTGGTCTGCTTGTGGTACACGAACGCGATGCTTGCTGACCTGCGCAGATTGCGTACACCGCAGATTCTGCGCAGTGCCTTGGCCCGTGACTGGTCCGGATCTTGGATTGGGAAGAGGGGGCAGGAACTTGCGCTGTTCGGCCTGGGCTGCCTGCGCGTGGGGCCGGCTGGGCGCACAGTGCGTGCAGTTCGGGTGAGGTCATGCCGCTCAGAGGTGGGTCGGTGAGCATCGTCAGGACCTGCGACCTGGTGTGGTCGCGGTCTCTGGTGTTGATCGCGCAGTCGCCGGTGTCGCCAGCCGGGGCGATCGTGTAGTTCCAGGATCTGTGCTGGTCATGGGGCGTGACCGGTTGCCGCAGATCCGCGACACCTCCGACTTCGAGATCCCGCTGTCCGCTTCCAGCGCTTTGACGAGGTTGTCGACGGAGCGGGTCGGCACACCGTGCACGTATGCCTCCATCACGACGGCGAACAAGGCGCGGACGATGCGCTGGCGCCGCTCCAGCAGTGAGGGGAAGAGCGATCCGGTCCGCACCTTCGGGATCTTCAGGTCGACGTCGCCGACTGTCCGGTCCTCTCGTCAGATCCGCCTCGTACGCATGCTGTGGGCATGCGGCATATCGGCATGCGTCTGCGGGGTGTCTTACCTCACCGCCTCCCCTGTTGCACGTCGGAAAACGCGAGAGCAATAATGGCGCACATATTTTCAGACTGATGGAGTCTATTAATTGCTCCAGGTCTCCGCACGCCGATGGAGGCACACGATGGAGGCACAGGAATGAGCACCTGCTGGTCACCCTGAACCGGCCCCACGCCATGAACGCCGTCAACGCCGACCTCAGTGCCGCCGTCGGCGCGGCACTGGAGGCGGCGGAGCAGGACCGGGAGGTCCGGGCCGTGGTGCTCACCGGCGCCGGTGACCGGGCCTTCTGTGCGGGTGCGGATCTCAAGGCGCTGGCCCGAGATGAGTCCATCGCGGCGCCGGGCCACGAGGACTGGGGCTTCCTCGGCTACGTGCGCCACGCCATCAGCAAGCCGACCATCGCGGCCATCAACGGCTTCGCCTTGGGCGGCGGCACCGAGCTGGTGCTGGCCAGCGACTTGGCCGTGGCCGCCGACACCGCCGTCTTCGGGCTACCGGAAGTGTCCCGCGGCATCTTCGCCGCCGCCGGCGGCGTCTTCCGTCTCCCCGAACAGCTGCCGCGCAAGATCGCCATGGAGATGGTGCTGACAGGTGAGCCCTTCGACGCGGCCCGGGCTCTGCAGCTCGGTCTGGTCAACCGGGTCGTCCCGGCCGCTGAGGTGCTCGACACCGCGCTCGCGCTGGCCGAACGCATCGCGGCCAACGCGCCCCTCGCCGTCCAGGCGAGCAAACGGGTCGCGCTCGGCATCCGCGAGGGTGGCGTCCCGGGCGAGGCCTGCGTCTGGGAGCACAACGACCAGGAGATCCGCGGGCTGCTCGCCACGGACGACGCCAAGGAAGGCACCCGCGCCAGCTGGCCGACCTCGGCGCCGGAGTGATCAAGGTCGAGGCGCCCAGCGGTGAGGCCGCCCGCCGGATCACCTCCACCCAGCCCGGTCTGGAGCACCTGACGCCGTACTTCCTCCCCTTCAATCGCGGCAAGAAGTCCGTAGCGGTCGACCTGCGTACCGACGAGGGCAGGAAGCGAGTGCTCGCCCTCGCCGACACCGCCGACGTCATCCTGGAGGCCTTCCGGCCCGGCGTCATGGACCGCCTGGGACTGGGCGCGCAGGCAGTCCAGGAGCGCAACTCCCGCTGTGTGTACGCCTCCCTCTCCGCGTTCGGCGGTGAGGGCGACGGGGGCCGGCGCCCCGGCATCGACATGCTGGTTCAGGCCGAGTCCGGGCTGCTGACCGGACTGCGCAACGCCGAAGGCACCCCCCTGATGATCCGCTCGACCATCGTCGACGCCGCCAGCGGGCACGTGCTGGCCCAGGCGGTACTGGCCGCGCTGCTGGGCCGGGAGCGGCACGGCCGCGCGGATGTGGTCAAGGTCGCCCTGTACGACGTGGCGTGCAGTCTGCAGGCCAACAGCATCAGCCTGCAGCTCAACACGGACGGTGCACCGGACGCAGGCACTCCTGCCAGCGGCCGCACCCCGTTCGCCACCGCGCCCTCCGGCATCTACCGGGCCGGCGACGGCCGGTTCCTCGTGGTCGCCGCCTACGTGCCCAAGCACTGGACGCTGTTCACCGAACTGCTCGACCGGCCGGACCTCGCCGAGGACCCGCGGTTCGCCGACCAGGCGGCGCGCTCCCGGCGCAACGCCGAGCTCACCGTCGAACTGAACGCCGCGTTCGCCCAGCGCGGTGCGGATGAGTGGATCGAGCTGTTCCGCAAGGCCGGCCTGATGGCCACGCGGGTGCACTCCTGGAAGGACACCGTGGACTCCGCAGCCTTCGCGGAGAGCCGCCTGGGCGTCACGGTCACCGACGGCGAGCGCACCGAGACCGTCGTGCGCACGCCCGCTCGGTACGCCGGATTCACGCCCGCCGCCGACCGCCCGACGCCGCGCCTCGGCGAGCACAACGACGAACTCCTCGGACCGACCGCGGCGACGGCGTGACGGACCGACCCGTCAGCCTCCACCGCCCGTAACCACCGCAGGCACCACCGGGTTCCCGACGGTGGGCACTCGACAGCCATGACCGGGCTGTTCGCGCGTGGTCTTCTGCTGGGCGTGGTCCCGGTGTGGCGCACCAAGCAGCCGGACCCCTTCGACGAGGACGACGCAAACCCAGGGGAGGATTCTCAATGACCGTGTCAAGCAGTGTGCGTGATGATCGTGTCAAGCCGTCTGCGTGACCGGCGTGGCGGAGGTGAACAGCCTCTTGTCACGCAGCATGGCCCACAGGACATCGACCCGGCGGCGCGCGAGTGCGAGCAGGGCCTGGGTGTGGTGCAGCCCCTCGGCGCGTTTCTTGAGGTAGTAGTCCCGGGAGAGGCCGGGACGCATCATCGCGGTCTGCGCGGCCATGTAGAACACCCAGCGCAGGCGGCGGTGGTACCGCTTGGGCCGGTGGTTGTTGCCGGTGCGGCGGCCGGAGTCACGCGGTACCGGGGCCAGGCCCGTGTGGGAGGCCAGACGGCTGGCGCTGTCGTAGGCTGACAGATCGCCGACGATCGCGACGAACTCCGCACCCAGGACGGGTCCCATGCCGGGCAGCGATTCGATGATCTCGGCGCGTTCGTCCAGGCGGAAGGTGTCGCGGATCTCCCGGTCGGTGTCCTTGATCCGCTCGTCCAGGGCGAGGAGCTGGTGGGCGAGGTCGCACACGAGCTTGGCAGCCCGCTTCTCACCGGGAAGTGCGGTGAGCTGGGACTGGGCCGCCTCGACTGCGCGGGCGGCGACGCCGTCGGCGCCGCGGACCGTGCGGCGCTCCAGCCAGGTCGTCAGCCGCTTGACGCCGATCCGGCGCAGGGCAGCTGGGGTCTGGTACTCGGTGAGCATGACGACGGGGCCCTTGGCGGCGGAGTAGTCGAAGGTCCGCTCCAGGGCCGGGCAGATGCCCACCAGGGCGTCCCTCAGCCGGTTGATCAGCCGTACCCGGTCGGCGATCAGGTCGGCGCGGTGCGCGGTCAGCAGCCGCAGCGTGGCCACGGTCTCGTCCGGGATGCCCAGCGGGGCGAAGTCCCGTCGCATCCGGGCGGTATCGGCGATGACCAGGGCGTCCTTGGCGTCGGTCTTGCCCTCGCCGCGGTAGGCGCCGGACATCCGGTGCACGGTGCGGCCGGGCACGTAGACCACCGGCTGGCCGTGGGCAACCAGGAGCGCGAGGAGCAGGGTGGAGGCGCGGCCGGAGATGTCCACCGCCCACCGCACCTCGTCGGCCGTCTCGCAGGCATCCGCGATGAGCTGGAGGATCTCGGTCTCATCGTTGACGATCTTGCGGGAGAACACCGTCTGGCCTTCGATGTCGATGGCGACCGCCCAGTGGTGGCCCTTGCCGGCGTCGATGCCGACCCATATGCGTGCCTGACGCGTACTCAACCGCGTGCGCAGTCGGAGCGTCCCGGAGGACCGGGCGGCCAATCCTCCCGAGCCATCAACAGCAGAATCGCATCAGCCATACCCGGTCCTCCCGGACCGCCTCAATTCTTAAGGAGATCGCATCGCGGGCCGCGCTCGCCGTGGCCAACGCCCGCCGCTACACCCGCGAGCACCGCGCGGGCGTCGCCTTGCACCACAGTCCGTTTCCCCCGTCCCGCCCCATCACGCCGGCCGTGGAAACGGCCGGCATTCATCAGGCAGCGGGCGGAGCGGGAGAAGTCCGCGGTGGCTGGTTCGACGCCATCGCGCTGCCTTCGCTGCGCATCGCTCTGGTCGCCGAGCGCGGCTGGCCCGCCAGAGCTGCCACGAGCCGCCTGCGCGCCGCCGCGCAGACCCTCGCTGACCTCGAACTCTCCTGACGACCCTCAGCCACGTGGACGACCTGGTTCAGCTCCTGGCTCGTGATACACCTCCGGGCGTATTCGGCACCGTCGGGAAGACTCGCCTGTATGCCGTCCACGACCCGGTCGCCAGCCGTTGCACTCTGGCCAGTGCGTGCCATCCGCCACCCGTTCTGGTGCGGCCCGATAGCACAGCCGAGATGGTGACGGCCGTCGGCGACGACCTTGCCTTCACCATCGAACTGGTGGTCAGCGAACTGGTCACCAACGCCGTGCACCACGCGGGTGGCTGGGGCGGGCTGCGTCTCATCTGTGAGAACGTCCTGGTCTGTGAGGTCACCGACCCCAGCAACATCCAGCCGCGCCTGTGCCGAGCCCGGACCGCCGACGAGGGAGGCTGGCCCGTCGCCTCTCGGCGTGCCCTCCGTCCCGGTCGGTCGCGCCGCCACCCACACTTGATCTTTACTTAGCGCTCGCTAAAATCGAGGACGGGTATCGGCGTCTTGCCAGGAGGGTGGAACGCATGACAGCGAGAGTACTGGGCGAGTCCTCTGAACACGCGGTCCAGGAGACGGCGGCGCCGATCAGCGACTGGCGGGTGTTCGAGCCGCTTGAGCTGCCGCCGACGCTCGCCGGCGCGCTCGCCGCCTTTCGTGAGCACGGCTACCACGGAACGTCTGTGCGCGATATCGCCCGCCGGGTCGGGGTCACCGTACCGGCCCTCTACTACCACCACGAGAACAAGCAGGCCATGCTCGTCGCGCTGCTGGAGCGTGCGATGGACGAGGTGCTCACGCGGGCCCGGCTGGCCGATGCCGAGGCCGAGGGGCGCGTCCTGGAGAGGTTCGCCAACGTAGCGGAGTGCGTCGTGCTCCATATGACCCACCGCGTGGCGACGGCCGGACTCGACGCAGAGCTGCGCTATCTCGACCTCGACAACCGCAAACGGTATGCCGCTTTGCGCAAGGAGCTCGAAAGGCTGCTGCTCGGCATCCTGGAGGAGGGCGTCGACCAGGGACTCTTCGAGGTCGACCACGCGCCGGACACCGCACGGGCGCTGCTGGGCATGTGGCAGTCCGTGGCCACCTGGTACCGCGACGGAGGACCGCTGACGCCGCAGGAGATCGCCGACCACTACGTGTCGATCTCGCTGCGTGCCGTGGGTGCGCGCGTACGTCCTGCGCCCCGCGCGCATGCGGCGGGATGAGCCGCGACGACCGGGCGCTTCAGGTGTCGGCCGTCGTCGCCCCGCGCACACCGGCCAGAATCGTGTCGACGAGCTCGTCCAGGTAGGCGTCGGCCCGGGCACGCGCCTTCTCGCGCATGGCAATGGGGGTGACGGTGGCGTGCATCATCGTGGCGCCGAAGACCAGGTCCATGAGCACGGTCGGACTTGTGCCCGCAGGCAGATCGCCGCGCGCCACCGCGTTGTGCACCAGCCGCCGTGCGGCGAGCACGGTGGGGCTTCCCTTGCGATGACGGAAGCCGAAGACCTCTGGATGCACCGACGTGTCAACGATGCGGCGCATGAAGGCGTGCCCCGTGTCACTCCAGAACATCTGCAGCATCTGCTCGGCCAGGCGGCGCAGATCGGCTCGCAGATCGCCGGTGTCGATGTGGGTGTCCAGCACTATGCGCGCGTCCAGAGCCGCCACCAGCAGCGTCTCCTTGTCGGGCCAGCGCTGGTACAGCGACGCCTTGCCGACCCGCGCGTTGCGCGCGACCGCTCCCATCGTGAAGCCCTTCAGCCCGCCGCGTCCGTAGACCTCCACCACCGCGTCATAGACCCGGTTCTCGAACTCCGGATCGCGCGGGCGCCCACGTGGCGCTCCTGTGCCGGATGCGGCCGCCATCCCTCGTAGCTCCTCTCCACACACGCCCGGCCCTGCCGTTCCGCGAAGCCCGGCTGACACTGTGTAGGTCATGATTACACCCCGCAAGGACGCCATCATGACCTGCATCCGTGACGACCGATCGGGTGCGCGCCGCTGGACCAGCCGGTCCGCGTACCCGGGAACCGGGGGCTCGCTCGACACCCCGGGCGCGGTGACCGACGCCAAGCCGAAGCCGGTGACCGGCGGCCGTGAGCCACGGGCCCTTCGGGTCGAGGGTGTCGAGCACCAGCCGGTGGGCCACCGCGTCGGCCAGGAGACCGTAGTGGTCCACGACCCGCAGGGGGCAGATCCGCGGGACGTTGACGTCGGTCACCCCGTCCATCGGATGGCCGAGGGCTGCGGCTGCACGAGCTCGTCGGTGAGGGCGCCGATCGAGGGGTACGACGGGCCCGCGGGCAGGGTGCCCGGCGCATCGACGCGATGAAGGCGGAGCCGTGACGCAACTGCCAGGCGACTTCGGGGCACGAGACGGTCGCATACAGGAGGTTGCCCGTCCACGCGCTGTCCAGCGGCCCGGCCAACGCGATCGCGTCGTCCATGCGGGCGGCCGCCAGACCCGGCCACCAGCGCAGGACCCAGAACGGATGGACCGCGCCCTCACTGTGTCCGATCATCGAGATCTTGGGGCGGGCCGACCGGCCGGTGCATGGTGCGCACCGCGTACACGACGTACTCGGCGCAGACCGTGGCGTTCACCGAGGTACGGCCGGGCAGGGCCACCGTGCACACCGGGTGTCCCCGCTGGTCAGGGCGCGCCGGTATCCCCAGTCCCACGCCTGAGCCGGCGTCATCCGGGTGCCGTGGATCAGCGGCACGGGCGTCTTGCCGGTGGCGAGGTCCGGGGAGCACGACAGCGCGGCGGCGAGGCCGGCGGTCGGCGTCATGAGCAGGGCCGGTACCACCGCGCTCAGTGCCTCGATGGTTCGGATCGCGGTGTGCGTGCGGCTTCTCTCGGGGCCTGGGCAGATGTGCCGGAACGGGTCAGAACGTCAGGACCGGCTTGATCGCGTTCCCGGCGACGACGTCGTCGACGGCCACGGCGATGTCCTGGAACGCGTAGGCGGTGATGATGTCCTGCAAGGGCAGCAGCCCCTCGGCATGCAGCCGCAGCAGGTGCGGGATGAACTCGCGGGGCGTCGCGTCTCCTTCGATGCACCCCCGCACGGTCTTGCCGTTCCGCACGAGGTCCTGGACGTCCAGGTTGAGATTCGCGGCGCCGAGGCCCACCAGTGCCAGGGCGCCGGTGCGGCCGAGGGAGAGCGCCGCGTCCGTGATGGCGGACGGGATGCCGGAGGTGTCCAGGGCGTGGGTCGGGCCACCGCCCGTCAGGTCGCGCACCGCCTCGACCACGGCCACCGCGGCGGGGTCGAGCGCGACGTCGGCGCCGAGCCGCAGGGCCGTGTCGCGCCGGGCCGGAACCGGGTCGACCGCGACGACGGTCGCGACCCCGACGGCCCGCGCCGCCATCACCGCCGCGCACCCCACCGCGCCGACCCCGTACACGACGAAGGTGGACCCGGGCGCGGGGCGCAGCACGTTGAGGACCGCCCCCGCCCCGGTCTGCACCCCGCAGCCCAGGGGCGCGGCGGCGACGAGGTCGGTGTCCCGCTCCACCACGACCGCGCAGGCGGCCGGGGCCAGGACGTGGGTGGCGAAGCTGGACTGGCCGAAGAACGTGCCCGCGACCGGGGATCCGTCCGACGCCCGGTGCAGCGTGTACGTACCGTCGGTGCGCGGGCCGGGCAGGTTGAGCCGGGCGAACGCCAGACAGTAGGCGGGCCGGCCCGCTGCGCACTGGGCGCAGGTGCCGCAGTGCCCGTAGCTGAGCACCACCTTGTCTCCGGGCCGGATGCCGTTGACGCCCGGGCCTGTCTCCTCGACGACGCCCGCGCCCTCGTGGCCGAACACGTACGGTCCGCCCTCGGGCGGCAGGATGCCCCGGAAGTGCAGGTCGGTGTGGCAGATGCCGCTCGCCACCATGCGGACCAGCACCTCGCCCTCGCGGGGTGCGTCGAGCGCCACCCGCTCCAGTGCGAAGGACTCGTCCGGTCGGTACGACAGTGCGGGAGACGGCGGGCGCGGTTGCGGTCAGGCCCGCCAGAGTTCGGTGCCGGAGCGCACGACGGGCAGGTACGGCACGATCGCCCGGGGCGACAGCCGGGTCAGGGCGAGGACCAGCTCGGCGACGTCCTGACTGGTGATCATCGCGTGGGGTGGGACCCGGTCATGGTTCCAGGTGCTCATGTCGGTGTCGACGTAGCCGGGGCAGATGGCCGTGGCGGACGCTCCGGCCTGAGAGGTCTCGGTGTTGACCGCCTCGCACAGCGCGGTCAGGGCAGCCTTGCCGGCTCCGTACGCGGCGAGTCCGGGTTCGGGAGCACGCGCGGTGATGGAGGAGATCGCCACGATGCGCGCGCCCCGCTCGAGTTCGCGCGTGGCCGTGTGCCGCAGCACGTCCATGCAGGCGTCGATGAGCAGGAACGGTGCGCGTACGTTGACGGCGAACTGCTTGTCGAACCGGTGCGGCGGATACCCGCCGAGCGGTGCCGCGGAGCCCACACTGGCGCTCAGCACCAGCATGTCGAGGCGCTCGTACGCCGAGCGGTGGGCCTCGGCCAGGCGGTGTACGTCGTCCTCGGCGGCCATGTCCGCGGTGACCGTCGCGGCGCGTACGCCGCGCTGTGCGCAGTCCTCAGCCGTTTTCCGCAGGGCGTCCGCACCGCGGGCTCAGGGTGAGGTCGAATCCCGCCGCCGCGAGCCGGACCGCGACGGCGTGCCCGATACCGCGGGAGGCCCCGGTGACCAGGGCAGTCCTCCTCGACCCGCTCACCGGGCCCGCCCCAGCACCGACAGACCCGCCAGCACCAGTTCGGGAACCGAGTCAGCCGCTCCCGCGAAGCCCTCGCCGACGGTGACGCCTTGCCGGTGGCGGGCGTGGACCCCTTCAGCGATCACGGCGATCTTGAAGTGGGCCAGGGCTCGGTAGAAGGGGAGCTGCGTCAGGTCCCGCCCGCTGACCAGGGCGTACTGCTCGGCGAGTTCCAGGGGCTCGGGGAACCTGGGATCTGTCGCGGCGGGCCCGTCGAGCAGCGCGTCGACGGCAGGTTTGCGGTAGGCGAGGAAGGTGCCGATGTCGGCCAGCGGGTCGCCGACCGTGGAGAGCTCCCAGTCCACGATCGCCCGCACCCGGCCCAGGTCGGCGGGGTCCAGGGCCTGGTACAGCCGGAGGAGATCGGGCAGGGGGCGGGTGGCCACCAGGTCCCACTGGACGCGCCAGCGGTCGACCTGGCGTCGCAGATAGCCTTGGGGGCGGCCCCAGCGCCCCAGCCCGATCAGGTCGTAGTCCACGAAGTGCAACCGGGCGAGCTGCTCGACCAGCCCATCCGCCCACCGCCGCAGGTCGTATGGGGTGAATTCGGCGATGTCCGTGCGGTACCGCAGCACACGGCCCTCGACGTAGGAGACGACGGTGAAGGGGGCTCCGATCACGTCCTCCTCCACGCAGAGGGCGAGCGGGTGGGGCACGGCCACGCCGCTGCCGCGCAGAGCGGTCATCACTCGGTACTCCCGTGCGACGTCGTGCGCGGACGGCGTGAGGCCGCCCAGCGGGGGTCGGCGTACCACCCAGGAGGCGCGGCCGTCGGTGACGTGGTACGTCAGGTTGGACCGGCCGCCGTGCAGCATGGTGGCGGTCAGCTCGCCCTGGCAGGTGCCGACGTGCTGTGCGAACCATCGGCCCAGGGCGCCCAGGTCGAGGCCGGGCGGGTCGGCGATGGCGCTCGGGGTGGTCGGAGAGGTCATGGCGTGGCCTCCTGGGTGCCTGCAGCGCCCGTAGCCCCGGTGGTGTGACGGACCGGGCAGCCGCCCGCGGGGGCGGCCGGGAAGGTATCGAGCTCCGCGATGCGGTAGCCGTTCGGATAGCCGCGGACCGTAGGCGGGCCGGTGCCAGCCGGACCTGCGCGTAGGCGAAGCCGTTGCCGACCTCGCCGAGCACCGCGTCACCGCCGACCGCGCAGCCTTCGAGCGCGATCTCGCAGTGGCCGCCGAGGAACCCTCGGTCGAGGCTGGGCACGTGCCGGACGAGGCGGAAGCCCGGGGTGGCGGCCGGGACGAGGAAGATCGTCGCCTCGGGAGAGGCGTCGGTGCCTCCAGTGCGGGCCATGACGATCGCGAAACCGGCTCCTTCGGCACCGGTGATGAACCACTTACGGCCGTCGATGACCCAGCGGGCGCCGGAACGACGGGCGGTCGTGGCCAGCTGGGCGGGGTCGGAGCCTGCCCCCCGGGGCCGGTTCGGTCATCGCGAAACAGGAGCGCACCTCTCCCGCCGCCAGCGGCTTGAGGAAGCGGTCGCGCTGCTCCGCGTCGGCGGCCCTTTCCAGCAGCAGCATGTTGCCCTCGTCGGGCGCCGCGCAGTGCAGGGCCAGCGGGCCCAGCAGGCTGTACCCGGCCTCCTCCGGGATCACGGACTGCCCGCTCATGTCGAGCCCCAGACCTCCGTACTCCTTCGGCACGGTCGGGGCCAACAGCCCGGCGTCGCGGGCGGCCTGCTGCAGGCGACGGCGCAACGCGTCGTCCGGCTCGCCGGAGCCGTGCAGCATCTCGGCTTCGGCCGGCAACACCGTCTCGCGGACGAACGCCGCAGTGCGGTCGCGGAGCTCCGCGAGCTGCGGATCAAGGGTGAAATCGATCGCCATGCGGTCCTCGCGGCTCTGAGAGAAGGCGATTACTTATCGATCGCTCAGAACGTAGAAGGCTGGCTGCGGGAAGGTCAATACTTGCGCACTGCATCTTTCGTTGCGGTAGGTGGGTACGCGCAGCCAGTGGCGCGGGGCCACTCCTCGCGGAGTCCCTAGGCGCTTCCTCTTGACCGTCTCATTGTCACCCGCCTAGCCTTACTTATCGATCGTTAAGTAAGTTGGAGTGGACGGGTATCTGCGAGGAGGCAGCCGACATGGCTGACGATGATTCGCCCGAGCCCGCACCGGTGGTCATCCTGGAGCGGCGGGGCAGTACTTCCCTGATCACCCTCAACCGCCCCGAGGCCCTCAACGCGGTGAATGCCGAGGTTTCCGCCGCTGTCGGCGCCGCACTGGAGGATTTCGCCGCCGATCCCACTCTGCGGGTGGCCGTGCTCACCGGGGCCGGGCGCGCGTTCTGTGCCGGAATGGACCTCAAGGAGGCCGCGGCGGGCCGGGACGTGCTGGATCCGGCGTACCCGGAACGGGGCTTCGCCGGGCTGGTGCGCCACTGGATAGACAAGCCGCTCATCGCCGCGGTCAACGGCCCGGCGCTGGGCGGCGGAGCGGAGATCGTGCTCGCCTGTGATCTCGTGGTGGCCGACGAGAACGCCGTCATCGGCCTGCCCGAGGTCCGGCACGGCCTGTTCCCGGCGGCGGGCGGGGTGCTCCGCCTGCACCAGCGCATCCCGCGCAACATCGCGACCGCGGCAGGCTGGGGCCTCGTCAACCGGGTGGCACCGGCAGGCAAGCCGGTCGAAACGGCCCTGGAACTGGCGGAGAGCATCGCCGCGGGTGCCCCGCTCGCCGTCGAGGCGATCAAGCACCTGATGCTCAGCGCCGCCGAGGGCGACGACGAGGCCGCCGCCTGGGCCGAGAACGACCGCGCATGGCAGCGGATCAAGGCGACCCGCGACGCCCAGGAAGGCCCGCGTGCGTTCGCCGAGAAGCGTGCGCCCCACTGGACCGGCACCTGACCGCCTGCCCCACCCCTCCCTGCACGCAAAAAGGAGTAAGACATGAATGACGCCGTCATCGTCGACGTCGTACGCACCGGGTCCGGCAAGGGCAAGCCCGGCGGCGCCCTCTTCGGGCATCACCCCGTGGACCTGCTCGCCACCGTCCTCAAGGCACTCGTGGAGCGCAACGGCCTCGATCCGGCCCTCGTCGAGGACGTGATCGGCGGCTGCGTCTCGCAGTCCGGCGAACAGTCCCTGAACATCACCCGCACCGCAGTGCTCGCCGCCGGTTTCCCCGAAACGGTGCCCGCGACGACCATCGACCGTCAGTGCGGCTCCAGCCAGCAGGCGGCGCACTTCGCCGCGCAGGGCGTCCTGGCAGGGGTCTACGACGTCGTGATCGCCTGCGGCGTGGAGTCGATGAGCCGCGTGCCGATGGGCTCCTCCGCGCGCGGCGCCGACCCCTCGGGCGAACTGCTGCGCCTGCGCTACCCGGAGGGACTGATCCAGCAGGGCATCTCGGCCGAACTCCTCGCCGTGCGCTGGAAGCTGGAGCGAGGAGAACTCGACGCGTTCTCCGCCCGCTCCCACCAGCGGGCGGCCGCCACGGCCGCCGCGGGCGGCTTCGCGAACGAGATCGTCCCCATCGGTGAGCACGTCACGGACGAGACCGTGCGGCCGGGCACCACCGCCGAGGGGCTGGCCGGGCTCAAGCCCGCGTTCCCCGGCGCACCCGGCGCCGAACGCTTCCCCGAGATCGACTGGCGTATCACCGCGGGCAACTCCTCGCCGCTGACCGACGGCGCCTCCGCCGCCCTCATCATGAGCGCCGCGACCGCCCAGCGGCTGGGGCTGCGCCCGCGCGCCCGCTTCCACTCCTTCGCCGTCACCGGCTCCGACCCGCTGCTGATGCTCGACGGGGTGGTCGCCGCTACGCACAAGGTGCTGGACCGCTGCGGACTGTCGATCGGCGACGTCGACGCCTACGAGGTCAACGAGGCGTTCGCGCCCGTACCGCTGCTGTGGCAGCACGCACTGGACGCCGACCCCGAGCGGCTCAACCCGCGCGGCGGCGCCATCGCGCTGGGCCATCCGCTCGGCGCCTCCGGCACCAGGCTGCTGACCACGCTGGTCAACCACCTGGAGACCACCAACGGCCGCTACGGCCTGCAGACCATGTGCGAGGGCGGCGGCATGGCCAACGCCACGCTCATCGAACGTATCTGACACCCCATCGACCCAGCAGGGAGACGAACGCAGTGAACATCGAAGGAAGCGTCGCACTCATCACCGGCGGAGCGTCGGGCCTGGGTCTAGCCACCGCCCGGCGGCTGCTGGACGCCGGGGCGACGGTGGTCCTGGCCGACCTGCCCTCCTCCGACGGCTAGACGATCGCCGCCGGCCTCCCCGGCCAGGCCGTCTTCGCCCCCACCGACGTCACCAGCGAGGCGGACGTCGCCGCCGCCGTGGACACGGCTGCCGGACTCGGTGAGCTGCGCATCGCCGTGAACTGCGCGGGCATCGGCACCGCGGGCCGCGTCCTGGGCAAGAACGGGCCGCTGCCACTGGCCGGCTTCGACCGGATCATCCAGGTCAATCTGATCGGCACGTTCAACGTGATCCGCCTGGCCGCCGAGCAGATGGCCGCCCAGGACCCCCAGGGCCCGGACGGCGAGGAGCGCGGCGTGATCGTCAACACCGCGTCGGTGGCCGCGTACGACGGGCAGATCGGGCAGGCTGCGTACTCGGCCTCCAAGGGCGGGGTGGTTGGCCTCACCCTGCCGATCGCCCGTGATCTCGCCTCCTTCAAGATCCGCGTCATGACCATCGCTCCCGGCCTCTTCGAAACACCGATGCTGGCGTCGCTGCCCGAGGAGGCCAAGGCCTCGCTCGGCGCGCAGGTCCCCCACCCGTCGCGTCTGGGCCGGCCTGCCGAGTACGCCGCCCTCGTCCAGCACATTGCCG
Source organism: Streptomyces sp. UG1 (assembly GCF_049974585.1). Lineage (NCBI taxonomy): Bacteria > Bacillati > Actinomycetota > Actinomycetes > Kitasatosporales > Streptomycetaceae > Streptomyces > Streptomyces sp. UG1. The sequence goes on along the minus strand of NZ_JBNGGG010000015.1, from coordinate 149,687 downwards.
AAAACCTCATGCTCAACGGCGAGGTCATCCGCCTCGACGGCGCGATCCGGATGGCCCCCCGGTAACGCCCGGCGCCGCCACCCGTACGACACCTGCCCCGCCCGTACGACACCCCAGACCGGAGCCGCAGTGACCACGCACACGGACACAGACCCGTACATCGAGCGCACCGCCCTGTTCATCGACGGCGACTGGCAGTCGACGCTGAGCGAGGAGACGTACACCGTCGTCTCACCCGCGACCGAGGAGCCCATGGGCCGCGTCCCCGTCGCCGGCGCCAAAGACGTCGACCGCGCGGTGGCCGCCGCCCGGCGCGCTTTCGAAGGGCCGGGATCCCCGTGGGCCGCTGCCACTCCCGTCGAACGCGCCCACACGATGGAGCGGTTCGCCGCCGCGATCCAAGCGCGCGCCGAGGAGCTGGCCCGCCTGGTCACCCGCCAGAACGGCATGCCCATCGCCATGTCACCGATATTCAACGCCCACAGCCCCGCGGCGATCCTGCGCTACTACGCCGGGCTCGCGCGGACCTTGGAGTGGGAGGAACGGCGCCCCGCCTTCACCGGAGGTACCACCCTGGTGCGGCGGGAGCCGGTGGGCGTCGTAGGGGCGATCGTGCCGTGGAACTATCCGCAGGCGCTGGCCATGATGAAGATCGCACCCGCGCTTGCGGCCGGCTGCACCGTCGTCCTCAAGCCCGCCCTGGAAACCTCGCTGGACGCCTACGTCCTCGCGGAGGCCGCCACCGAGGCGGGCCTGCCGCCCGGGGTGCTGAACATCCTGCCCGGCGGCCTCGAAGCGGGCGAGGCCCTGGTCGCACACCCCGGAATCGACAAGATCGCCTTCACCGGCTCCACCCCCGCGGGCCGCCGGATCGCCGAGGTCTGCGGCCGGCTGCTGCGCCCGGTCACCCTGGAGCTCGGTGGCAAGTCCGCGGCCATCGTGCTGGACGACGCCGACCTGGACGCCACCCTCTCCGGCCTAGCCGGCGCGTCCTTCGCCAACAACGGTCAGACCTGCTACCTGAGCACCCGTATCCTGGCCCCCGCCACGCGCTACGAAGAGGTCCTGGAAGCCGTCTCCGCGCTGGCCGACGGCTTCACGGTCGGCGACCCGCTCGATCCGCATACGGCCGTCGGCCCCATGGTCTCCCAGCGCCAACGGGAGCGGGTCGAGGCATACATCGCCTCCGCGGACGCCGAGGGCGCCCGGCGGGCCACGGGCCCCGGGCGCACCGGCCGCCGTCCGGAGCGGGGCTGGTATGTCGAGCCCACGGTCTTCGGTGACGTGACGCCGGACATGACCATCGCCCGCGAGGAGATCTTCGGCCCTGTCCTGGCCGTCACTGCCTACGGCTCGGACGAGGAGGCGATCGCCCTGGCCAACGACACCGAATTCGGTCTCGGCGGCACAGTGTGGACCACCGACGAGGAGCGCGGCCTGGCCGTCGCCCGCCAGGCGCGCACTGGCACCATCGGCGTCAACGCCTACGGCCTCGACTTCCACTCTCCCTTCGGCGGCCGCGGAGCCAGCGGACTCGGCCGCGAACTCGGCCCCGAGGGCCTGAGCGCGTACCTCGAATGGAAGTCGGTCTACCTTCGGTCCTGAGCCTGGGCAGATGTTCGGCTCGGGCAAGATTTTCGTGGCCGAGATCAACGTCTGGGATCGGGCCAGGGCTTGGCGGGCGTGCGTCGTGAGTGCGCGACCAGGGTCTCGATGCCGCCGCGGATCGCCACGAGCCGCCGTGGAAGGCTTTGGGGATGCCGCGGCACGTGGGGAGTTCGCACTCCTGGACATCGTGCAGTCAGGCCTCCAGCCGGGCGGCGTCGCGGCCGGCGAGCATGGCCCCGAAGCCGCGCACGAGGCGGTGGGCCTGCTCCGATTCGAGCCGGCCAGCCGCCGGCCGTCGCGTTGTCGGCGTCGCAGGGGCGCTGGTTGAGGCCGTCCGGAGTGATGTCCAGGACGTTGAGGTCAGTGATGACCCCGTTGACGCATGCCTGCCCGGTCAGCGGGAGCGTGCATTCGCCGACGCTCTCGGTGAGCCGTCCTTGGCCGTGTACTCCATGGAGCGATGACCTCGCGGGAGCCGTGCACCATGCCGCCCCGCACGACGACATCGACACACCCGTTCAAATCTGAAAATCAGATTGCCCGCAACGGAAACATCTGTTGGACAGAACTGAGGGCAGGTCCGAGGAAATGCCGAGTGAAGAGACTGAGGTAGTCGTCGTCGGGGCGGGCCAGGCAGGCGTGGCGATGAGCGAGCACCGGGGAGCCGCCGGGATACCGCACGTGGTCCTGGAGCGGCACCGCATAGCCGAGCGGTGGCGCTCGGAGCGGTGGGATTCCCTGGTCGCGAACGGGCCCGCGTGGCACGACCGTTTCCCGGGGCTGGAGTTCTCCGACGTCGCCCCCGACACCTTCGCCTCGAAGGAGCAGGTCGCGGACTACTTCGCCGCGTACGCCGAGAAGATCGGCGCCCCGATCCGATGCGGGGTCGAGGTGACTTCGGTGCGCAGGCACGCCGGTCGGCCCGGCTTCCGGGTCGAGACGTCGGAGGGCGCCATCGACGCGCGCTTCGTCGTCGCCGCGACCGGACCGTTCCAGCGGCCCGTGATCCCGCCCATCGTCCCGGACGGCGCCGTCCCCGTGCAGATCCACTCCAGCGGGTACCGCAACCCGGATCAGATGACCGCCCACCTGTGGATCTGGCTGATCACCGCCGCCCACACCCGACTCCGCCTCGTTCGACCGCTTGCCGAGGACCTCCAGGACCTCCGGCACCTCTGGGAAAGACCTGCTGAGCAGCCCGCCGGCTCACCCCCGCACGGGGCCGCCGAGGGGTGCGGCAGCTCCGCGCGAAAACCACCCGTCCCGCAGGTGTGCCCAAACCCTCTCGGCCAGTCGAACAACAAGCTCAGGGAAGTGGGGTCGCCTTCGCTGTCAGCCTCCGGACCGAGTCGTGATCCGCAATCCCGAGTACTCGGCCCGGGGACTGACGATGAGTGTCTGCTGCGCCTTGACCGACTCGAGTGTGAGTTGCGGCAGAGGCACGTTGAGGGGCAGGAAGTCCGGCAGGAGATCGGCTGAGAGCGCGAGCCGGATCGGCACACCGGCCACCCGCAGCGTGCCGCTGAGGGAGGACAGGTACAGGTCCACGTCGTGGATGGTGATGTCGAAGCCGACCCCGAGCCCGGGGCCCGGCTGCGCCGTGTCGAGTCGGTAGTCCCGGAGAGACACGGATGCCGCGTGCATGACGAGAACCTTGACCGCGCCGTCAGTGGTGGGCAGAGTCCGGCTGCCCTTGATCTCGAGCGCGTGGGCGTCGAGCTTCGCGGCGCTGATGTCCGGGGGGATCCGGGCGGGGAGAGGCAGGTCCGTGTCCTCTTCCGGTGCCGGTGGCACCGCCGTCTGGTGGACGCCGGCGGGCTTGCTGGGGAGAGGTTCCACACCGGAGGGGGAGGACGGGGCGGGGGCCGCTCCTGAGGGGCCGCTTCCTGGGGTGGTCGAGGGTGCCGGGGCCGGCTCGTCGGAGGGACTCGGCTCCGGGGACGGGTCGGAGCATGGGGGCGGGGCGGGTGGCCATGGCAGGAGCCAGGGCACCCCGTCCGGGAGGCAGGACTGCGCGTGGGCCGGGCCGGCGGTCATGAGGCTCAACTGGAGGGCGGCGCAGGCGAGTACGCCTCCACGAAGGAGTCGGCGGGGAGTGCGCCGGGACCCGACTCGGCGTCGCAACCCCGGCTTCCGGAGGATCGGGGCCGCAACGCGGTTGGCGGTGGCGTCGCTTCGTGCGGTGTCGTCCGCGCGGGGGGCGGCCGGGACCGGATGCGAGTCGCCGTCCGCGTCCGTCCGTTGCCCGTCTTCCGACACGTCAGCTGTGGGGTCTTCGGCTGCCGGCTGGCCGGGGTGTTCGGTGCCCCGCCCGCCCTCCCGCGGATGGCCGGAGCCGGGGCCTTCGGCCGCCGGTGTGGCGCGCCAGCCGAAGGCCATACTCGATCCCAGGACACCGAGGAGCATGCCGATGCCGAGGCCGCCGAAGTTCGTAGTGGCGAAGGAGACGACGGAGAAGGCGGCGGACACCACCGCGGTGAACACCCGTTGCTGCGGGCGGGTCCAGAAGACCACCCCTGCGGCGAACAGGACCACCCCCACCCCGAGGGCCGTCGTCCCCGCCGGGCCGGCGGTGAGCATGATTTCCACGGGGGCGATCGGCGGGGCGACGATGAAGCAGCCGCCCGCCATTACCCAAAGCCCCGCCCAGAAGGGCCGGGTGCGCCGCCAGTGACGGAAGTCCGCCCGCACCTGTGTCAGCCGCATGCCGCTGACCCTCGCTTGATATGCAGATCGAGACCGGAGAGCTTGAAGCTGCCGCTGGTGAGGTTGTGCGCGGTGGTGCTGAAGTCCTGGAGGGACATCCCTGACGCCTGCAGTCCGAAGCGTCCCTTCGGCCCTCGTCCGCCCTCTCCGGCTCGGTTCAGCTGTGAGGCGTCCACACCGACTTCAACCTGGGACAGACTCCCCTTGGCCCCGAGCACGTCGGTGGCGTCGGCAGTGAAGTTCTCGACGGTTGCGGGGCTGTTGCCGCCCGACTTGAGGCTCAGTGTCACGTCGCCGATGAGCGGGAGGCGTAGCCCTTGCGTCAGGCACAGACTGCGCAGAGAGGCCGAGCCGAAGCCGAGCCGGATGGTCTCCAGCTCCTTGCCGTCGGCCGATCTGACGGAGGAGGGGAAGCCGGTCATCTGATGGCCTTCGACCTGGTCGGCGGTGACCGTGAACTGCTTTCCCGAGACGCCGACGCTCGCGGCCAGGGCTCCTTGCGCCATGGCGACCGTCATCGTCGCGATCGCGAGCATGGACGGCACCATCAGCAGGCTTGCCCGCCTCCACCGCGTTCCCCCTTCGCCGGGCAGCAGCGGAGCTCTCTTTCCGCGGGTGGTGTCGGCGGCTGCGCCGGTGTCGGTGGCGTGTGGGTCGCGGTATTGCTTCGAGCGGAACATGGTGCCTCCTGTCAGTGAGTGGGGCTGAACGTTCTGGCGCGGAGGGGGCGAGGGAAGCCGTCACCGGGAACCTCCGGCCGCGGTAGTGGGCGGCAGTGCGGCCCGCGTGGTGTCGAGTACGACGGCCAGGCGGGCCGCCGGATCGTCCGGGAAGGGCACATGGCCGCAGCCCGGCAGAGTGACGTGGCGTGCCCAGGGGGCGAGTCGGCGGGCCCGACGGGACTGGGTGGCGTGGGTGAGCAGCACGTCGCGCCGGCCCCAGGCGATCGTCACGGGGATGGTGGGGAGCTGCCCCGGTGTTCCCGGGTACCGGCGATCCAAGCCGGCGAGTGCCGGGTCCACGCCCTCGGCACGCAACAGAGCCTCGGCGTCGGCGAGCGCGCGGCTCGGGTCGAGGCCACGTGGCTTCCCGTAGACGGCGCCGCACAGCAGTCCGCGGGCGGTGCGGGACCGTACAAGGGCCGGAAGGACGGGGCGCAGCGGACGCGCCAGGGCCCGCATGGTGCGTATGACGGTACGCGTCCAGAGGAGTCCGGGGCGACGCCAGAACCCGATGGGTGCGAAGGCGACCACGGACCGGGCGACGCCCCGGCGTCCGAGTTCGGGTGCCACCGCGCCGCCCATCGAATTGCCCGCCACGTGCCGTCGGCGTGAGCGCCCGCGGGTGACTCGCCGAAGCCGGGCAGGTCGACGGCGACGACGTCGTGGTGGGTGGCGAGCAGGGTCGAGACCGGGGACCAGACGCCCCGCGTGCAGCCGATACCGTGCAGGAGCAGGAGGGGCTCCCCTGTGCCGAGCCGGTCGTGGGCCGGCGTCGGTGGTGCCTTCCCGGGCGTGGACCCGGGTTCCGGTCCGGGACCGGCGGTCTGGATCGGACGGTCACTGGACACCGGTGGTCTCCTTCGAAGCAGTCGGTGACGGCTCGGCCTCAGGGCCATGGCGTTGCCGGATGCGCGCCTCACCGGCCGATGTCTGCCTTTGACTGGTCGGCGCCGAGATCGGCGGGGCAGAAGCCCGCGGGGTATCCGGGATAGCAGCGGGCGCCGACGGAGCTGGTGAGGGAGGCACGGCGGCGCGGCGGCAGCAGGCGCACCACCGCTGCCCGGCCGCGCAGGGCGGCCCGCACCGTCCGCCCGGCCCAGGCCGGTGCCGGGGGGAGACCCAGGGCGCCCAGCATGGGCGGATCGAGCTGGCTGCGCGCCGCCGTCTCGACCAGGGGCCGCAGCGGCCGCGGATACCAGGAACGGAAGAGGTCCATGGTGTACCGGCCGATCGCCTGGTTGGCGGGGCTGTGGGCGAACCGCTCACGCTCGAAACGCTGTTTGAAGTCGCGGAACGAGGCGTAGCCGGCCGGGATGTCACGGATGCCCATACGGTGGCCGACTTCGGAGTAGTGGTGGAACGCGGCGTGCCGCTCATGGGGGTGGAGGGGGCGCCAGCCGAACTCGGTGATCCAGTCGATGGGTTCGTAGACGAACGTGGACAGGGTGTACAGCATGTCGTCGTTGCTGATCGTGTACTTGCGGTGCTGCCGGTTGATTACGCGGAGTGCTTCCTTACCGCGTGTGGAGTCGTAACCGTGCTCGGCGATCTCGGCCATCAGCAGGGCGGTGTCGTCGTACCGCTTCTGCGGCCGATGCTCGAATTCCCCTGTCCTGGCGAGCAGTTCGGAGATGCTGGGCACGCAGAAGGTGCGCAACAACGCGAATTCGAGGGCTCGCAGGTAGTCCCACGGGAACTCGTGGCCCGAGGATATGCGGTAGATCTCCGTCGCGTCGGCGACCGGGTCCAGGTCGGCGATGCGGTCCAGCCAGTGGTATCGGCGCATGGTGCCCTTCCTGCAGGGGTGACTCTTCGACGTTCGGTCTTCGGGCGCCTCACGCGCCGGTGAAGCGTGGTGCGCGGTGCTCGTGGAAGGCGCGGACGCCTTCGGCGAAGTCGGCGCCTTGGAACAGGCGTAGTTGTCCAGCTCGTTCCTGTGACAGGGCGTGGTCGAGACCGGCGAGGGTGCTCGCGCGCAGCGCACGCTTGGTCTCGGCGTAGGCCGCGGTCGGGCCGGTCGCGAGGGCCGCTACGACCTTGTCTGCCTCAGCGGCCAGTTGGTCGTCGGGGACCACGGCGGAGATCAGGCCCCAATCGAACGCCCGCTGCGCGGGGACGCGTTCGGCGAGCAGGGCCATGCGTGCCGCACGGGCCCGGCCGATGGCGGCCGGGATGGTGGTGGTGGCCCCGCCGTCGGGCATGAGTCCGACGTTCGCGAACGCCAGCAGGAAGTAGGCGGACTCCGCGGCCCAGATCAGGTCGCAGGCGGTGGCGATCGAGCAACCGACCCCGGCCGCCGGTCCGTTGACCACCGCGACCACGGGTTTCGGCGCGTCGGTGATGGCGCGGATGAGGCGGTTCGCGGCGTCGATGCCGTTCTCGGCGGCATCGCGTGCTCCAGGGCGGCGGGCTTCGGGCTCGCCCGCTTGAGGTCCGTCCGCTGGGGCGATGTCACCGCCCGCGTCGGCCAGGTCCGCGCCCGTGCAGAAGGCCCGGCCGGTGCCGGTGAGCGTGATGACACGTACTGCCGTGTCCGCGGCGGCCTTCTCGACGGTGTCAGCCGCGGCCCGTAGTACGGCGGCGTTCAGGGCGTTGAGCCGCTGCGGACGGTTGAAGACGATCCGCAGCACCCCTTCGGCGTCGTCGACGAGGAGGTACGGCCCGCCGCTCACCGCGCGGTCCCCTCGGCCATGGTGGTGCGGCCCGGTGTGCGTCCAGCGGTGACGAGGGCCCCGAGGCGGCCCTCGATCAGTGCCGCCGCCTCGGTGACGATGCGGGTGACCAGGTCGGCCACGGTGGGGATGTCGTGGATGAGGCCCTGCACCGTCCCCGAGCTCCAGATCCCGGCTTCGAGGTCACCCTCCTCGAACACCTTGCGGCCACGGGCCCCGGCCACCAGGTCACGTACGTCGCCGAACTGCCCACCGGCGTCGAGGATCTCCACCACGCGCCGGCTGACTGAGTTGCTCGCCACCCGGGCGGTGTTGCGCAGGGGCCGGAAGACCAGCTCGGTGTCACGTTCGGTGTTGGCGACGATCTGCCGCTTCACCCGCTCGTGGACCGGCGCCTCGGCGGTGCACAGGAACCGGGTGCCCATGTTGATGCCGTCGGCACCGAGTGCCAGGGCCGCCACCAGACCTCGGGCGTCGGCGATGCCACCGGAGGCGAGGATAGGCACGGTGAGCCGGTCGGCGGCCGCCGGGATGAGCACCAGGCCGGGAACGTCGTCCTCGCCCGGGTGCCCGGCGCACTCGAAGCCGTCGATGCTGACCGCGTCCACGCCGAGGTCCTGCGCCTTGACGGCATGCCGGACGCTGGTGCACTTGTGCACCACTTTGATCCCGGCGGCGTGGAAGGCGGGCAGGTGATCGGCAGGGTTGGACCCTGCCGTTTCGACGACCGTGATGCCGGCCTCGATGATCGCCTGCCGGTACTCCTCGTACGGTGGCGGGGTGATGGCGGGCAGGATCGTCAGGTTCACGCCGAACGGTTTGTCGGTCAGGTCGCGGCAGCGCCCGATCTCCTTGACCAGGGCTTCCGGCGTGGGTTGGGTCAGCGCGGTGAGGAATCCCAGGGCGCCCGCGTTGGCGACGGCGGCGACGAGCTCCGCGCGCCCCACCCACTGCATGCCGCCTTGGACAAGGGGGTGCTCCACCCCGAAGGTCTCGGTGAAACGGGTCGTCAGCATGGACGCGGAACTTCCCTTCTGGGCACGGTAAGTGGTCACCGCGCGCGGCCGTGGATGCGGGTGAGGGCGGCGCGGAGCAGCCGCATGGTCCGAGGGCCGCGCCGGAAGGTCGGCAGCGACATCCCCGGAATCGGGAACCGCTGGCGTGCCAGGGACTGGGTGCGAGTGAACGCGAGCAGTCCCTCAAGCCCGTGAATGCGGCCGAAGCCCGAGTCGCCGACGCCGCCCATGGGCAGGGCGGGGATCGCCGCGTACGCCAGCATCGCGTTGACGGAGACGGTTCCGCAGCGCAGCCGCCGGGCGATCGCCCGGCCGTGGCGGCGGGAGAACACCGTGGCTCCCAGGCCGAAGCGGGTGCCGTTGGCCAGCCGTACGGCCTCCTCGACGTCGTCCACGGTGCGCAGGACGACCAGCGGGCCGAACGTCTCCTCCTGCGCCGCCGGATGCGACTCCGGTACGTCGACGAGGACGACCGGATCAATGTACGGCGGGCGCAAGGCGTCCACGCCCCCGACCAGGGCGGTGGCGCCGGCCTCGATGGCGCTGGTGAGGTGGCGGCGTACCACGTCGATCTGGTCCGCTACCGTCATCGGGCCGTAGGCGTCGCCCGCGCGGATGTCCCGCAGCCCAGCACGGAGCGCGGTGCAAAACCGCTCCGCCACGGGCCGTTCCACATAGACCCGTTCCACCCCGATGCAGGTCTGGCCGGCGTTGCTCATCGCGCCCCAGGCGACCGCTTCGGCGGCGGCGTCCACGTCGGCGTCGGCCGCGACGATGACCGGGTCCTTGCCGCCGAGCTCCATCAGCACCGGCGTGAGCCGCTCGGCCGCGGCCGCCATGACCTTCCTTCCGGTCGCGGCCGAGCCGGTGAAGGCGATCAGGTCGACCCCGGAGCCGACCAGGGCGGCGCCCGTATCGCCCTCGCCGAAGACCGCGGTGAACACCCCTTCGGGCAGGTCCGGGTTGGCCGCCGCGAAGGCGTCGACACAGAACTTCCCGATGGCCGGGGTGTGTTCGCTCGGCTTGAACACCACCGCGTTTCCGGCGGCCAGCGCGTAGGCGATCGAGCCGATCGGGGTGTTGACCGGGTAGTTCCACGGGCCGATCACTGCGACGACGCCGAGCGGATGGCGTTCGATGCGGGCCTGGAAGTTGGCCATCAGCGCCCCGGGCGACACCCGGCGCGCGGCGAGGGCCTGCCCCGCGTGCCGGGCGGACCAGCGGATGTGTCCGAGCGCGAGCGCCAGTTCCAAGTAGGCGTCCTCGGCCGGTTTGCCGTTCTCGGCGTGTACCAGTTCGCACAGCGCGTCGGCGTCGCGGACCAGGTACGCGGCCCAGCGCAGCAGGGCCCGGCGCCGCTCACGCCAGGGCAGCGTGCTCCAGTGGGCCCCCGCCCGGCGGGCCTGGTCCACCGCGTCGTGCACCTGGGCGGGGGTGTGCAGAGGCAGTTCGGCGATGAGGTCTCCGGTGGCGGGGTTGACCGAGCGGAGTCGGCGCTCTTCGGTGACAGTGGTCCTGGCTTGGTTCATCGTGGTCACAGCCCGAAGGTCTTGCCGATGATGTCGCGCTGGATCTCGCTGGTGCCGCCGTAGACGGTGGACACCACTGTCGAGCGGAGCATGCGTTCCATGCCGTACTCCAGCGCGTAGCCGTAGCCGCCCATCATCTGCATGCCGTCCAGGGCCACGGCCTTGGCGAGTTCGGTGGCCTTGAGCTTGGCCATCGATGCCTCGCGCGGCAGCATCCGCTCGGGCTCGGCATCGATCCGGCGCGCCACGTCGTGGACGAGGAGGCGGGTGCACTCCAACTCCGTGGCGTGATCGGCGAGCCGGTGCCTCAGCGCCTGGAAGGTGCCGACGGGGCGTCCGAACTGGTGGCGCTCCTTGACGTATGCCAAGGTGTCGTCGAAGGCGCGCCGGGCGATGCCGAGCATGGTCGCGGCCAGGATCATCCGCTCCAGGTTCAGACCGGCCATCAGCTGGCGCCAGCCCTGGCCGACCTCGCCGACCACGGCGTCCTCGGGCAGGAAGCAGTCGGTGAAGTAGAGGTCGTTGACGTCGGGGCCGCCGAGGGTCTCGATGGCATGGATGTCCAGGCCCTCGGCCTCCGGCGGCACCGAGAACATGGTCAGGCCCTCGTGCTTGGTGCCGGCGGCGGAGGTACGGGCGACCAGCAGGATGTGCTCGGCCAGATGCGCGTTGGAGCACCAGGTCTTCTGGCCGTTGATCACCCAGCCGCCGTCGCGCCGCTCGGCCTTGCAGGTCAGCGCGGCCACGTCCGACCCCGCGCCTGGCTCGGACATCGAGATCGCGAGGACCTTGCCCTTGAGGAAGTCGCCGAGCACCCGATGCTTCTGCTCTTCGGAGCCGAACTTCTGGTACGAGGCGGCCGCGATCGCCGATGTGGAGAAACCGCCGATCGGGGCCTGCCAGTAGGCGGTGGTCTCCAGGAACAGCGCCAGCTCGGCCATGCCCTGGCCCCCGCCGCCGTATTCCTCGGGCACCGCGATGCCCGGCCAGCCGAGCTCGGCCATCTTCCGGTACAGCTCGGGGCTGTGCTGGTGGCTGCCGCCGGCGGTGAGTTTGTCCCACTGTTCGCGGGTGCCGAACTCGCGGCGGCAGAAATCGGTGAGCGCGGCGGTGAAGCCCCGCTGCTCAAGAGTCAGTACGTCGGTCACCACGACACCTCTTGTCGGGTCGGTCCGGGCATGGCGCGGTCAGGGCAGCGGCGGGCGTCCGCGTTCGGGAACGGGTCCGGCGGCGCGCGGCCGGTGTGCACGGGGCGTCAGCGGGGCGTGTTCACAGAGGGTTGTCAGCAGGTGCGTACAGCGCGTCGATCTCGGCCGCGTACCGCTGCTCGATCACGCGGCGCTTGAGTGAGAGCTTGGGCGTGAGCTCCCCGGTCTGGGGTCCCCAGGGCCGGTCGAGCACATGGAAGGCCTTGATCTGCTCGGGCCGGGACAGCGCGGCGTTGGCCCGCTCGACCGCGGTGGCCACTTCCTTCAGCAGGTGCGGCTCCGCGGCCAGCTCCTTGATGCCGGTGACGCTCAGGCCGTGCGCCTTCGCCCAGGCGGGAGCGGCCTCCTCGTCGAGCACCAGCAGAGCGGTGAGGTAGGGGTGGCGGTCACCGATCACCGCGGCGTAGCCGATCAACGGGTGCGCCCGCAGCAGGGACTCCACGCGGCTGGGCGCGATGTTCTTGCCGCTCGCGGTGATGATGAGTTCCTTCTTGCGGTCGGTGATCCGCAGCATGCCGTCGGAGTCGAAGGTGCCGACATCGCCGGTGGCCAGCCAGCCCTCCGCGTCCACGGCCGATTCGATCCGGCCGTCCGGCTGCAGGTAGCCGAGGAACACCAGGGGGCCGCGCACCTCGATCTCGCCGTCGGCGGCGAGGCGCACCTCCATGCCGGGAACCGGCAGGCCGACCGTGCCGGCCCGGTAGCGGTCCGGGTAGGTGCTGGTGGCCGCGCCGGTGGTCTCCGACAGGCCCCACACCTCCATGATGGTCAGGCCCAACGAGCCGAAGAACTCCAGGACTTCAGCCGGGATCGGAGCGGCACCGCTGCCCAGCCTGACCGCGTCGGCGAGCCCGAGCTGCTCCCTGAGCGGACGCAGTACCTTGGCGTCGGCCTCGGCGAGGACCGCAGCCAGATCAGGAGGCAGAGCACCGCCGCCCGAGCGGATCCGGTACGCCTGAGCTGCCGTCTCCCGGGCGGCGTCCACCGCCGCCCGGCGCGGCTCGTCGAGGGCGGCAAGCACCCCCTGGAGGGCGGCGGCGAACTTCTCCCAAACCCTGGGCACACCGAAGAAACCCTCCGGGCGTACCGCGATCAGTGTGGGCAGCAACTGCGCCGGGTCGGGGCAGATCGTCACGTGGGCCGCGGTGTAGACCGGCAGATACATGCCGAGCGCCCGTTCGGCGACATGCGCCAGCGGCAGGTAGGCGATCAGCCGGGGATGGTCCGGCCCGGCGTTGATCAACTCCTGGGCCGCGCACTGATAGAGGGCGCCTCGGTGCGAGAGCACCACGCCCTTCGGGTCGCCGGTGGTGCCCGAGGTGTAGATCATTGCGAGGGGGTCGTCCTGCCCGATGGCGTCGGCCCACTCCTGGGCACGTTCGGGAAAGCGGCGGTGCAATTCCCCGCCCTGGGCCACCAGTTCGGCGTACGCGACACACGGGAGGTCCGCGAACTCGGCAGCCGGGTCGAGCAGCACCACGGCACGCAAAGACTCCATCGAGGCCAGCGCCGGACGCCAGCGCTCGATCTCCGTGGCCCCCTCCAGGACCACCACGGTCGCGCCGCTGTGCACGGCGACCTGGCGGATCTGGTCCGGGCTGAGCGTCGCGTACGTGGTGCACGGGATCGCGCCGAGTTGCACCGCGGCGAAGTCGATCGCCCAGTGCTCGGGGCGGCTCGACATGGCGATGAGCATGCGGTCGCCGCGCCCGAGACCGACCGTGTGCAACCCGTGTGCGGCGGCAAGTACCTCGTCGCCCAACTCCTGCCACGTCCAGGTCAGGTGGTCCGTCCCGGCCCGGCCGGTGAGGGCCGGCAGGTCGGCGAACTCGGTGGCGTTGCGGCGCAGCAGGCGTGGCAGGGTCCACGCTCCCACCGCGCGGGTGATGTCTGATTCGGTAACCATGGGCCGCTCCCTTCGGCGAGCGCCGGGCACGCCCCATATGACAGACCCGGCCTGCACTGCCTGTCAATAGATGCGAATGGTGACTTACTTATCGCGGCATCTCGCCAGGTCGACGGGAGGGTGGGTCCGATGTGCCCTCACCTTGGAGGATGGCTACACTCGCCGCATGCCCAGCCCTCCGCGCCGACGACCCAAGAACCGCAAGGCGACGATCGCGCTCGCCGCGGCCGAGCTGTTCTGCGCCCGCGGCTACCACAACGTCGGCATCGAGGACATCGCGAAGGAGGTGGGCATCACCGGCCCCGCGATCTACCGGCACTTCGCCACCAAGCAGGCTGTGCTCGCGGCCTCGGTCGACGAGCTGGGCACGAGCTTCGCCGAGTGCGTCCACTCGGCCGACGCGGTCGAGGACCCCGCCGAGCGGCTGCGCGCCGTGCTGCCCTCACTGGTGCGCTTCGCCTTCGACCGCCGCGCGGTGGCCCGGCTCTACCAGTGGCAGGGGCGCCATCTCCCGCCGGAGCAGCGCGAGTTGCTCGCCGAGCGGTTCGACGACTCGGTACGCACCCTGCGCGACCTGCTGATCGCGTCCCGGCCCGAGCTGCCCAAACGCGACGCCGCCACGCTGGTGACGGCCGCACTGAGCGTGATCGCCAGCCCGTCCACCCATCGCGCGGCCCTGGCCAGGGCGCAGGCCGAGCGGACCATCCTGGACTGCGCCACGGCCGTGCTCCGCGCCGACCTCCCCGCACCCCGACCTGCCGCTCCGCGCGGCTACCGGCCCGAGCAGGGCGCGCTGCTGCCGCGTCGCGAGCGGCTGCTCACCGAGGCCGTACGACTGTTTCGCGAGCACGGCTACCACGAGGTGTCCATCTCCGACATCGGCGAGGCGGCCGGCATCAACGCCTCCAGTGTCTACCGTCATTTCGCGAGCAAGGCAGATCTCCTTGCCGCCGCCTACTACCGGGCCAGCAGCCGCCTGGAACTGGCCGTTTCCGAGACACTGCTCGACGCCGCCACTCCCGCGGAGGCGATGCGCCGGCTCATCGGCACCTATGTGCGGCTCACCTTCACGCACGCCGAACTGCCCGAGGTGTACGCCGCCGAGAGCGAAAATCTGCCCCCTGCCGACCGCCACAGGCTGCGTGTCGAGCAGCGTCGGCATGTGGACACCTGGGTGGGCCTGCTGGCCGAACTGGACCCCGACCAGCCGTCGGCGGCGTTGCGCTTCCGAGTGCACGCGGCGTTCAACGTGGTGAACGACTTGGCCCGCGCGGGCGGGGCGTCGGTCACCGTGGAGCGCGCCGCGACACTGGTCCTATGCGTCTTCGGTATGGCGAATGACGACTAACTTCTTGGAGTGGCTGACATCTGTGACAGGCGCCCGGCCACTGCACGATGCCCTACGGGTGAAGTTCTCCCACGCCCGCTGCCTGGTCCCCGAAGTACTGACGCAGGTGCCGTCGGTTGAACCGGTCGCCGCGGCGCAGCAGATGGCCGCGGCCCGCCGCGGTGCGGCCGAGGACGTGGTAGCGCAGGACGTTGGCAGCGATCAGGGGCGGTACCGCCCAGGGCTGGGCCATGGGCAGGCGCAGGTCGCGCATGCCTTGGCGGCCGAGGAAGTAGCGCAGCATGCTCAGCAGCCGCGCCCGGGCATAGGCGCGGCGCAGCCGGGCGAAGCGGGCGAAGTGCAGGGCACCCTGGGCTTCCACGATGGCGTTGGCCAAGGGAGGACCTGCGGGGCTCCCGTAACTCTGGGTGAGCAACTGGTGGTAGTTGAGGCGGTGCTGGTGGCGCTCGCTGTCGCACAGCCAGTCCTCGTTCACCCCCATCAGCCAGCCCACGTACTTCCACAGGTGCATCAGCGCCCGCGACTCGGCGCGGGTGACGCGTACGCCGAGCAGCCGGACCCCGAGCAGGTTGACGGCGTTGAACAGGCCGAGGGTGGCGGCCAGATCGGACTGGTTGACCGGGAGCCCCCATTGGCCGGTGTCCCAGCGCCCGCTGCTTTCCACCTGATGGTTGACCAGGGCGTGCATGAGGCGGACATGCACCGTGAGGCGAAAGCCCACACCGTCGCGCCGCATCGCGTCGTGGCCGGCGATCGCGATGGCCCACTGCTGGGTCTCGGCGAGCCTGCGCAGCGCGGAGCCGCCGGTCAGGCCGCCGGTTTCGACCAGCAGATCCGGTGGTCCACCGAACCGGTAGGAGCTGATCAGCGCCAGCTGCATCAGCACATCGGCGGAGTTGCGGCCGAGCCGCCGTGCCACCCGGCCGCCCTCGTTGACCAGGTCGAAGTCCACCCAGTCCGGCACCGGGTCGACCGCGGCGAAGAAGTCCCGCAGCGGCCGCGGAGGGGTGTGTACCGCGTCGATCCCCTCGGCGAGCGCGACCCGGAACTGCTTCATCGTCACCCGGTCCGGATGCGAGATGTCGGTGATCCGCATGGCTCTCGCCAGCGCCGCCCCCACCTCGTCGCGTGCCGTCAGCCGCTCGCCGATGGTGCCCAGCAACACCGGATCCGGGGCGCCTTGGCGCAGCAGCAGCCGCAGTGGCCGGCCCAGGCGGCGGTTGATCTTCTCGGTCTCGCGGAAGCGCCTCGGATACGTAACCGGGAGCACCGGGGGCGTCGTCACGTCATTCTCACCGACGGGGGCATCATGTGGCGGTTGCTTGTGTGCGACCATGAGCCGATGCTGACAGCCGCTCGTACTCGCGTTCAATTCGCGTTCTGAACGCCATGCCGCCCTCACGTCGCAGCTCGCCGCGCACCGCGACCGCTCGCATTTCGCCGCGCAAGACGCCGCGCCAGGAACGCTCCCGGGCGATGGTGGAACGCATCCTCCACGCCGGCCGGCAGACGCTCACCGAGTATGGATACGAGGGCGCGTCGACCAACCGGATCGCGGCGGCGGCCGGGATCAGCCCCGGCTCGCTTTACCAGTACTTCCCCAACAAGGACGCCATCGTCTCGGCCGTCCTCGAGGGCTACAGCGACGCGCTCGTCTCCCGTGTCACCGCGCAGTTGTCCGGCCAGTTCGACAAACCCGCCCCCGTGGTCGTGCGGACCACCTTCGCCGCCCTGCTCGACGGGCTCGACGTCGAACCGGCGTTTCTGCGTGCCGTGGTAGAGCACGGCCCTCGGCTCGATGACGGCCGCACCCTGCGCGCCTTCGAGCACCGCATCGGGGAACTGGTCCTCGCCTATCTGACGACACACCGGGCGGGCCTGCGCCCGGACGTGCCGCTCGATGCGGCGGTGTGGATGCTGGTGCGCATGGTCGAGCACCTCACCGTGCGCTACCTGCTTGACCGGCCGCCCATCCCGCGCGAGCAGTTCCTGGATGAACTGAGCCGCCTCGCCCTCAACTACTTGAGGCCGGCCTCGTAATGCGAGCTGTACACGAGCGATTCCGGTTTTCCGACAACGCTGTCGGTTGAGTCGGGTAGTTTCTCCAGTTGGCACCCACAGCGAGGACAGGGGAGCACGGTGACGGAGATCGCGGCCACTGGACCCAAAAAGGCGGCCAGCCCGAAGAAGCGGATGCGGGGCCCCGCCCGCCGCGACCAGATCCTGGCCGCGGCGGTGGAGGTGTTCGCCGCCAAGGGCTACAGCGCCGCCTCCATGGGGGACATCAGCGAGGCGGCCGAGGTGGCCCGACCTGTGCTCTACGACCACTTCGCCTCCAAGCAGGTGCTGTATCTGAACGTGCTCGGGGAGCAGAACGCGGCCCTGATCGCCCAGGTGGGCGCCGGCATCTCGGGCAGCGGCGGGCCGCGCCACCGGATGCGGGCCACGATCGAGGCGTTCTTCGCCTTCGCCGAGCAGTACCCGGCGGCGCGCGCCGTGCTCTACGACCACACCGACGAGGGCGACGCGGAGATCGAGGTGGTCCGGCGTGGCTACTGGGACACCCGCGTCAAGGCCGTGACCGCGATGCTGGGCGAGGACCTGGAGCGTGTCGGCGTGGATCCCGCTTCGGTGGAGGCCGAGCTGACGGTGGAGCTGCTGATCAACGGGCTCAACGGACTCGCCCGCTGGTGGCTGCGGCATCCGCAGACCCGTCGTACCACCCTGGTGGCCACCGCTGAACGCCTGCTGTGGAACGGCATGGCGCGTTTCGGCGCGCCGCCTGGCCACTAGGCCCTGTCGTTTGGATCAGCTCGGCTGTGAGGATCGGTTCCTCTCAGCCGAGCCGAGCGGGGTCTGGTGCGTGCAGCTGCAAGGCGGAGGAGGGCGTCGACGCGGAGCGTCGGCAACCGACGACAACGCCGCAGATGCGCGTGCCAGACCCCGCGACGCCGAGATGATCCAAACGAGAGGGCCTAGGTGCCGCGCAGTCCTCTCCCCGCCCCCGCATGTCCGGCAGGACGGAACGGCAGCCCGCCGAGGGCTGCCGTTTTTCGTAGTGCCCCGACGGCGTGTTCCACCAGCGTGTTCCCCCGTCCCGGCAGTGCCGACGATTCGTCAACTGTGCATGAAGGCTTGACCGTTGGCATGTCCGTGCTCATAGTGAGCCCCCATAACCGACACTGCTGTCGGAAGTTGGGAGCCGTGATGAACACTCACTCGAGAGCGGACGACGAAGACAGGGACAGGGACGACAGGCGGGGCACCATCAACCGCCGGACGGTGGTCACCGGCATCGCGGCCACGGCCGCGGGCGTGGCGGCCACGGGCGTGGCCGGCGCCGTGCCCGCCCCGGAACCGAGCCGGGCCAAGAGCGCAACGAGGGCGGCCGACGGTCGGAGAGTGGCCGTGCTCGGCGGCGGCATCGGAGGTCTCACCGCCGCCCATGAGCTGGCCGAACGGGGCTTCGAGGTCACCGTCTACGAACGCAAGGAACTGGGCGGCAAGGCACGCAGCATCCCGGTCAGCGGAACCGGTGGCGGGGGGCGGTCGGATCTGCCCGGCGAGCACGGTTTCCGGTTCTTCCCGGGCTTCTACCAGAACATCCCGGAGACGATGAGCCGGATTCCCTTCCCGGGCAACAGCCGGGGCACGGCCGACAACCTGGTGGCCGGTGAACGGATCCTGGCCTGCTGGAACGGCAAGCCCTACTACCTGCCGACTTCGGCGACCGCACCGGAGAACTTCACGCCACATGCCCTGCGGGACTACTTCAGAACGATCCTCCAAGGCCTGCAGAACGTCCCGGCGCAGGACATCGCACTGTTCGCCAGCAAGGTGGTCGCCTTCCTGGCGAGCGGACCGAAGCGGCGCATGGGCCAGTGGGAGAACACCGGGTACGCCGACTTCGTCGGCATGGACAAGATGTCGCCCGCCGGGCGGGAGATCCTTGTGGACCTGTTCACGTCCACCCTGGTGGCTGCCAAGCCCGAGAAGGCCAACGCCCGCACCATGGGCCTGATGGCGGAGGGCTGGCTCAACGCCACCTTCCAGCGCGGCGGCTACGCCAACCCGGACCAGTTGCTCAACGGGCCCACCAATGAGGTGTTCATCGATCCCTGGGTGAGGTACCTCAAGGGTCTCGGCGTGACCTTCAACGTCGGCTGGACCGTCACCGGCCTCACCTTGAACGGCGGCACGATCACCGAGGCCAGTGCGACTGGCCCGACCGGGTCGCCGGCCACCATCCAGGCGGACTGGTATGTGCTCGCCGTCCCGGTCGAGCGGGCCGTCCCGCTGCTGGGCACCCAGATCCTGATCGCCGATCCGCAGCTGCGGAAGCTGCGATCACTCGAGACGGACTGGATGAACGGCGTCATGATCTACACCACCAAGCCGGTGCCGATCGCCAAGGGCCATGTCGCCTATGTCGGCCAGCCATGGGCGGTGACCTCGATCAGCCAGGCGCAGTTCTGGAAAGCCGACTTCGCCGCCCGCTACGGCGACGGTACCGCCGTGGACTGCCTGTCCGTGGACGTGTCCAACTGGGACGCCCCCGGCATCCTCTACGGCAAGACCGCACGAGAGTGCAGCCGTCAGCAGATCGTCAATGAGGTCCTCGCCCAGATCCGCGCTGCCCTGCCCGACGCCGACCGCGTACTGCCGGATTCGATCATCCACTCCTGGTTCGTCGACCCCGCGATCACCGGCGAAGGCACCCCCGACGTCGCCAACGACGAACCTCTGCTCGTCAACACACCCAAGTCCTGGAGCTACCGGCCCGAGGCGAAAACGGCGATCCCCAACCTCTTCCTCGCCGCGGACTATGTCCGCTCCCACATCAACCTGGCCACCATGGAAGGCGCCAACGAGGCCGGACGGTCCGCGGCCAACGGCATCCTGACCGCCTCAGGCTCCTCGGCGGAGAAGGCCACCATCAAGAAGCTCTACGAACCGCCCGAGATGCGGCCGTTCTGGGCCAAGGACGACATCGACTACGTCCTCGGCCTGCCCAACCAGTTCGACATCATCGATCCCATCCGGCCCTGATGCGCGTCGGCCGGAAGAAGGAAGCGGGATGACTGATCGCGTCGCCATCATCGGCGCGGGGTTCGCCGGCCTGTGCATGGCCATCCGGCTCGCACAGGCCGGCGTCACCTCGTTCACGGTGTACGAGAAGGCCGACGACCTCGGCGGGGTGTGGCGGGACAACACCTACCCTGGCGCGGGCTGCGATGTGCCCTCGCACCTGTACTCGTACTCCTTCGCGCCCCGCGCGGACTGGAGCCGCGCCTACCCCCTGCAGCCCGAACTGCTGCGCTACCTGCACGACTGCGCAGACACCCACGGGATCCGCCCCCGAATCAGGTTCCACACCGAGATCACCTCCGCCGCGTACGACGAGACCGCCCAGCGGTGGGAACTGCGCACCGCCGACGGCGGCACGTGCCACGCCCAGGTCCTGGTGACCGCCGTCGGGCAGCTCAACCGGCCCAAGTTCCCCGACTATCCGGGCCTTGGCGACTTCACCGGCACCACCTTCCACTCGGCGCGCTGGAACCACCACCACGACCTGACCGACGAGGTGGTCGGAGTGATCGGCACCGGCTCGAGCGCCGTCCAGTTCATCCCGCAGATCGCGCCCAGGGTGCGCACCCTGCGGGTGTTCCAGCGGTCCCCGAACTGGGTCATGCCCAAATGGGACTATCGCTACGGGCCGGTCCACCGGGCCCTGTTCACCACCCCCGTCGGCCGACTGGCCTTCCGCGGCGGCTGGTTCGCCTTCGGCGACACCGTCCTGTATTCGGCCGTACGCGGCGGACGCCTCGGCAAATTCATCGAGTACCTGTGCCGTCGCCAGCTCCGCACCCAGATACCCGATCCGGCCCTCCGCGCGAAGCTCACCCCCGACTTCCCGCTCGGGTGCAAGCGCATCCTCATCTCCGACGACTACTACCCGGCGCTCGCCCGCGACAACGTCGAGGTCATCACCGAGAAGATCACCCGGATCACACCGCACGGCATCCAGACCGCCGACGGCACCGAGCACGCACTGGACACCCTGATCCACGGCACCGGATTCACCGCGACCGAGTTCCTCGCCCCCATGACCATCACCGGCCGCGACGGACGCCAGTTGCGCGAACACGCCTGGGCCCAGGGAGCCGAGGCCTTCCTGGGCATGGCCGTGCCCGACTTCCCCAACCTGTTCCTGCTGTACGGACCGAACACCAACCTCGGCAACAACTCGGTGATCCTCATGATCGAAGCTCAGGTCCGCTACGTCCTCTCCTGCCTCGCCACGATGGACCACGACGGCCGCCGCGAGCTGGAGGTGGCCCCGCACGCCTTCGAGTCCTTCCAGCGCCACCTCGAAGACGCCCTGCACACCACCGTCTGGGAGGCGGGCTGCGCCAGCTGGTACAAGACAGACACCGGCAAGGTCACCAACAACTGGCCCCACCGCGCCGCCCGTTACCGCACACTCACACGCAGACCGGACCCCGCCCACTTCCGCGCCACGTAACTCTCCGGCCACGTCGGTCCGGCGGCGGATCTCCTTATTGAGCCGTCCCCGCGGGTGGTTCGACCGGGTCTGCCGCCGGATCTCACGTGGGAAGGCAGTGAACGCCAGGACGTGCTTCTCACCGCGGCGAGACGTCCGGGGGACGGGTGGGCGGGCCCCGAGCCGTCGGCACGAACCACAGTGCCGACGGACTGCGGAAGGGCCTTGTGCGTCGGCCCCGGAGGTCACCGATGACATATTGTTGGCGTCCACAGGCGTCTGTGGGGCGTCTACAGCTCCACGATCCGCCATTCCTGGTTGGTCCCCCCGGTGGCGGGCCACTGGACGATCGGGGCTCCGTCTGCGGTGGAGGCGTCCTTGACGTCGGCGCACAGGCCGCCCGCGACGTTGACGAGCCGGTAGTGGCCGCTGGTCTCCGAGGGGACCAGCGTCCACCACTGGTTGCTGGTACTGGTGTTGGCCCACTGGTTGAGGGCCGAGCCCTGGCTGGAGCCGCTCGGGCTGTTGAGGACCTTGCCGCTGCGGACGTTCACCAGCAGGTAGGAACCGTCGCTGTTCAGCAGCAGTTTCCACTGCTGGTTGGTGCCGCCCGTCCACGGCCACTGGATGACCGGCGCTCCGTCGGCGGACGAGGCGCCGCTGACGTCCATCACCTTGCCGCTCTTGCGGTTCACCAGCCGTACGGCGTCGGCATCGGCGGCGAAGGGCCGATCGTAGACCTCCAGGCTGCGCATGGACGCCGGCATGCCGTCGGGAAGCCCGGTCACCGTCACCCGGACGTACCGGGCCTCGGCACTGAACACGGACACCTGCACCTGGTTCGTACTGGTGGTGTTCGTGCGGTCGGCGAGGATGGTCCAGGTGCTGTTGTCGGTCGAACCCTCGATCCGGTACCGGTAGTTCGTGCCGTCCCGCTCCCAGGCGATACGGGTGCCGGTGAGGGACGTCACGCGCCTCAGATCCACCTTCAGCCACTGTCCCGTGCTGTCGTCGCTCGCGGCCCAGCGGGTCGCGGTGGAGCCGTCCACGGCATTCGCCGCGCGATACCCCTCGGCCTCGCTGCTGGCCGTGGCGCCCCCGCGTACGGCGATGTCGGCGGGCTGCACCGCGCGGTCCAGCCGGACGCCGACGACGCTGTCTTCAGGGATACGGGTGCGGTTGATGCCGGTGATGGTCACCCTGCTGTCCTCGGCGACGGTGTAGGGCAGGTCGTCACCCGTGGCCACGTCGAAGACGCGGGTCACCTGCGCGTCCCCGATCGGCGGGGTGCTGAACCCGGTGCCGCTGTAGCCCGGCAGCAGGTGGACGTAGAAGGTCCGGCCCTTGTACGTGTAGCCGTACCGGCCGTCGACGGGGTTCCACGGCCCGCCACGGGTGCCGTAGACGGCCTCCCCGCACGTGGACATGAACGAGCCGATCCTGCGCACCACGTCGGCCTGGGCGGTGGGCACCGCACCGGTGCGGTCCGGGCCGACGTTGACCAGGCAGGTGATGTTGCGCACCCAGGCGTTGACCAGGATGTCCATCGCCCTGCCGAAGCTCATCACACTCGCGTCGGCCTTGTAGCCCCAGGCGCCGCCGATGGTGAAGCACTTCTCCGACACCTTGCCGGTGCGGATCGCGCCGGTCGGGACGGAGGGGCCCTCCTCGCTGGTGAAGTCGCCGATCCAGCCGGAACGCAGGGTGGTGACGATGTCCGGCTGGTACTTGCGCACCAGACCCGTCAGCCCGAGCGGCCGGCCGGTCTCGTCGTCGGTCTCGCTGTAGGCGTCCTCCACCGGCCACTCGTTCGCCGGGTCGCGGAATCTGCCCGGCTCCCAGAAGAACGCCGCGTCCGCGTCCGAACCGCGCTGGCCGAGCCAGCCGCCGTCCCACCACAGGTCGTCGATCCTGCCGTACTGGGTGACCAGCTCCTTGACCTGCTGGTACACCTCGTTCTTCATGATCCGCGCGTTCTCCTTGTGCGCGGGATCGGTGACGTAACCCCAGTTGTTCGGCAGGCAGTTGGTGCCTGTCACGTCGTAGTAGCCCGGATAGCGCCAGCTCATCGGCGAGTAGTAGAGGCCGACCTTCAGCCCCGCCTCCCGCACGGCCGTCACGTACTGGCTGATGAAGTCCCGCTGGAGCGGAGCCTGTCCGGAGTGCCAGGCGTTCGGGTGGGTGGACGGCCACAGCGCGAAGCCGTCGTGGTGGCGGGTCGTGAGAACCGTGTACCGCGCGCCCATGTCCCTGGCCAACCCGGCCCAGTCGGCCGGGTCATAGGCGCTGGCGGTGAACTGCTCGTCGGTGGCGTCGGTGACGTACTTCCTGTAGTTCTCCGGGGCCACGGCGGCGTTCTCCATGTACCACTCGCCCTTGGCCGGGCCGGAGTACACGCCCCAGTGGATGAACAAGCCGAGCTTGGCATCCTGCAGCCACCTGATCTTCTTGTCCGGCTGTTGCTCGACGCCCATGTCGACCTTGGGGATCCGCAGCGGGGGGAGCGGCAAGGGGTCGGGCGGGACGGCAACAGCGTGGGCGGGGGTTGCCAGGGTGGGGGTGATCGCGGCGGCGACCGTCATGGCGGCCATGCCGGCGAGAACTCTTCGGCGCGTGATCGGTTCTGACAACTTCGTCTCTCCTCACTGTCCGTGCGACAGCACGGACGGTGCTGCGGCTCAGCATGGACCGAGCAGACGGGATGGATCGCCTAGGGCCGAAGGGACGTGGGGGAGCCGCATGGCGCACATCCCGCCGGAGAGGCATCGGATGTATTAATGAACCGCAGGGCCGGGTGTGTCCATAGGAGAGACCAAACTTCTGAAAAAGGTGGGCCAGTTCGCTCCATTTCCGATCCGTTCGTTCAGGAAACATCGGAGGTTACGTTTCCTTTGTGTTTGGCTTCCGAGAAGCCGTGAGACCGGAGCCGCACGCGCACCGACCCGGTCCGAACCGTTGACGAAGACCTGCGGCACGCTTACCGTCCTTCAACGAGGTCGCACATAATCCAACAACCCAGAAACCGCCGCAGGTGCGCGGCGGCTGGCTGTCGTCCTGCTGCGGGACGGGTGGGCGTGCCGGATGGCAGGGTTCTGCGGGGAAGTGGCCGCTGGTCAGAGGCCGGGCGTGACGCTCGTGCGGGTGGGGCGAGAGGCACGACGGCTGCGGGGTTTAGTGCGATGCAGGTTCGGGCCGTGCAGCGATGGGGCGCGTGGTCATAGGGCAGTCCGGGCCGGCGGCAGCGCGCCGAGTGCGAAAGCGTCCGGCTGCTGGTAGTTGAGGCGGCGCAGGTCGACCCCGGCGGTGACGGTGGCGGTCTCGATCTGTGTAGGCCGCGTCGAGGAGGGCGTCGGTGTCAGCGGTGGCGGTGACCAGGCTGGTCAGGGCTACATCGGCGTGCCCGGCGATGAGCGCGCTCGCGCTGCTTGACATCGGCGTACTCGACGGAGTCATCCTCGCTGGAGACCTGACCGCGGTGGGCGCGATCGTTGGCGTCGGCGATGATCGCGGCCTTCGTGCGCTGGACGTCCCGCAGCGCGGAATCGAGTGCTTGCGGCACGGATATCAGGGCGAGGCTGTGGCGGACGCCGGCGGTGAACATGATCTGGTGCAGGAACCCGGCCCCCATCTCGGTCCGCGGCCAGTTCTCGACCCAGTGCGTGGTGTGGCGGGCGGTGTCGGTGCAGAGGCGGTCATATGCCTCGACCTGGACGACGGGCCCAGTAGCCGCCACATCGGCTCGGCGCGGCCGGTGTCGGACCACTGCTGGAGCGCGGCAAGGGCTCTCGGGTGGTAGGCGGTGTGGATCACGGCGGCGATGTCCCGGGCGGTCAGCCATCCGGTGACCATAAGTCCGGCGTTGCCGGCGGCCTGGGCGATGGAGGCGGTGGTCTGCTCCATGACGGTGAACGCGGCCGGCGGCGACTCGGCCGGCCTGGCTGATGAGACGTTTGTCGGCCTTGAGGTCGAGGGAGACGGCGAGGTAGGTCACGTGCGGGGTGGCGGCGCGGCCGGCGGAGGCGACCAGTTCGGAGTAGTTCTGCCCGGCGACCGGGGTGTGAGGGTAGGAGGAGGGCGTCAGCGTCGGTGCCCGGGCAGGGCCGCCGGACCGGCGTCCTCCTCGTCGGCCTTAACGAGCGAAGTGATGGCTGGGTCGTCCTGGCCCCCCTGAACTCACGTTCACGGAAGGCGCAAAACTGCACGGCGCACGGTTCTGGCATGGCGAGCAGCGCCACCATGGCTTCCCCCGCTTCAGGCTTCCTCGTCGTTGGCCTGGTTGACCAGGAGACCCGGCAGGATGATGTCGAGTGCGCCGGCGAGGTGTTGGTGGAGATCGAAGGGGGCCGGTTCCTCGCGGATCCAGCGCAGGATCGTCGAGAAGTAGCAGGCGGCCAGCAGCGTCCCGGCCTGGTCGGGGTCCACGCCGGTGCGGATCTCTCCGCGCTGTCGCCCCTCTTCCACGATCTTGGCGAGTTCGGTTTCCAGAGACGGGTCCTGCAGGACTCGGCCGAACCGAGCGGAGGCATCCATCAGGACGGCGGTCTCCGCGCGGGAGGCGGCGTTGAGGTCGGCCATCTCCTTCAGGTAGCGGCGCAGGCGGTCGCCGACCGGCAGGTCCTCCGCGTGCTCCGCGCCGAGAATCTCAGCGACGCGGGCGCGGCGGCGGACTCCCCATTCCTCGAGGAAGCCGACCTTCTGTGAGAAGTGGTTGAAGACGGTGGCCCGGGCGACATCGGCGGTCTCGGCGATCTGGTCCATGGTCGTCGCCTCGTATCCCCGGGTCACGAACAGGTGCAGCGCGGCGGCGTAGAGCTGGTCGCGCACCTGCTGTCGCTTGCGCTCTCGGCGTCCGGTGGGCGGCGCGGCGGGCACGGCTTCGGCTTCTGCCTCCGAGATCTTCATGGCCTCCAGTACAGCACAGGGCTGCACGGGTGTTGACGCCATCACATCACTATTTTAGATTGACGCCCATTGGTGGACTCAAGTCCATTAATGTACTCGAATCTCGTAAACCTGACGCGGAGCGAGACAGGAGACAATGTGGCTTCCGTGACATCCCGGACGGGCTGTGTCGAGCTCGGACACGGCTGTTACGCCTGGATCGCGGGCGATGCCGGGTGGGGCATGAGCAACGCCGGGCTGATCACCGGCCGGGGCGAGTCGCTGCTCGTCGACACCCTGTACGACCTGCGGCTGACGAAGACCATGCTCGACGCGCTGGCGCCGCTGACCGCCACCGCACCGATCTCCACCGTGGTCAACACCCACGGCAACGGCGACCACTGGTTCGGCAACCAGCTGGTGGCCCACGCCGAGATCGTCGCGGCCCGCGGGTCCGTGGCGGACATGCGGCAGGTGGGCCCCGCCGAGATGCGGGCGCTGACCGGCATGGACAGCACGGCCGGACACTTCGCCCGCCGGATCTTCGGCCGCTTCGACCACACCGGCATCGAACCCGTCCTCCCGAACCGGGTCTTCGACGGCGAGACCGTCCTCGGCGTGGGCGGGGTGGAGGTCCGCCTCATCGACGTGGGGCCCGCGCACAGCGCCGGGGACACGATCGTCCACGTGCCGCAGGCCCGGATCGTCTACACCGGCGACATCGTCTTCGCCGGGGCGGCGCCGGTCGTCTGGCACGGTCCCTTCGCCCGCTGGCTCGCCGCCTGCGACCTGCTGCTGGGCCTCGACGCCGACATCGTCGTACCCGGCCACGGCCCCGTCACCACCAAGCAGGCCGTCCGGGAGATCCGCGACTACCTCGAATACGTCCACGAGCAGGCCACCGCTCGGTTCACCGCCGGCATGCCCGCCATGGACGCGGCACGCGACATCCGCCTGGGCCGCTTCGCCGACCTGGACGAGAGCGAACGCCTCGCCGTCAACGTGCACACCGTCTACCGGGAGCTCGACCCCTCACTGCCCCCGCTCGACGGCCCCGGGCTGTTCGGCTGCATGGCCGAGCTCTGCCCCAGCCTCTGACGCCGCTCCCCGCACCAACGGCTCTCCCCTCCGTCCCCCTCGGGCCGTACGACCCGCCAAGCCCTCCAAGGAGGAGACATGGTCTCCACCCCTGCCTACGACCCACCCGCTGCCTCGTCCGAGGCCGCACCGGTCGCCCCGGCCCGGCACACCGGCACGATCGTCGCCGGCTGTCTGGCCGTCTGCCTGGCCCAGATCGGTCTGGTGCTGCCCGCCGCGATCAACGGCGAGATGCAGCGCACGCTTCAGACGTCCGGCGCGGAACTGACCTGGATCAGTGACGCCTTTCTGGTGCCCGCCGCCGTCCTGGCGCTGACCTTCGGCGTCGTGGGCGACCGTTACGGCCGTAAGAAGCTCGTCGTCTGCGCGGCGCTGCTGGCCGCCGTCGGCTACCTGGTGTCCGCCACCTCCGACACCCCGGCCCAGCTGATCACCGGCCAGGCGATCTCCGGCATCGGGGCCGCCGCGCTCTTCCCCGCCTCCCTGACGATGATCACCGCGATCACGACCACCCCGGCCGCACGAGCCAGGGGCCTGGCCTCCTGGACCACGGCCCTGTCGCTCGGCGCCTTCATCGCCCCGCTCATGTCCGGCGGCATCGTCGAACACGCGGCCTTCCAGTGGGCGTTCGGCGTGACCGGCGTGCTGGCCGTGATCACCGCCGTGGCGGCCTGGCTGCTGGCCACCGAGTCCAGCGCCCCCGAGGGCCGCTCGCTGGACTGGCCGGGGCAGATCACCATCGCCGTGGCCATGCTCGCCCTGCTGTACGGCATCATCCAGGGTCCCTCGGACGGCTGGGGCTCAGCCCCCATCGTCGCGTCCTTCGTCGCCTTCGCCGTCTTCATCACCGCGTTCATCGTGGTGGAGAACCGCAGCGCGGCCCCGATGCTGCGGCTGCCCCTCTTCCGTATCCCGGCGTTCGCCGCGTCGGCCGCGATGGCGGTGATCGGCATGCTGGGCTTCCTCGGCGGCGCGTACGACCTGAGCATCCGCCTCGGTGTCATTCAGCACCAGGGCCCTTTCGAGGCCGCGATACCGGTCATGATCATCCAGGCGTGCACGCCGTTCATCTGGCCCCTGCTGGTCCGTCTGCTGCACCGCATCGGACCCGGCCCCATGCTCGTCACCGGCTTCCTGGCGATGGCCGCGGGCCAGCTGTGGCTGCGGGCGCTGCCGATCCACGAGACCGCTCTGCTGCCGATGCTGGGCCCGCTGATTCTGAACGGCGTCGGTTTCGGCCTGGTCGTCGCCGCGATCACCGCCGCCGCCGTCAACGTCGTACCGCAGAACCTGACCGGCATGGCAGCAGCCACCACCAGCCTGGTCCGCGACCTCGGTCAGACCCTCGGCCCGGCCGTCGTCGGCGCCGTCGCCCTCGGCATGGCCGCCGGCCAGCTGACCGGGAGCCTCGCGGAAGCTGGACTGACCCCGAAGGAGCACGGCATCGCCTCTGCCGTCCTGCACGAGGGTGGCCCGCTGGCCCTGCACACCGCCGACCTCGGGCCACTCAGCGCCAAGCTCGCCCCCTACACCACGGACGCTCTGGCCCACGGCTACAACAACGGACTGATCCTCACCGCCGCCGCGTGCGTGACCGCCGCCGTGATCGCCGCCGTCTTCGTCGACTTCCGACGCGGCGGCAACGCGCCGGCCGAGGCGGAGGGGAGCGCGGCGTGAAGTTCGCAAGCTTCGCCCACGGCGTGAAGCGGCAGGCGGGGGTTGTCAACGACGACCAGGTCCATCCCTTCGAACATCCCGTCGAACTGTTGGACCTGATCGTGGAGGGCGAGGAGTCCCTGCGCGGGGAGGGAGAACGCGCCCTGACCGGCACCCTGCCCGTGCCCCTGGCCGACGTCAGACTGCTGCCTCCGCTGCAGCCGCCCACCGTTCGCGACTACATGACCTTCGAGAGCCACGTCGAGGGCGTCGCCCGGGGCTACGCCGACACCGTGCCCGAGGAGTGGTACGCGGCGCCCGCGTTCTACTTCACCAACCCGTACGCGATGATCGGCGCTCACGACGACGTGCCGGTACCGCCGGGCTGCGGGCGCTTCGACTTCGAACTCGAAGTCGCAGCCGTCATCGGCAAGGCGGGCCGGGACCTGACGCCCGAGCAGGCACGCGACCACATCATCGGCTACACGATCCTCAACGACTGGTCCGCCCGCGACCTCCAAGGCCGCGAGATGCGCGTCAAACTCGGCCCGGCCAAGGGCAAGGACACCTCCACCACCCTCGGCCCCTGGCTCGTCACCGCCGACGAACTCGAACCGCACCGCACCGCAGAGGGCTTCCTCGACCTCGCCCTCACCGTCGCCGTCAACGGCGAGACGGTCGGGCAGGACCGAGTGGCGAACATGGCCTGGACGTTCGAGGAGATGGCCGCCTACGCCTCCCGCGGCACCTGGATCCAGCCCGGCGACGTCCTGGGCTCCGGAACCTGCGGCAACGGCGGCTGCCTGGCCGAACTCTGGGGCCGCCACGGCGTCCTCGAACCCCCGCCCCTCGTGCCTGGTGACACCGTCACCATGACGGTCGAGGGCATCGGCACCATCAGCAACACTGTCGTCGAGGGCGTCGAACCGGTGCCTCTGCCCCCTGCCCGCCGCAGGCTATGACTGCCGTGGCGCCGGTGCGATGAGCGCCGACGACTCCCCGGCGCCAGACCCCCCGTCCGGCGCCGGGAGAACGGCAGCGACCCCGTCGCCGACCGGCCCGCGATGCACGAGACCGGCCCACCAACATCGTGTTCCGTACGCTGACTCCGTCAAAGATATTCGAGACCCGGCGACCGGGGAGCTGCCCAGCGTGTTCCCCGAGGGCCGTCCAGCGCCGCCGGTCCACAAGCCGCAGCGGCCCACCCCCGGCCTCTCCGCCACGACGGGCTACCTGCGCCAGGTGTTCGCCGTCGACTTCAACGACAGGGCGCGCGGGGGCGCCTTCACCGGCCCCGGCACCCCGTTCCCGGTTCACGACAGCCACACCACCGCCGAAACAGGCGGGCCGCGACGTCGCCGAATCCGTCGGCGCCAAGCACCTGGTCCTCAACCACGTGGTACCTGCGACCAACCCGACCGACCGCTGGAAGTCGGCCCAGCGCGGCTACTCCGGGAAACGGGAGACAGTCCTCTGCGTGAGATCGTGAAGACCCTCGCGGCGCCTTCACGATCTCACGCAGAGGAAAAGTGGGCTCCCACTCACATCTGTAAGGACGCCGCCCGTCTCCCTGCATATCGCCTGTGCTGCTTTCCAGCCCAAGGCAGCTGGCGTTTTGCCGAGAACAATACAGTGACGGAATCTTCACGACGGCGGCAGTCCCTGAACGAGACTTTCATCGAGGTCAGCCATGATGCTTTCGATCCCAATACTTAAGTGCCGTCCACGTCACCAACGTCCGAATCGACAGGCTCCGTGAAGACCTCGCCACTCAGTGAAATCGCGTCGATCGAGTCGACCGGGGAAAATCCATTCCGTCAGGCAGAAGGTGCGCCTGTGAGGACTTCCACCCGGCCTGTGTCGAGTGAGTAGTAGGCGCTGACGACGGCCAGGTTGCCCTTCTTCACGAGCGGGGCGAGGTCGGCGTTGGTCCGCAGGTCGGCGGAGGTCTGCTTGGTGTGGATGCGGATCACGGCGTCAACCGGGTCGGCGTGCTTGGCCTTCGCCGTCTCCTCGTACGCGGGCCGCAGCGCCTCGGAGATGGCTGCAGGTTGCCGGGCAGCGGCTTGTTGTCCTTCAGCGCCTTGTACGCGGCCTTGATGGCGCCGCAGCGCTGGTGCCCGAGTACGACGATCAGCGGCGTCCCCGACGTCATGGGCCCGTACTCGACGGAGCCGGTGACCACCGGCTGCACCACCTGCCCGCCGGTGCGCATCACGAACAGGTCGCCGAGTCCGGTGTTGAACAGCAGCTCCGGCGGCACCCGGGAGTCGATGCAGGACAGGATCACACCGTAGGGATCCTGCTCCTCGGCGACGAACTGGCGCTGGCTGGGATCCCCGGTCGGGGTGCTGCAACTTCCCGTCCACCCAACGCTTGTTGCCCTCCATCAGTCGGGCGAAGGCTGCCCACGGCGAGTCCGGCCGATCATCTGAAGAGGAGCCCTGGGTACTTGTGAACGGTGAGGAGGTCTTCGCTGCATCAGCGTTCGCCGCGTTCTCCGTCTTTGTGTCGTTCGTCTGCAACGAGCAGCTGGAAAGCGCGGCCACGGTGGCCACCAACCCTCCGGTAAGTATGGTTCTGCGCATCGGCTGTCCAACCCTACTCATTCGACTCTGTGTGTAACCGATGGGTAACTGACGGAAATTGTGACCGTCAGGTCTGTCCTGGGACGCCACTGTGCACTCCATGCCGGCGCCCTGCTGCCGCTTCAGCTCCCCGGCTCAACTGACCGCTTCGGCTTGTGCTGTGTCAGCGGCAGGGCGTGGTTCTCGCGGACATGCTTCTCGACTTCCGCGCGGAGTACGGTCGTTGCCGCGGAGCCGACGGCGGTCGCGGCCACGGATGAGACGATGTGTTTCATGCTCTCTCCTCGGGCTGTGTGGGCCTCTTGGAAGCTGTCCTGAGGAGGGTGGCACGGCGAGCAGGCGTACGACGTCCAGTACGGCCTCGATCAGCAGGCTGGAGGCGGCGTCCTGGAGGAGGAAGCCGCAGGCGCCGTTGCGCAGGGCGGTGTAGGCGTAGTCGTCCTGCGCGGCTCCCGCCACGTCGGCAGTTGGTACTCGAGCGCACTACCGGCGCTGCTTCCGATCGCGGTGGGCGGAGACGTGGACGCGTGTGGCGCACAAGCGTGAGCAGTATGCGCGGCGGCCGTTGCGGGAGACGTCGACGAAGACCGTGCGGCAGTCTGGTGCCGAGCACCGCCCGAGACGGCAGGGATCGGTCTCCGTGAGGACCAGGGCGAGGCCGGCTGCGGTGGCGGCCCTTACGCGCGTGACGACGTCGGCGTTCTCGTCGGCGTAGTGCAGGTGCGGCGGCTGACCGTCGTGGGTGGAGACGTATGGGCGGGCCGCCGCATCGGCCAGCAACCGGTTGACGACGGCGACCTGCTCCAGCGCTGTGGTGGCAGCGAACGCCTTCCACAGGCGCAGGCACCAGGCCCGCAGCTGCTGGAGCTGTTCGTCGGTCAGCCAGGGGCGCGCCACCCGGTGCTCGGCCAGCAGCGTCTCGACGGTGCGGGCATCGCATTGGTCGTCGAGGTTGGCCAGGGCCGCCGCCAGCAGGGCCGCGTTTCCGCCGTAAGCGTTGAAATGCATTTACTCATTGCATCACGCTCAGGGCATGACTGCATGCCTCTTCCGCACCTTGTCGAAGCACTCGACATCCCTGGGCTGGGTGCGCTACCAGCGCTGCGCCTGCGGCCGCCTCCGTGTGCTGCTGGCCGGGGATGTCCTCAAGGGCGGGCCCGCACCGCCCCGCGGGCCCTACACTGAGGAACCGGTGACGTCGCTCGTACAGGCAGCCGGTGGCGGTGATCCGGTGTGCTAGGACTCACCTGGGCCCAACTGGGTTCTTTCGTCGCGCTGTGCCTCGTCCTCGCGGCAACTCCGGGCGCCAATCTCACGGTCGTCCTGGGCTGCGCGCGACAGGGCGGTCAGCGTGCCGCGGTCGCCGCCACGGTCGGCTTGACACTCGGCAAAGTCTTCTGGGCGGCGGGCTCCGTGCTCGGGCTCGCGACGCTGCTGGCGACCTCGCGCGTGGCATACGACACACTCCGACTGGCGGGCGCCGCATACCTGATCTGGCTGGGCGTGCAGGCCCTGCGCTCGGCCCGGCGCCGGTCGGCTGGCCAGCGGCCCGACGGTGTCGCGCCGAAGCTGTCCGCGTTCGGCGGGTTCCGCCGCGGTCTGATCGGCGACCTGCTCAATCCCAAGGTGGGGATCTTCTACACCACCGTGTTCCCGCAGTTCATCGGGCCGGACGATGCGGTCGTCCCGGCGGCCGCCGCGCTGCTCGCCGCTCACACCGTGGTGCTCATGACGTGGTACCCGGGGATGAGTTACCTGCTGACCCGGGTGGGCCGCCGGCTCGCAAGGCCCGCACTCTCGACAGTGCTCGACCGGCTCATGGGATCCGTACTCATTGGGCTCGGCATCAGACTGGCCGTCGTTCCGGTCTAGGACGCCCGCCGCCCATGCCGGCCCCGTCGAGACCAACGATCACAGTTCAGATCAGGCGCGACGTTCAACCGGACAGTGGAATGAACAAGTGCAGTACTCCGCGGCACGCTTCGATGGCGATCCAGGGACGCTGGCGGCGACACAGGCCCCGCCTCGCCATCGGACAGGTCGCCGCCTACGCGCCGTGTTCGTCAGCCGACTGTTCGAGACTCGCTCGACGGTGCGTCGTGCTTGCGCGGGGCATCAGATCACCCAGAGCATTGGTCGATCAACGACTCGCAGGGGGCCAGGCGGGTCCCGCGAGGCCCTCTTGCGGGTTCCATGTCCTGTGCCACCGCACTCAAGAGCCCCCGGTCACAGACTCCTGCCGCTTGAGGTTTCCAACGGTCGGCCGCCCCAGTGCCCCACGGCGACTCGGCTGCCGACCAGGAATGTGCGAATGATCGCTACCGCATCGACAGCGAGGTGCCGCGCAGCAGCGAACTCGCGTGGGTCCTTGGCCGAGCCGATGACCGAGGTCGCGTCGCCCTGGATGACACGCTCGTGCAGCATCGGGATCGCGGCGTCGGTCTTGAGGATCGCGGCCTCGGCCTCCAGGATCGCGGCGCGCCGAGCATCGCCGACGTCGGTACGGGCGGCCTTCTTCACGGCTGCATCCACGGTCTTGTCGCAGAGCTGGGCGATATTGAAGGAGCCGTCGCAGGTGAAGTCGGATTGCAGATATGCCACCGGGTCACCGGAGTCCAGCACGGTTGCCCGGGACAGGATGAAGGCGTCGAACTTCCCGGCGAGTACGTCCTGCTCGAGGTGCGTGAACTCCCGCACGATCTGCTGGACCCTGAATCCGGCGTCCTGGAGTTGCTGCTGCAGTAGGGAGGCGACCTCTGGCAGTTCAGCCCGTTCCGAGTAGGTGCCCAGTGTGATGGTGGCGCCGTTGGGGTCCTCGGCCCTCGTCCGCTCCCTGCGTTCCTCGCGGCCTTCGGCGGCCCAGGGCAGGGCGGGGCCGAGCAGCCCCTGGGCGATGTCGGCCCGTCCCTCGTAGATCCCCTTGACAAGCTCGTTCGCGTCGACCGCCTCACCGTACGGCGGCCCGCAGGCCCGGGGCCTTGAGCGGCCCCTTCTCAGTGTTGAGGTACAGGGTGTTGGTGCGCGGCATCGGCACCTCGGTGATGGCCTTTTCATCGAGGAGAGAGGCCTGGGAGACGGGTATGGCCTCGGCGATATGCGCCTCGCCGCCGCGGATGGACGCCGCGCGAGCGGTTCCGTCCGGGACGAAGGAGACATCGATGCCGGGAGCCTTGGCCTTGACGCCCCAGTAGCCGTCATGGCGGTCGAGGGTGGCGGTGGTGGTTCCGACCACCTTCACCAGCTTGAACGGGCCGCTGCCTGTGCCGACCGGGTCGACCTTGCCGTTCTTTTTGTACGCGCTGGTGGCGAGAATCGACAGCTGCGGCGAAGAGAGACGCTGCGGGACGAGCGGGTCCCGCTCAGCTGTGGTGACGACCACCTTGTCGTCCCGTGTTGTGGCAGTCAGGGCAACGCCGTCGAGGATGCGCGGTTTCGGGGAAGCCTTGGCGGCTCGGGTCAGGGTGTTGACGACGACCTCGGGGGTGAGCTTGCTTCCGTCGTGGAACGTCACGCCGTCGCGGAGGCTGAACTCCCAGGTCGTGTCTGCGGTCCGTCTCCACCTGGTGGCGAGCGCCGGCTGGGCGTCGCCTTCCTCGTCCAGCACCACCAGGGTCTCGGCGGTGGCCCAGCGGGAGAGTTTGAAAGCGTCGTCGCTGAACGGGGAGAGTCCGGAGCGCGGCGGCTGCATCATGGTGAGCTTGATCCGATCCCCTGACGCGGCGGCGTTCGTTGTCTCGTCGCCGGCGGATGTGAAGCAGCCGCTGACGAAGAGTGTGGAGGCCGCGACGAAGGCGGCTGTAGGCATGGGCATGCGCAGGTGCACGGGGGCTCCGGGTTCAGGTCAAAGGATCGGATGCCAGGTCCCTCCCGACGAACAGACCACGGGACTGTGAGGTCCCCCGCTTGGGCGGGGCGCGGCCGTTGGGACACGAGTGGCACGTCCGCAGCGGGTGGAGGGACACAACGTGACTGAAAATGGCAGATGACATTCATTGCCAATAAGGTTCGGTGAAGTCTTTGCCGGAGGCCCCTGATCGTGATCATGGAGGTGGCGATCAGCGCGAAGTCGGCCGTGCCAACTCCTCGGCGGGCAGGCCGGCGATGTGCCCGTCCCCTTAGGTGGTGTCATGTGTGGCGGTGCTGCACATACTTGATGACGCCGGCCTCATCGACGCTCGCGCGTGGTACTCGACTCCGCTCACGTGCGGGCTAAAAGGGGTCCAGCTAACACTTGGGCCGCCGCAGGCGGGTGATCGAGCGAACGATGCCTCCTGGCTGTCCGGCTACCGCCGACTCGGCCCCCGCTGCGAACGCCACTGCCGCAACTCCCTGGCCTTTCTCGGCCTCGCCGCAGCCCTGTGCTGCTACAAGCGGCTAGTCCGCCTCGCTGCATAGGGCACCGTAAAGGGATTCCCGACATTGCAAAAGGAGGGTCCTGCCTGTCTGGTCAGGATCCCGTTTAGGCCCCAACGAAGGGGGTCGCGTTCCTATGGAGTCCCTACTGCCGAAGCAAAGGGCGAGTGTTTGCATCTGCAATAATATGTCGGTCTGTGGGTATGGAAACGTTTTTCCGAACTTGATTAATCGGTTGGCTCGTGCGTCGACCTCTCCGGTGAACTCGTCGCCCGGCACCAGCGGGGTGTGCACGGCCCACCGCGCCCATCCGGCGTAGGCGCGGATGTGTTAGGTCCGTGCCGCTACGGAGCACCCTGACCAGACCGTCATCGGATCCGGGGACGGGGCTGTGGACACCGACATCCGAACCGTCACCGGCCAGCAGCAATCTGCCTTGCGCCGGCCGTCCGGTCCATCGAGGATTTCTTAACCTGGCCTACAGCCGGTCTTCACGATGGGCCGACCGTTCCTTGCACGCGTCGGTTGTCTCCCCGGGTGCGGGTGCGGGCCGGGTGTCGGCGTCCCTCGGCTCCCGGGACCTGAGGGAACTGCCTGGCGATCGGCGACGCGTCGCCGCCGCACGCCCCGCCACAGGGCGCGGTCCTCAGGCGGGTGAGCACGACCTTGTCGAGGAGCGCAGCGCGCGGGCCGGGGGCTGCGGCGAACCGATGCCCGCGATCCGGCGGGGCGGTGGGAGCGCATCGCCGTGCCCGTGTCGGCGGGGGCGGCACGCCGTCGGCCGCCGTGGCCGTCTGCAGGCCCGGCACGGTCCGAGCGGACCGAGGGTTGGAGGGCTGGCCGGTGGCGCGCTCATGCGTCCAGCCGGCGTCTGGAGATCTCCGCGGCCGCATCGGCGATTAGGCGGCCCCACTCGGGTAGCCGGTCCTCGTCGTACCGGGAGTCGGGCATGGAGATGGCCACGGTGGCCAGCGGTGTGCCGTGCTCGTCGAGGACGGGTGCGGCGATGGTGCAGACACCCGGCCGGTACTGGTTGCGGTTGACCGCGCAGTTGCCCGCGGCCAGCGCGCCGACAAGAGGTGCCAGGGCCAGTTGCAGCGGGTAGTTCCAAGGGCTGATGATCAACACCGTGCCCAGCGGTTCCCGTACTGTGCGGGCGCGGGCCGGGGCGAGCGACAGTAGTATGCGGACCCTGTCAGGGCGGACCCAACGGTCCAGGTGGCGCAGCTGTGGTCGATCTCGTTGACGGTGAACCCGATCTCGGTGATGTGTGCCTCGGCCGCGCTCTTGCCGAGGTCGGCGTTCAGCGCCGCCGCGAGCATCTGCCGATGGTCGCTCAGCAGGCCGCACAGCGCCCGAAGTTGGGCCTTCCGCCAGGCCAGGGGTCTGGTGCGGCCGGTGGCGAAGGCGGCGCGCAGACGGGAGTCGGTTTCCGCCACGGCGCCGTCGCGGGTCAGATCAGTGTCAGGGATCATGCTGCCGGGGCATATAGGAAACGAAAATTGGTCGTTTTGTTTTTGGATAGGATGACCCCCATGACGTCAGCCATCCTCACCGACCTCACTGACCGGCTCCCCGGAAAGGTCGGCCGCCCCGAGCACGAACTGCTGGCTCCCGGCGGCCCCTGGAACCTGTCCCAGACGCTGCAGCACTGCGCCCAGACGGTCCGCTACTCCGTGACCGGATACCCCAGACTCAAGCCCGCCCTGTTCCGTGCCACGGCGGGGGCGCTGGCGAAACGCGTCTTCTTGCGCCGCGGAACGATGAAGCACCCGCTCGGCGCGGAGATCGACGGAGCCCCGCCGCTGGACCCCAACCTGCCCGCGACGCAGGCGGCAGCCGCCCTGGCGGACGCGGTGGCCCTGTTCACCGGCCACACCGGACCGCATGCACCCCACCCTGCCTACGGACACTGCACGCACGACGAGTTCGCCCGACTGCACGCCATGCATCTCGCCGAACACCTGCCGGGACTGCTCGATGCCTGAGGCCGGGCCGAACCGGGGACGCCCCCGCGACGCCGCGCGGGACAGGGCCCTGCTGGACGCCACCCTGGCCGTTCTGGCCGAGAGAGGTTACGGCGCACTCACCACCACTGCCGTCGCGGCTCGCGCCGGAGTGTCCACCGCAACTCTCTACCGCCGCTGGTCCTCCAAGGAGGACCTGGTGATCGCCGCCGCCTCGACCTACACCCGCGACCTGAAGACCCCGCCCGGCACCGGCACGCTCGAAGGCGACCTGCGTGCCGTGCTCCTGGACAAGGCCGCCGCTCTGGTGGGCGAGGGCGGGCGGCTGATGCGAACCCTGGTCGGCGAGGCCGCACACAACACCGCCCTCGCCGAGGCTCTCACGACCGCGTTCGTGGCGCCCCTACGCCGAAGCGTGGAGGAAATCGTGCGAAGCGCCGTCCACCGGGGCGAGATCGCGCCGCCCGAGGATGCCGACCTGCTCGGCGATCTGGTGATCGGTCCGCTGGTGAGCAGGTTTCTGCTCACCTCGGTACTGCCGGACCAGGTGGACGAGGCCGCGGCGGCGCAGACGGCCGACCGACTGCTGCCCTTCCTGCTGCGCGCCCTCAGCAGCAACGGCGGCCGTTACTGACTTCGGCGTATTGTCGATCCATTCTGAGACGCCCGCCGTTCACACCCGGCCCCCAGCCTCGGGGCGGGGCGTCCGGGGTCCTCGCCAGGGCATCCACATGGCGACCCCGTTCCTCAGCCTCGACCGGCAAGGTCGAACATATGGGCTCTGAGGTACTCCTGAGGGCACGCCGATGGCGCGCAACGGCATTGTCATCAGCCCCCCCGGCCGCTAGCGCAACCATTCCTGGAAGAAGGAGATGGCCTGCCGGGGCTTCCTCACTCGGATTCTCGAATCAGGTCCCGGTCCGGGCCGTCAGGCGGCGCCGGTCGTGACGTCCAGGTAGTCGATGTTCGGCAGGCCGTCGGAACCGGTCGCGGTCAGCGAGATCGCATTGTTGCCCGCGTTCAACCGCAGGGTGACCGTCGCGGTCGCCCAGTTCGCCCACGCGCTGGTGGTCCCGAACGAGATCGACTGCGCCGTCGCGCCGTTGACGACGACGTCGGCAGGTCGGTCGGACGAGCCACCGTTGGCGTAGCGGATCTTCACAGTAGCCGTGCCGGAACCGGCGGCTTCGACCGTAAACCGCGCGGCCGCACCGGAGACGTTGTCGGTGTTGCAGAACCCGGTCCCCGAGTATCCGGCGTGGTTGGCGTCGATGGAGCCGTCGCAGGCGGCAGGAGCGTCCTCGGCCTCGTAGCGGCCCGGGTCGCCCGTGTTGCCGCCGTCGCCGCTGAAGTCGGCGCCGAGGTTCGGGTAGTCCCGTGGGAGCAGGAAGTCCGTGGCGGGAATCGAGCCGTCGGCCTCGCGCGGGCCCTTGATGGTCGAAGTGCCGGTGCTGACCAGGTCGGCGTTGCTCCAGTCGTCCCGGATGTCCCAGGAGTTGCCGCTGCCGCCGGACGGCCCGAGATCGACGCCGCTGCCGTTGCTCACGGACAGGTTCCGGTTCAGCGTCGAGGTCGAGCGGTCGAAGACGAACCCGCTGCCGCCGTTGTCCCAGGCGGTGTTGTTCTCCAGCCGCAGCGAGGCGGTGTTGCCGTTGTCGATGAATCCGCTCACCGCGTTGTCGAAGGCGATGCTGTTGGTCACGACGTGGTCGGCGTCACCGCGTCCGAGCTTGAAGCCGTTGCCGTCGCCCTCCCATCCGGGGAAGCCCCAGCGGTCGACGCCGTTGCCCCACGCGACCGAGTCCTCGATGCGGATCGGGCTGAGGAACTCCCAGGAGTCGAAGCCGTCGTCGGCGTTGTTCCACAACCTGGCCCCGACCACGGTGTTGCCCGAGCCGGTGCCCTGCTTGATGGCCAGCCCGTCGGCGCTCTCGCCGTTCTTGCGCGGGTCCCGGTTGCCGTAGCTGTCGAGGTTGATGACCTGGTTGTCGCTGGAGTCGAGCACGAGGTGCAGCCCGGTCTCGTAGTTCTCGCGGGTGACCAGGTCCCGGTAGATGTTGTTGTCGGACTCGATGGCGAAGATTCCGTAGGGTCCGTTGATGATCTCCAGGTCCTCGAAGCGCCACCAGTCGCCGGCGACGTGGATCGCGCCGCGCTCGATGCGCGGGTACGACTCACCCAAGGGGGCGGGGGTGTTGGGCATGTTCTCGCCGTCGATGACGACATGCTCGCCGTCGTAGGCGCGCATGGTGATCGGCTGTGAGGCGGTGCCGCTCTTCTCGATGCGGATATTGACGCCGGGGTCGTAGGTGCCGCCGCGGATCTGGATCACGGTGCCGGGTTCGGCCAGATCGACGGCGCGCTGGATGGTGCGCAGGGGAGCGGCGACGGTGCCGGGGTTGGCGTCGTCGCCGTTGGTCGCGACGGTGAGCGTGCTGGTCCGCGCCGACGACGGCGACGCGAGCGCGATGGTGGCGAGCAGGACCAGTACCGCCGCCAAGGCGATCCGCACCACTCTCGACCGCTTGCCATGGACTCGCATTCCACTGAGTGGCATATTCGGTACAACCTCCCTCTGTACGACATGAGATGGCACGACCGATTGCATGTACCTGTTGGTTACGGGGTCCCGGCCCCGCCGGGAGTGGTGTGGAGACGTGGAATGGCCGGCCCGTCCGGTTCATTCGGACGGGCCGGCCAGTGTCCTACCGATGCCGGCACCGTCGGCCGGATCGGCTACAGGTTGACGGGATCGCCTCCTATGGTCACCAGCAGGCGACCGTCGGAGGCGAATTGCCAGTCCAGGTTTCCGGAGTACTGGGAGCACCTGGACCCGTTGGAACCGGACCACCACTGGTTTCCGCCGGCGTCGTCGCCGATGATCCGGTCCTTCGACCCGCTGTCGCAGGAGGTGTTGTTCCGGAACGTCGAGTCACCCGCGTCGAAGTTGTAGTTGCGCTCCTCGTTGCCGATGCTCAGGTTGTTCTCGATCGTCATCGACCCGGGGTTCCTGTTGTAGGTGAACCCGTGCTTGCCATTGTCGAAGGCGATGGTCCGCCGCACGGTGTGGTCGACCGCGATGTCCTCGCCGCCGAGCTTGAACCCGTTGCGGTCGCCGTTTCCGGCCTGGCCGCCGTTGGAGAGCGTCCCGTTCTCGTACGCGAGGGAGTCCTCGATGGTGACCGCTCCGATCGGGCCGGTGTCGTCCTTGGTGAACATGTCCCAGCCGTCATCGATGTTGTTGTGGGCGACGCAGTACCGGAAGACGTTCCCCGGACCCACGGTGAGCTTCGGAGCGAATCCGTCGGCGTCCTCGCCGTCGGAGTCGGCGTTGTCGTGCGACTCCGAGCTGGTGATGAGGTTGTTCGACGGCCACTCCGAGGACGGCGCGCCGGCGGTGTAGCGCGACAGCTGCAGCCCGGTGTCGCGGTTGAACCGCGTCACCACCCGCTCGATGATGTTGTTGCTCCCGCCCAGGAGGATCCCGTTGTCACCGGCGCGTTCGACGGTGAGGCCCTGCAGATGCCACCAGTCACCGCCGATCGCCAGGCCGCGGTTGGACGAGTTCTCGCTCTGGGCCGAGAAGTTCAGCACCGGGGTCTCACCCGGGTAGGCGAACAGCTCGGTGCGGTTGCCCGAGGTGCCGTCGTTGCCCGGCTCGATGTGGACCGTCTGCGAGAAGTTGTAGGTGCCCCCGTGCATGTAGATGGTCCCGCCGGGCTCGATCCCGGCGATCGCCGCGGTGAGCGTCGTCGGGTCCGTCTCGGTCCCGGCGGCGCCGTCGCGGCCACCCGGCGTCACGTGCAGCGCGTCCCCGGTCGGCGGCGGGTTGTCGCCGCCACCATCCGGCGGGGTGCCGGTCGAGGAGTCCAGGTAGTCGATATTCGGCAGGCCCGCCGAGCCGGTGGCGACCAGCCGGACGGTGTTGGTGCCCGAACCCAGCTGCGCCGTCAGTGACTTGGTGGACCAGGTGTTCCACGCGCCGGTGGCCTCGAACGAGACCGACTGGACCGTCGAGCCGTTGACGACCAAGTCCGCGCCGCGGGCCGATGAGCCGCCGTTGGCGAAACCGACCTCCAGGGTCGCGGAGCCGGCGTCGGCCGCCTCGATGGTGAACCCGGCACCGGCGCCGATGGAGTTGTCGGTGTTGCAGAACGCGGTGCCGGAGTAGCCGGAGTGGTTGGAGTCGATCGTGCCGTCGCACGTCGCCGAGGAGGACTCGGCCTCGAACCGCACCGCCTCGCCGCCGTCCGGCGGCTCGGTGGTCCCGTCGTCCGGCGGCGATCCGGCGTAGGTCTCGAACTCGGCGACCCTCGGCGTGCCGCTCGAGCTGGTGATCTCGAAGTTGATCTTGCTCAGCGACGCCGCCGGGAAAGTGATGACCCCCGCCCCGCTGCCGGAGGCCAGGACGTCGCCGGTGTCGTGGTTGACGACCCGCCAGGAGCCTATGTTGCCTTCGGAACCTGCCGCCTCACGGACGTTGATCGTGGACACCGTGGTGTCCGAGCCCCATTTGACCGAGATCCGGCCGGCCGAGCCGCTCGGTGACCAGTAGGTGCTCATGTCGCCGTCGATGACGTTGCCGTAGCTGGTCCCGCTGGCCTTGCTGGAGCCGTCGGCGCCGGCCCCGATGCTGAGGTTGGTCCCGCTGGGGGGATCGGTCGGGTCCGTCGGGTCCGTCGGGTCGGTCGGGTCGGTCGGATCCGGGTTCTGCGGCGTGCAGTTCCCGTCCGACACCTTCAGACCCTTGTTGGCGCCCGCCGTCTCGCTCACGATGCCCGGCACGCAACTGGCCTCATCGAGGCTGTAGGAGTACGGAATGCTGACCGTGGTGGTGGACTGCGGGTTTGGGCCGGCCGGGTAGTTCTCGCTGCCCTCGCTCGACCAGGTCACGTTGTCGAAGATGTTGCCGCCGACCTCCCAGGAGCCGCGCTCGTCGGTGTAGAAGGTGCCCAGGACGTCTTTGGAGTCCTCGAAGTAGTTGTTCTCGACCTTGGCGCGAGCCCCGGCCCGGGAGTTGATGCCGGACTCGACGAGGCCCACGTAGTGGTTGTTGAACATGTGGGCCGTGCCGCCACGCAGCAGGGGTGTGCGGGAGTTGAGGTTCGAGTACAAGTTGTTGTGGAACGTGATGAAGCTGTTCGACCGGTCGCTTTCACTGGATCCGATGAGACCGCCGCGCTCGGAGTTGCGCAGGATGCTGTAGGACAGCGTCACGTACTGAGTGTTGTCCTTCATGTCGAACAGGCCGTCGAAGCCCTCCGACTCCCCACCCGACGCCTCCAGGGTGAGGTGGTCGGCCCAGACGTTGCGGACGTTCCTCTCCATGCTGATGGCGTCGCCGCCGTTGGAGGTGGGCGAGCCCGACTTCTTGACGTTCCGGACGGTCACGTTCTGGATGATGATGTTGCGGGATTCACGGATATGGATGCCGAGCTGGTCGAAGACGGCTCCGCTGCCGACCCCGACGATCGTGACGTTGCTGACCTTCTTGAGGTCGATCAGGTCGTCGGTGACATCGCAGCTGTCGCCCGACACGTCTCTGGTATTGCCGTGGTTGATGGTCCCTTCCACCTCGATGATGACCGGGGTATCGGTGCCGGCCCGGTTGCACAGGGCCTCGTTGATCTCGGTTCCCGTGGTGGCCCGCACCGTCTGCCCGCCCGCGCCGCCGGTGGTACCGCCGTTCTGGGCCGCGTAGCCGCTGGCGCTGCCGGTCGCCGCCGACGCCGTGGGCATCGACAGGACCCAACCGCTCGCGGCCGTGAGGGCCATCGTGGCCAGCGCTGCACGGAGTCGCAGTCCGACTAATCGTCTCATCCTCGTTTCCCCATTCGTCTTCGAACGCTGAGTGGTGCCGCTCCATGCCGGGTTGTTCCGGCAG
Source organism: Streptomyces sp. UG1 (assembly GCF_049974585.1). NCBI lineage: Bacteria > Bacillati > Actinomycetota > Actinomycetes > Kitasatosporales > Streptomycetaceae > Streptomyces > Streptomyces sp. UG1. The sequence goes on along the minus strand of NZ_JBNGGG010000015.1, from coordinate 106,040 downwards.
ACCGTCGAGGTCGCCGGTCTGCCGCTGACGGGTCGCCGACCGGCTCAGAAGTTGAGTGCTCCTCTCGTTGTGGATCGGTGCTTCCGCTGCTGCCGGAGGCTTCCAGGCCGTCGGTGCCGGTCGGTCAGGTCACCGTGACGGTGTGCTCCGGCGCGTTCTTTCCAACGGCGACGACGCAGGTGCGTCCGGCTCCGGCGCCAGGAGAGCGGGTACATGTCGCTGATCTCCTTCTGTGTGGCGGCTCTGAGTGCGACGACGCGGTTGCTTCGAGGGACATCCATGGCCCGGATACCGCACTGTGGGAAAGCGCTTTCCGTGGAAAGTAAGCGCTTGCCGAGAACAGGTCAATGAACCTGTACTTGATTCTTATTCACAAATACGAACATCCGTGAGGCGGGGCGAGGGCGTCCTGTCTACGCTCGGCTGCCGCATTGTCGCCGCGCGGCGCTGCCCCGCCGCATCCAACGAGTCGGACCGACCGACGCCCGCCAGCCATTCCCCGGCGTCCTGCAGTCGGGGTCTGCGACGAGCACCGCACGCACCTTGACTCACAGCACGCACCACGACAAAACAACTCGCAACATCGATATTCGCGTGAACATCGCCGTCCAGAGTCAAAGAAGACGTCATGACGCGAGGACCGCGCAGAACGCGAAGAGTGCGACTGGCAGCCGCCGCAGGCGCCCTCATCACCCTCCCCGCCGGCGCCGAGGCGGAGGCTCCGACAACGCCGGCAACGCCGCCGTCCGCTCGACCGTCACCATCACCCCCGACCCCTCCTGCCAGGGCGAGGACTTCGAGGGCGGCAGCCTGGTGTGGTTCGCCAACTCCACCGAGGACTACCCCGACGAGATACGCCAGGAGCCGGCTGCCGCTGGTGGACGCGGGGCTGGTGCGACGCGCCAACCTTGAGGGCGGCCGGCACCCGCCTTGCCATGGGCAGCGACTGGCCGGTGACGGACCCCAACCCCTTCTGGGCGATCTACAGGGCCGTGACCCGTCTCGGCCCCCGCCAGGATCCCCACGCGGTCGGTGACGAAGTGCTCACCGACATCCTCGAAGCCCAGCACGCTCACGATTTCGATGTCGCGCCGGACGCCTACACGGCGGGTTCGGCGTACGCCAACCATGCCGAGGACGAGGTCGGCGCGCTCACCGTCGGCCACCGTGCTGATCTGGTGGTCCTCGACTGTCCGCTGACCGACCTGGAAACGGTCAGCCCGGCCCGGCCCGTCCTGACGCTCGTGGACGGCGAGGCCATGCACGGCGACCTCTGACACAGGCTCCGTCCGGAGCGCACCGCCGCCCGGGCCCGCAGGTATCGGGTAGGCGCTCATGCTGGTGGCGTGAGGCGGGTTCCGGTTCCACAGGCCCTGCTTGCCCCGTTCCAGGAGGCTGTGCCGGTGCGGCGCGAGCCGGCCGATGAAATCGTCGCAGCCCTCGCTGTTCGCGCAGGCGGGAGAGGTGGTGCCGTCGTCCAGCACCTCAAGGACGGGCACGGTGAAGGAGTCCGAGACGCGCCACAGCAGGTCGGCGCCGGTGGCGTGGGTCTTGCTCACCAGGGACAAGGAGGAGGCCACGACCCGTACCCGGGACGAGCCGAGCTTCGGGCGGGGTGCCGGTACGTCGCGCAGCACCAGCCCGGACAGCGGGTCGGCGGCGCTCTGGGAGATGGCGGTTGCGGCAAGCACGGAGCCGCGGCCACCCGCACCCGGAGGCGGGACACAGCCCGTGTGCGTGCAGCTGCACGTCCGGGCCATGGACGCGCCGGTCGCATTACGATGCGGGCACGGCCGGGCGCGATCCTTGTCGTAGGCACCCGCTCCGCCTTGGGGCCAAGGAGGCAGCATGGACACCGAAGGCGATGTCGATCTCCTCATCCGGGACATGGTCGGCGAGCTCGCCCAGCGCATCCCCGAGATCAGCGACGGGCTGCGGGCCCAGATCCTTGCGGACATTCCCTCGCTGCGCGGGGACCCGTACATCGAGGGCATGCTCACCGCCAGCATCGAGGAGAACGTCGCACTGATGCTCCACCTGATGCAGCACCGCATCGACCTGGACCGCGTCGAGGCTCCGGTGGCCGCGGTCGAGTGGGCTCGGCGGTTGGCCCAGCGGGACATCCCGACCAGTGTGCTGGTCAGGGCGTACCAGCTGGCCCATGCCAGGTTCGTGTCCGACTGCCTGGACGAGCTGGGCAGGCGGGCAGCGGACGTGAAGGTACTGGCTCTCGCCGGTCCGGTCTTCAACCAGCGGCTGTTCTCCTATGTCGACATCGTCTCCGAGCAGGTCACCGCCGCCCACGAGCGGGAGCGGGATCGTTGGCTGCGGCACCACGCCGTGGCGCAACTGTCCACGGTGAAAGCGCTGTTGTCGGGTTCCGGCATCGACATCGACGAGGCCGAGGCCGTCCTGAACCATCCCCTGCGACGGGATCATCTCGGGCTCGTCGTCTGGGGCGGCGGACCGGAGCACACGGTCGAAGCGGCGGATCCGCAGCGGGTGGTGGGTGAACTGGCCCGCGCCGTCGGCAGTGGCGCTCCCCTGTTCGTCCACCGCGACGAGCAGCTCGCCTGGGCCTGGATCGCGTTGCCATCCGGCCGCACACCGGCGCGGAGCAGTCTGGACGAGGTGCTGGGCCGATGCCGGTTGCGAGTGGCCTTCGGTGAACCGGCTCACGGCGTGGCGGGCTTCAGGGCCACCCACCGGCAGGCGCAGCTGGCTCATACGGCGGCGACGCTCGGCGGGCCGGAGCACGCGCAGGCCACCTGGTTCGCCGAAGTGGGTCCGCTGGCGCTGATGTGGTCCGATCCGGATGCCGCCCGAGACTGGGTTCACTCCGTCCTTGGACCGCTTGCCCAGGAGGGCGAACGGTTCGCCCGGCTCAGGGAGACCCTGCACGTCTTCCTTGCGCTGCGGGGCAGTTTCACGGCGACGGGTGAGCGACTGATGCTGCACAAGAACACCGTTCAGTACAGGGTGCACAAGGCGGTGGAGTGTCTTGGCCGTCCGTGGGAGGAGGACACGGCGAATCTGGAACTGGCCCTGCGGGCCTGCGGCTGGTTCGGCGGCCGCATGACCGCTGCCTCGGGCCGAGTGGGTCCCGGGGCGGCGTCGTGAACGGGGTGCGGGTGGTTCGGGCGACGTTGACGAGCGTCGTGCCGCCCCCGCCGATCGTGTATGCGCTGCCGGTGAGGCAGGCGGCCTCGTCCGAGGCGAGGAAGAGCACGAAGCGGGCGACGTCCGATGGTTCGGCGATGCGCCCGAGCGTAGAGAGAACGGGGCCGAGTGCCTCCAGCGGAACCCCCGCCGTCCTAGCGCCGTACTCCGCCATCGCGGTGTCGACGTACGACATCTCCTTCCTGCTTTCCGGTAGGGACGGTGATGAGGTCCGGGGGAGTGGCGGTCGGTGCCTCAGTCCGCCGTGAGAATCGTGACGACCATGGCGGCCGGATCCGTGCCGAGGAACCCGCCGCCGTTCTCGGCGAGCGCGACCCGGGCCCCGGGCACCTGCCGTGGTCCGCAGCGGCCGCGCAACTGGCCGGTGAGTTCGACCAGTTGGGCGCAGCCGGTGGCGCCCAAGGGGTGGCCGCGGGAGAGCAGACCGCCGCTGGGATTGACCGGGAGGCGTCCGCCGAGGGCGGTCGCGCCGGACTTCAGCAGTGCGGGGCCCTCGCCCGGGCCGCACAGGCCCAGTTCCTCGTAGACCATCAGCTCGGCCGGGGCCGCGGCGTCGTGCACCTCCACGACGTCGAGGTCTTGTGGGCCCAGGCCCGCCCGCTCGTAGGCCGCGGCACTGGCGCGGGCGGCGGCCGGCTCGGCGTTCGGCCGGTCGCTTCCGGATACGAGCACGCTGGCTCGTACACGTACCGCCGGGCCGGGCAGGCTCCGGGCCCGGCGTGGCGAACACACCACGATCGCTGCCGATCCGTCGCCGATGGGCGAGCACATCAGGAGGGTGAGCGGGTCGGACACCATGCGGCTGGTGAGGACCTCCTCGGCGGTGACCGGTGTGCGGTACTGCGCGTTGGGGTTGAGGGATGCGTGGCGGTGGCTCTTGACCGCGACCTCGGCGAAGTCCTCCCGGGTGGCCCCGGTGCGCGCCATGTAGGCCCGCGTGTTGGCGGCGTAGATGTCCATGAAGAACGACTTCTTGGAGTCGTCCGCGTTCTCAGGTGTGCCGCTTCGGCTCCACGCCTTGAGCTCGTCGAGCTGGAGGAGGTCGACGGCGGCGCCGATCGCCGCGAAGGACCTGGTCTTGTCGGGGTGGGTGAGCTTCTCGGCGCCCACGGCGAGCGCCACGTCCACGCTGCCCGAGTCGACCGCCGCAACGGCCAGGTGGAAGGCGGTCGAGGAGGAGGCGCAGGCGTTCTCGACGTTGACGATCGGCACTCCGAGCAACCCGGTGTGCCGAAGGGCTGCTTGGCCGCGGATCATTTCCTGGCCGCTCAGCACGCCGTCGGCGGCATTGCCGAAGTAGACCGCCTCGATGTCGCGGGCAGTCATCCCCGCGTCGGCCAGGGCGGCGGCCACGGCTTCCTCGGTCAGTGAACGGACCGTGGCGCCGGGGAATTTGCCGAAGCGGGTGGTCGCCGCTCCGGCCACATAGGCGTTCTGCATATCGTTCGGGCTCTCCTGTCGGTGGGTGTCCGGCGGTTGCCGGGCGCGGCCCCGGCCGCCCGGAGCCGCGCCCGCAGCGCTCAGGCCGGCCGGTTCTCGTCGATCAGATGGGCGCTGCCTGTCAGTGACAGGACGTGGTTGCTCGTGGGCGGACGGCGGTGGTCATCAGCGCAGCTCGAATTCGACGAGACCGGCTTCGGACCATTCCGAGAGCAGGGGACGGGCGCCGAAGGCGTGGGCAGGGGAGACGAAGCCGACGGCTCGGTGGCGTTCCCGCAGCAGCCGCTCGATGGCACCGGCGGCGATCACGCCGGTCTGGTCGTAGCCGCAGTTGCCCCACAGCACGGCACTCACGCCGCCGGTCAGGCCACGCCCCTGGCAGGAGACGATGGTGCGGCTGATGTTCGCGTCGTCGCGGGGCGGCTCGCTCGCGGCCATCTGGTGGCCCCAGTTGTTGGTGGCAGCCTCCTGCTCCTCGGCGGGCAGGTGCGCGTACTTGTCGGCGAATTCGCGGGTGAGGTTCAGGACCGCGGCCATCGCGTTGGGATCGCCGAAGGAGACCAGGGTCTCGCAGTGGCGGACCCGTTCGTCCTCGGCGAACCAGACCGGCTCGCCGCCTCCACTCCACGGGAGGCAGTCGAGGGTGCGGTGGATGCCGGGTGAGGTGGCCTGGAAGCTGGTGGCGGCGGGCCACTGCACGAGCTCGTTGTCGACCAGCCGGTACTGGGGCTGGCAGCACATGCGCAGGAAGGACAGCGTCGAGCCGACCGACGGGGTGCTGCCGCGCGGCACGTACAGGATGTCCAGGCTGTCGACACCCGGCGTCTCCAGACACAGCTCGGCCACCAGGTTGCCCGACGCCCACATCATCGACAGGGCCGGGATGAGCAGCAGGTCGCGCTCCGCGAACTGCCGGCCGAACGCGCGCTGGGTGTGCAGCATCCAGTCCTGCTCGCCCGTGCTGTCCAGGTAGTGGCAGCCGGCGGCCAGGGCGGCGCGCACGACGGGCTCGCCGAGCTGCATGAACGGGCCCACCGTGTTGTAGACGACCTTGCGGTCCCGCAGCAGTTCGGTGAGGGCCGCCTCGTCCGCGGACACCTCGGCGATCTCGTACGAGGCCTCGTCGAGTTCGGGCAGGGCGCCGAGTTCGGCCTTGAGACGGTTGCCGTTGCGGCCGGCGGCCACGAACGGAATGCCGCGTGCGGCGAGCTGGCGGGCGACCAGCTTCCCGGTGTAGCCGCTCGCTCCGTAGAGGACGACGTCTGGCTGGGTCATGGTGGCGCTCACTTTCCTGTCGAAGTGACGGTTCCGGCCCGCGCGATCTCGCGCTCGACGCGGTCGGGGTGCTGGTCGAACATCTGGCGCAGGAAGCGTTCCTGCGGCTTCTGGGAGGCGGTCTTCGGGATGTCGTTGACGATCTGCACGTAGGCGGGCGCGTGGCTCGGCTCCAGGCGTTCGCGGCACCAGGTGAAGACGGCCTGGGGGTCGAAGGAGGCGGGGTCGGCGGGGAGGATCGCGGCGACGGGCTCGCGTTCGCCCGGTGCGCCGGAGGCTGCCGGGACGCCGTAGACGAAGACGTCGCTCACCTCGGGGCACTCGGCCACGGTCCGCTCGATGCGGGCGGGGTCGAGGAACTCCCCGTTGCGGCGGATGCCGCCGCCCATCCGGTGCCGGTAGTACACCCAGCCGTCGGCGTCCATCACCACGGCGTCCCCGGAGTGCAGCCAGCCGCCGACCGTCTTTGCGGCCGAGGCTTCGGGGTTGCCCAGGTACTGCACGGGAATCGGGCTCCCGTCCGCGTAGCGGAAGCACAGCTCGCCCACGGTGCCGGACGGCAGCTCCTGGCCGTCGGGGTCGAGAACACGGCCGATCAGCTGGGGAACCACCCGGCCACAGCTGCCCACCGGGCCCTCACCCGCCCGGTTGAGGGCCATACCGCCTTCCATGGCGGCGTAGAACTCGATGATGTCGACGCCGAACCGGGTACGGAACGCCTCCCAGACCGCCGCGGGCATCCCGGCGCTGACCACGTGCCGCACCGGGTTGTCCCGGTCCCGTTCGGACGGCGGTTCGCTGTAGATGGCGGTGGCCATCCCGCCCAGCAGCGAGAAGGTCGTGCAGCCGTGCTCCCGGATGACGTCCCACAAGCGGGACTTGGTGAATCGCCGGCTGATCACCGCCCGCAGCCCCTGGCCGAGTGCCGGTGCCACGGTGACGAACTGGGCGTTGCCATGGGTGAGGGACAGCCCGGTGTACGGGCGGTCGTCGGGGCGGTAGTCGAACAGCTCCCGGCCGAATGCGGTGGCGGCGACGAACCGGGCATGCGGGACGACGATCCCCTTCGGGTCCCCCGTGGTGCCGGAGGTGTACATGATCTGCATGGGGTCGGCGGAATCGCGTACGGCGATGTCCCGCATGGGCGGTGCCCCGTTCGCGGCATCGGGTGCGTGGACCACCCGGACACCGGACCGCACGCCCTCGTGGCCCGCCCCTCCGACGACCATGACCCATTCCAGGCTCGGCACCTGCGGAGCGACCGCGAGCACGGCGTCGACGGCGTCGGCGCCACACACCACGCCACGGCATCCGGCGTCGGCGACCATGAAGGCCAGCCGGTCTCCGCGCAGCCGCGGGTCGAGGGGCACGAAGACAGCGCCGAGCACGTTCGCAGCGATCATGGACTCGATGAACTCGGGCTCGTTGTACAGCAGCAGTCCGAAGCCGTCCGAGCGGGAGATTCCGAGCGCCGAGAAGGCGTCGGCGAGCCGCAGCGCGTTCGTCCAGAGGGCGCCGTAGGTGCGCACCCGGGTGTGGCCGTCGGTCTCGAAGGTGAGGACGTCGAGGTCGGGGTTGGTGTCGGCGCGCCCGCGCACCAGGTGGGCGAGTGATAGGGGTTCGTTCACGATCTCTCCTTCTGCGCGCACGGCAAGCGGGAGCGGCTGCGCCGCAGGGCTGTGATGGGCTGCGATGGGCCGCCGAAACCGGGCGGTGATGCTCCGGTAACGCGAGGTAGGGGAACCTTATGAACGGCCGTGACCGGGGTCACTGGCCCGGGGATACGAGAAGACGCTGCCGGACTGCCGTGGATTCGTCCTCGGAGTACAAGGCGTCCCCGCGGAGCGCAGGACGTCACCTCCGTCCACACGGTGACGCGGCCTTCTGCCTCATACCTGCGGTAGGCCGAGGACAGGACCGAGACGATCACGCCTCCGCGTCCGCACTTGGCACCGGCCCGAACCCGACGTGCTTCCAACGCTGTTGCGTTTCGCCGGGAAGCGGACGATCGAGGTAGCGGGGGCGTGTACGCGCGCGGACTTCTGGGTGAGTTGCCCCGGGCCGTGGATTTCGCGCCGGTGGACGCGGTGCTGGAGGAGACCGGGGCACGCGAGCGCAGGCTGCGGCTGCTGCCCTCGCGGGTGGTGGTGTACTTCGTCCTCGCGCCGACCCTGCGAGTTCCTGCACGGGTCCGTGAGCGTGGCGCACAGTTCCTGATGCGGTCCTCCGCCCGCCGGGTGCCCACCTGCACCGGGCACCTGGCCGGCGGCTCCTACCTGCCCCGGCTCGGCTACCGTGTCCTATCCGTCCTGCTCCCGCTACGTATCCCGCAGATCGCATGCCCCACGCGTGCACGGACCCTGCGGTGCTCCGGCGTCATGCTCCCCTCGCCCTGCCCCAGCGGACGCCCGGGCGTTCGCGCTACGCGGTCCCCGACCCTCCCGAGCCGCGTAGAGTGACTTCGCCTGCCCCTGGGCGTGTTCGCTCATCCGCTGGGGCGGGCGGCAACGCGTCGTCCACCGTCGGCGCTTCCCCTCCAAGACGGCGGCGATCCTCAACCCGCCCCCTGAACCGGCCGGGATCGGCAGGCGTCGAGGCAGAAATCGACGAAGGCGCGAGTCCTGCGGGTCAACCGCATACCGGCCGGAACGGCCAGCACGACATCCACCTCCTCGATGTCGTCGCGGATCTCCGCGGTGGCCAACGGCAACGCCTCGTAACTGAGGTCGATGGCCGGACGCTGGATCAACAGCGACCACCCGATCCCCCGGGCGACCAGCGAACGCACCGATTCGAAACTGGCCGTGCGGTGACGGACCGCAGGCGTGATGCCGACGCTGCGCAGCATCGTCGTGTAGTACTGCTCACTGGGTCCCATGTCCAGCATGATCATCGGCTCGTCGAGCACCTCGCGAAGCCACAGTACCCGCCTTCCTGCCAGCTGGTGGTCGGCCGCGAGCACTGCGGGTGGCCGCCGCGGTACCGTCCGTGGGTACGCTGCTCGTCGTCGGCGGCGAGCCCACGCCGTCCGCGGTGAACGGGCTGGACGTGGTGCCACTGCAGGCAGCCGGCGCCTACCCGTCCGACCGCCTGACGGCCGTCAGCCTGCCCGGTCCGCAGGACGTGGCCGCGCTCATCCACACCGGAGGCACCACCGGCTCTCCGAAACTCGCCGCCCACACGCACCACAACCAGGTCTACATGGCCTGGGCGATGGCCGGCGCCTTCCGCTACCGCCGCGGCGGGACGCTGCTGTGCGGCATGCCGTTCTTCCACGTCAACGCCATGCTGATCACCGGCCTGGCGCCCGTGCTGAGCGGTGCGCCCGTCGTGAGCCTGGGCGAGGCGGGCTTCCGTGACACTCGCTACCGGCAGCAGTTCTGGCGCATCATCGAGCACTACCGGGTCACGGCATTCAGCGCCGTGCCCACCGTCTGCGCCATGCTCAGTCAGGTTCCCGTGGACAGCGATCTCTCCAGCCTCGAGGCCGTCCTGGTCGGAGCCGGCACCCTGGCGAGCGGCGTGCGCACGGCGTTCGAGAAACACACGGGAGTCCCCCTGCTCGAAGGATGGGGCATGACGGAGGGCACCTGCGGCTCGACCTTCACGCCTCGAGAGCACCGTCGGCCTGGATCGGCCGGCATCCGCATGCCTTACCAGCGGATCAGAGTCGCGCAACTGGACGCGACCGGTGCGCCCGTGCAGGATCTGCCGCGCGGCGCCACCGGGGCCGTCCTGGTCTCAGGCCCCAACGTCTTCCCCGGATACGTACACAGCACGGCGGACGGGACGATCCGCCTCGACTCCGCGGGAAAGGTGTTCGACGGCTGGCTGGAGACAGGCGACCTCGGCAGTCTGGACGATGACGATTACCTGTGGCTGCGCGGACGGGCCAAGGACCTCATCATCCGGGGTGGTCACAACATCGATCCCTCCCACGTCGAAGAAGCCCTCGCTACAAGCCGGCCCTGCGGCACAAGGCCATCCACCAGGTGGTGTGTGCCGAACTCCAGGCCCTGCACGTCTACGCGCAGGTCACTGTCAGCCAAGAGGAAGGGCTCGACACCGCCGTGGTCGTCCTCCCGACCCCCGGCAGCCACTCGCACGCCGTGCAACGTGCCCTGAGCGCCTACACGTTCCCCAGCCGGGTCATCACGGCGCCGTCGGCACAGACGAGGAACCGACGAGACGATCCATCATCTTGAAGTCGCTGGTCACGGGGGCTGGTGTGGGTCGTGTGCTCGTGCTGGTCGCGGGCGGTTGCCTGGCCTGAAGGTCGTCTGCCAGCGCGTGACTTGGAGGTTCGTCAGGACGAGCAGGGCGCGCAGGAGCGTGGTGGGCGAAGTCGTTGGTGACGGCCTCCTCCAGGATGTACGTACGGCCGCGGAACTCCCGCGTTTCCTTGGGCGGGGGAGGCCACATCGACGCTGCCGTCGGGGCCGTAGTGCCAGGGCAGTCCACCCTCGGCGACCTGGGTGCCGACCCCGGCCGGGGTGTAGAAGGCCGGGATGCCGGTGCCACCGGCGCGCAGCCGTTAGGCCAGGGTGCCCTGCGGGGTGAGCTCCACCTCCAGTTCACCGGCGAGGTACTGGCGGGCGAACTCCTTGTTCTCCCCCACGTAGGAGCCGGTCACCCGAGCGATCCGGCCGGCCGCCAGCAGGACGCCGAGCCCCTGGCCGTCCACGCCGCAGTTGTCGGAGACCGACCTTGTCCACGTTGTTCGTGCCTTAATTGTTTCGTGCCTTTCTCCCGGTGCCGGACGGGGTGTCCGGTACCGGGGGTGTTGCCAGAGCTCATGGCACGGTGGTCATTGTCTGCGGCGGGCAGGCGGCAGAGGCACCGGCACGACGCCCTCGACGACGGTGTTGCTGATGGTGCCGATGGCCTCGACGGTCATGGTGACGGTGTCGCCGGGGGCCAGCGGCGGGGGTTCGAGGAGGCCGCCTCGGCCCCAGAGTTCGGCCAGGCCGCCGCCGTTGCCGCAGGTTCCGGAGCCCAAGACGTCGCCAGGGCGGATCCAGGTGCCGCGGGAGGCGTACGCGGCCATCTCCTCGAACGTCCAGGCCATGTCGGCCACGTTGCCGGCGCCCTGCTTGATGGCCAGGCCGTCGGCGCTCTCGCCGTTCTTGCGCGGGTCGCGGTTGCCGTAGCTGTTCAGATTGATGATCTGGTTGTTGCTCGACGCAAGCACGAGATGGAGATCGGACTCGTAGTTGTCGTAGACGTTGTTGTGGGAGTCCGGTCCGAAGATGCCGTACGGGCCGTGGATGATCTCCAGGCCGGTGATGCGCCACCAGTCACCCTCGATGTGGATCGCGCCGCGCTGCGACCGGGGATGGTGGAGCCGACCTCGCCCGGCGTGTTCGGCATGTTCTCGCCGTCGATGACCACCCGCTCGTTTCCGTGGCTGCGGAGGGTGATGGGTTGGGCCGGGCACCGTTCTTGAGGATCCGGATGTTCGTACTCGGCGCGTAGGTACCGCCCCGTATCTCGATGGTGTCTCCGGGCTCGGCCAGATCCACGGCGCGCAGCGGCCGGGCCAGGGTTCCCGGGCCGCTGTCGTTCCCGTTCGTTGCCGCATACAGGACGTCCGGCATGGTCGGCGGGGTGGTGCCGTCCATCGAGACGCCGATGTAGTCGATGTTCGCCAGTCCGCCGTCGGTCGTGGCGACCAGCCGGATCGCGTTGCTCCCGGCCATCACCGGCACGGTCACGGTGGCGGTCGCCCAGTTGTTCCACGCCCCGGTCGGCTCGAGCCTGAACACGTTAACTGCCGTGCCGAGTGATCTTTTCTGGACTCGCGCTGTACGGGCGGGACGGCGTCATTCGGCGACAGCCCTCGCCCGCATCTCCCGGCGGCCGGTTCGCCCAGCCGGCCACTTCTTCGACGTGCTGCTCGAACGTCATGAAGTCCCGCACGGTCGGCGGCTGCGGAATCGGCGCACGCAGCCGGAGCGAGACGTACGGATGCACGGCGCGGGGATCGCGCGGCGCCGCCTGTGCGGCGTCGTTCAGGCGCTGCGGGTCGTCCAGCAGGTCGATGAGACGGATGCGGGGTGGCGGTGCGTGGACTAGGTTGTCGGCGCCGAGTAGGCCGACGCGGTCTCCAACGCGTTCGATGGGGGTGACGAAGCGCATGGCCTTTTCCCGGGCGGGATGCGGATCACCGTTGCTCGGCAGTTGCCTGGTGGCCGGACGACATCCGCGCGACGAAGGCCCAGCCATCCGGCGGGGTGCCCGGCAGGGGCCGCTCGGCGGCGGCGAGTCGGCCGAGGACGCCTTCGGCCGAGGCATCGGCGTGGGCGAGCAGGGCCGGAAGGTCGGCCCCGGTGAGCCGGCCGTCGCGCTTGACGAAGCGGCCGGCGACCAGGACGTGCCGGACGTCGTCGGGTGTGGTGTGGAAGACGAGGGTCCCAGCCGGGTCGAGGTGGGGGCGCTGGGACATGCCGGTCCCGCCGACCACGATGATGTCGGCCTGCTTGCCGGGGGTGAGGCTGCCGATGCGGCCTTCCAGCCCGATCGCCTCGGCCGCGTTGACCGTGGTCCAGCGCAGCGCCTCCTGCGCGGTGATGGTGACTGTGGTGGGGTCCCCGCCGTCGAGGTTGAGCGCCTCGGTGTCGGCCCAGCGCTGGAAGGCCAGGCCCATACGGGTCTGGGTGAACAGGTCGCCGGTGTTCAGGGAGACGATGTCGCAGGACAGGGTGGGCTTGATGCCGTGCCGCCGGGCCGCGGCGAAGGCGGGGCGGCCCATGCCCATGTTGAGTTCGGTCTCCACCGAGATCGACAGTTTGGCGCCGTGGTCGGCCAGCAGGCGCCACTCCGCGTCGGAAAGCGTATTGCAGTGGACATGGACCTGGTCAGGCCCGAGCAGGCCCGCCGCGGCGAGCTCGGTCACACCGCTCGGCAGCGACCACACACACCCGGTGTGCGTGACGATCAGTGCGCCTTGTTCGCGGGCGGCGGTGATCTCCGCCCGGGTGGTGTCGAACGGCAGCGTGCCGTACTCGGTGAGCGCCACGCCGAGGGTCAGCAGAGCGTCGCGGCTCGGGAAGTGGGCGTCGGCGATGCGCCGGAAGTCAGCGAGGCGCGAGGCGTGGTCCGCGAAGTGCGGCGGCTGCAGAGGGTTCGATTCGAAGAACCCGTAGCCGAACACCGCGCGGATGCCGGCTTCCCGCAGACCGGAGATCGCCGCGTCGGCGTGCTCGGGTGTGTTGTTGCAGTGCGAGAAGTCCAGGATCGTGGTGACACCGGAGTTGATCGCGTCCAGGGCACCCAGGTGATTGCCCAGACGGACGTCCTCCGCCAGGTAGGCGGGCGAGACGCCGAGCCGGATCCCGAACAGGTAGTCCGCCAGAGTCCAGTCGGCGCACAGCGCGCGCAACTGCGTCTGCCACGTGTGCCGGTGAGTGTCGATCATGCCGGGCGCCATGATGTGCCCCGTGACGTCCACGGTCTCCGCCTCGTCGACGGACAGGTCCGGTGCCACCGCGGCGATCACGCCGTCCTCGATCAGCACGTCCCCGCGGGGCAGCAGCCCCAGGCGCGGATCCATGGTGAGGACGGTGCCGCCACGCAGCACGATGCGATGCCTGGCCATGACGATGACTCCTTCGTCATCCGAACCACAGAGGCAGTGCCTCCCTTGGCCTCAGCTCACCAGACGGAGGATCGGGGATCATCAGCCGAAACGGTTGTGAACCCGCCGCGGCCGAGGGGTTGACGGCACGACATCGCGGGACGTACACGGTGCACAGGGCGCGACGCTCGGCACGGAGCGGGAAGCACGGAGGCACGATGGACATCCGGGCACTCCGCTACGCGGTGACGCTGGCGGACGAACTGCACTTCGGCAGAGCCGTACGGCGGCACTACATCAGCGCCCAGCCCTTCGGCCGCCACATCCAGCGGCTGGAACGGGAACTCGGCACCAGGCTCTTCGAACGCACCAGCCGACGCGTGGCGCTCACTCCTGACGGCGTGCGGCTTATCGCCGAAGCCCGGGCGCTACTTGACACCCTGGACTCCCTGACCGACCAGCCCCGGAACACCGAGTCCGACGAACACATCCTCACCCTCGGTGTCCTGGGATTCGGCCTCGGCGAACGCTGGACCGATCTGCTCCAAGTGGTGCACAGCCAGGACCCCGGCATCGCCTTCGCCTACGCCGAACTGGACCTGGCCGACCAGTACGAGGCGCTGCGCGGCCACCAGGTCGACATAGGCATCGTCCAGTACGTCGGACCAGTCGACGGTCTCGTCTTCGACCGCGTGCTGACCATGCCCCGGGTCGTGGTGGTGCCCGCCCGCTCTTCCTTCGCCGACGCCGACCACCTGACTGAGGCCGACGTCAGCGACAGTGCCTGGCTGCCCACCGCCCTGGCCCACCCAGCGCTGGCGGCATGGTCCGGCCCCGCCGCGGACGCGTCCCGCGGCCGGGGCGCCCTGCGCAACCCCGCCGCCATACCAGCGGCCGTATCGACCACCGGCCGTATCGCCCTGCACGCCGAGGCCGCCAGCCGCTTCTACCCACGCCCGGACGTCCGCTTCATCCCGCTCCAGGGACCGCCGATGGACATAGCCATCGCCACCCGCGCCGACGACGACCGGCTCACCGTCGCAGCTGTGCGCCACGCCGCCCAGCTTCTCAGCGCCCTGCAGCCGAAGCAGCGGTGATCTCGACGGTGGTGATCGGCGTGCTGTCGCGAGGTCGTCCGTCGCGGTTCCCACTGTTGTAGCGGGTCCACGCCTACTTCCGCCCTGGCGGGACATCGACCTGATCAGCAAGTTCCACGACCGGCTTCGCGCCTGTGCGCGCCGGGTGGCGGGCCGTCGCATCGAACCGATCACTGGTGGCTGCTGTGCGACCACAGCATGAGACGGCGCTTTTCTCCGGAAGTCCCTGGCCGGCCAGCGGTGGGCCCTCCGGCCGCCGCGGTGCCCGTCGACTCACATCATCCGTCGCAGCAGGCGCTCCTTGCGGCGGGTGAAGGGAGGGTAGGCCAGGTGCAGCGTGTCCGGCAGGAACGGCTTGTCGAGTACGGCTTTGGTGTGGCTGAAGGTGTCCAGGGAGTGCGAGCCGTGGTAGCGGCCCTGGCCGCTCTCGCCGACGCCGCCGAAGGGCTGGCCGGGCACGGTGAGATGGGCGTTGGGAATGCCGAAGGCCAGGGCACCGGAGGAGGTCTCGGTCACGAGCCGGGGCTTGGAGTGCCGGGAGGCGGTGAAGGCGTAGAGGGCCAGCGGCTTGTCCCGGCCGTTGATGAACGCGATCGCCGTGTCCAGGTCGGGGACGTGCACGACGGGCAGGATCGACCCGAAGTCGAGTCTGGCGCACGCACTCCGCGGTCTCCACTGAACTTCCGAATACGTTCCGAATACTGTGGATCCATGACCATCGCAGCAGGCCCCCCCGTGGCGACTCGGCGCTCCTCGGACCTGAGCAAGCACTCCGCCGAGGTCTTCGCCGAGGCCGAGGACCACCCCGTGACGGTGACCCGGCGCGACGGCGAGGCTCTGGTCCTGATGTCGCAGCGCGAGGCCGAGGGTCGTGCCCGCTTGCTGAACTTTGCCGCGCAGCTCATCACCGTCACCCTCGACGACCGCGGCTCGCTCGCCGAGCGGATGTCCAAGGCCTTCCCTTGGATGCTCGCGCTGTCGCCGACCGACCGGGAGTCCTGTGCGTAGGACCTCGTCGATGCGGCGCGCGCGTCGTTCTCCACCGGCCAGCCGCACCTCGCGATCGCAGAGCTGACTTCCTGGAAGGAGACGGCCACAGCCGTCGCGGCCGGGCTCAGCAGCGGAGGCGCCGGGCTGGAGTGGCTCGACGACCATGAGCCCGTGGAGCGTCCGTAGCCGTGGCGGCCGCCAGGAAGGACGAGCTGGTTCCTCGCCCTCCGAAGAAGATCGAGTACGAGATCCGCTTCGCCACCGGCAGTTTGGGGATAGCGGACGTTCAGCCGAACGTGTCAACCATGTCCAGAGCACAACCGGTTAAGCATCTCCTGAGACCTCACACCGACAGCCTCCTTCCTCAAGTACGAGTCGCTCTCGACTCGTCAGCCGAACGCGTCGGTTTCGCTCAGGACGACTGGTCTTCGCCTGCCCGCAGCAGCACTGCCATGCCCACCCATGACTGACGAAGCCGGTGCCAAGCGCGGAAGCTCGGCTCGGACCCCGGGTCGATCGCAACGTCGGATTTCAGGGGAGGTGGCGATCTCAAGTACCGCAACCGAAGCATGTGAACTGAGGTGCTTCACCAACTACGAGTTAGTGCCTATATGTATCCCTCGGCACGCCTCTGACCAGGCGTTTTGTGTGGTTGGTCGAGAGTGAGGTCAAGCGGCGGCGGTGAATAGGGTTAAGAACGGCAATCGAAGCATGTCTCAGTACGTGGTGCGCAGCCTCATCCGCAAGTGATGTGCCCCTTGGCATGAGCGCCTAGGGTTCTGGCCGTCGCCCTTCACGGGGCGGCGGCCAGTGCTGCACGCATCCGAGCGCCACCTCTCGCCCCCGCCTGGGGACTGCGCGTGCTCTTGATGACCGCGTCGCCCATCCGGCGTGCACGGGCCTCGATTTCGATCGAGGCGATGCGATCCGTGTGGTCGAGGTGGCCACAGTGAACGCATGCGAACTCTCGGCTGCAACGGAGACGGTTCGCGCTCCTTGCGGCTGCTGGTGCGGCAGGGTTGCGCCACCTGCCCGGTGCGAGGGCGGCGAGACTGCGTGCTGCGTTTTCGTGGCGATCCGTCACGAGCGGGCATTCGTCGCAGTCCTAGCCTCGCCCGTGGGCAGTCATAGCGGGTAGGGCCCGAGTCGACCCCATGCGACAAGTAGCGGCGGCGTGACGAGATAGAGCATTCCGAAGAACGAGGCGAAGAACCCAATCTCACCGCGTATCAGCTTCCGCGCCGGGGCGACCACCGCCGGAACCAGCAGTGAGAGAGCGGCGGTCGGCGTCAGCACCGTCGCCGCGCCGATCAGCCCCGGAACCACCAGCGCAGCCCCACATGCGACCGCCAGGAAACCGCCAACCCGCGCTGCCGGGCTCGGTCCGTCCCCTAAACGGACCGCCATGCCGGCAACTTCCGGCGGACCATACCGAACGTATGCTTGCTGCTCCCGGTGCAGGAGGGTCATCAGGCCCCACGGAATAGTGAGAAAGGCCATGATTCCCTGCAAAACCCACAGTAGTGCATTCATGATGACTCACCTCAACCGAGAACAATGAAGAAGAGCCGGGCGGGTAGGGCGGGCGGCACGGGGCGCCGGTGCCGTCGCGACGACGTGCCGGCCGAGTCGCCTTCCGCGGCTCATTCCGGCAGATACTCCCAACGCTTGGCACCACGTGCACACCTGTCGAAGCCGAACTTCTTGGCGGCAGCTCCGGACTCCTCCGCCTTCTCCTTGACTTCGGCGGAGGTCATGATGATCAGCATGTCCCAGCCAGGCTGAGCGTTCTCAAAGAGGTTGTGCATCGTGTTCAGTTCGTCGGCGTACGCGTTGAGCTTGCGCAGCCAGGCATCCAGTTTGGCTCGTTCAGCGTCGGATTCGGGTTCCGGCATCCCTCGTACGTGCTTCCGCAGGTCCTTGATGAGCGCAATCCGCTTGCGCATCTTCTTCAGGTCGTCCGCGCCGATCGTTCGGCCGTAGGCCAGATCCCCGGCGAACCGGTCGTTGATCGAGTCGCACTTCTTGTCGGCACTCTCGATCAGCTCCTCCTTCGGCGAAGAGGAACATCCGCCCAAGGCGACAACCGCGGCAAGCACGGCGGTCCCGGCGACGCCCCTCGCCAACCAGGTGGCGCGGCCCCGCAGGCGGAAGGTCCGATATGTGGTCTCCTGGCGCATGCCGGGATGGTGACACGGGCCACTCGGGACCCGTCCCGAGCATGACGGATTTCGGCATTTCGTTGATGGGTTCGCGGCAATGGCATTACCGCCGTGACTGCCGGGTCGGCCATGGCGAGGGGCCCGCCCATTCCCTGTTTTCTACGCGCTTCGCGCGACCGATTCGCCTTGCCCAAAAGAAAGTAGACAATGCCGAACGATTTCAGGGGTGCTGGCATGATGATGCTCATGACCACGTACCGAAAGGCCGATGCCGCGTAGACGGCCCGGCGCGCTGCGCGCTGAACAGTCTCCTCGTGTCGCGTGGAGCCTTCTGCAAGGACCGGGACGGCGGCCGCCCTATCCGCAGGATTCGGAGTGTTCGTGCCGCGGTTGTTCCTTCGACGACGTGCGGCACGCCCGCGACGTGCTTGATGAGGTTGGCGCGTACACTGCCGGATCCTTTCGCCGCTCATCGGCAGGTTCACCGTGCTGAGCCCGCGGTGCTTCGCCAAGCTCGTGAGCGCACTGCGCTGGGAGGGCGTGGACGTGGTCCGCCGAGGTATCGGCCGTGGAGTCTGCCCCTGGAGGGCCGCGTCCTGCTGGTCGCGGCGTACTGGCGCACCAACTTGACACTGCGCCAGCTTGCTCCGCCGTTCGGCATCTCGAAGTCCGCGGCCGACCGCATCATCAACCGCCTTGGGCCGCTGCTCGCTCTGCGACCGCGCCGACGGTTCCGCAAGGACGCCGTGCTCATCGTGGACGGCACCTTGGTGCCCACGCGTGACCATACGGTGGCCGAGCAGTCGAAGAACTATCGGTACTCCACCAGTCACCAGGTCGTCATCGACGCTGGTACACGGCTGGTCGTCGCCGTGGGCCGACCCCTGCCCGGCAACCGCGACGACTGCAGGGCCTCGGAGCTGTCCGGAGCGAAGGCCGCCGTGGGCAAAGCCACGGTGATCGCTGACGGTGGTTACCGCGGCACTGGGCCGGTGATCCCACACCGCCGCGAACGCGGCCAGACTGAACTCCAGGCATGGAAGGACGAGCACAACCGCTCACACCGCAAGGTCCGCGCCCGTGTTTAGCACGCCTTCGCCCGCATGAAGAGCTGGAAGATTCTCCGAGACTGCCGTTTGATAGGGCGATGGCGTACATCGCGCCGTGCTCGGCATCGCCCGCCTGCACAACCTCGCCCTCGCTGGATAGGCAGAGGGAGCGCGGACGAGCCCGACCCCGACCCTGAGGACCTCGAGCCCGGACGTCTCTGCAAGGTTCCGGTACGCCCTGCCGTCGGACCCGATGGACGGCGGCTCACGCCCACCGGGTCCATCCCGAGCAGCGGTTCAGCCCACCCGGCAGGGCAGGGCCGTCGTACTGTCGCCACCGGAACCGGAGACGACATAGCCGAAGGTCGTGCTCTCCCCCGGATCGAGGGAGCCGTTCCAGTCCGCGTTGTGGACCATTACCGCCTGGCCGTTGTAGGTCGCGTTGCCGCTCCAGAGGCTGTCGACCTTCTGGCCGGCGGGGAGCGTCCAGTCGACCATCCAGCCCAGCATCGGGACGTCGCCGGTGTTGGTGACCGTCACCTCGGACTGGTAGCCGCCGGACCAGGTGCCGGTCGTGCGTCGGGTGGCGGAGCACTCGCCGGGCACCGGGTCGGTCGGGTTGCCGGGCTCCTTGACGCCGGTCACCTCGCCGTTGCCGCCGTCGAAGACGACGTCGGAGCAGGAGTAGAAGGTCTCGGCGCTGTCCGAGCGCTGCCAGACCATGTAGATGATGTGGCGGCCGGACTTGTCGTCGGGGAGCTTGCCGGACCAGGAGTAGTTGGCCTCGACCGTGCCCGGGGAGCCGTTGAGGGGCGGGTGGTCGACCGAGAGGAAGGGCTGCTCCTCCATGTCGTCCCAGGTGAGGGTCCGGGTCGGGTCGAAGCCGTCCTTGGTGATGTAGACGTAGAACCAACCCGGGTGCGCGGCCCAGGCGTTGTAGGAGAAGTCGACGGTCGCACCCGAGGTGAGGTGGGTGAGCGGCCAGTCGTTGCTGGGGGTGTTGAAGCCCGTGAAGTTGGTGTTGCCGCCGCTGCACAGCTCGCCGTCGGGCACGAAGCCGCGGGTGCGACCGGCGCCGTCGGAGCGCAGCACGGAGAACCAGTTGTAGAACGGCGTTGTGCCGCTGACCTGTTGGGCTGTTCTGCAGGCCGGGTTGACGGGCTTGATCTCACCGGTGTCGGTGAGGCCGTCCTGCCAGCACAGGAAGGTGCGGCTGCCCGGCTTCATGGGCGTGCCGTGGGCCTCCGCCCGGCCGCCGGTGCTCATGACGAGGGCAACGGCCGGGACGGTGGCGACCAGGGCGATCAGGACGAGGAAGAGGGCTCTGGCGCGGGTGGGGAGTGTTAATCGGCGGGGTGAGGGCTTGGGGGCGCCCGGGGAGGCGATTCTTGTCAGGATCATGACAGGCAAGTCCGTTCCTTGGGGTACGGGACGTGCGGCTGGGTGCGGGGTGGGAGCGGGCCGGGGCGGTGGGTTCCGGTCCACCGCCTCATGGGAGCGCTCCCACCCCGTCTTTTGCGGAAGGTAGCGCCGTGGGGCGTGGTTGTAAACGCCTTTCGCCCGTCAATGGCGTGCCATGGAATCGCCGGATCGGGTCGCGCTACCTTCGTATGTACGATCACGCCGTGTATCGGCGTCCACACTGGCGTCCATGGGAGCAGTGATGACCACACCCCAGCAGGGACCGGCCACCGAGGACACCTGGATGTTCCCTCCGGCCGACGGCTGGACCTTCGACCAGGTCAAGCACCTGGAGCTGCCCTTCGACTGGGAACTCGAGGATGGACGGATCGTGGTTCGAGGACAGACCAAGTTCTGGCACAACCGTGTGCGGGACAGGTTGGCGGCCGCTCTGGAGTCGGCACGCACAGAACCATATGAGGTCGTGGCCGAGCAATGTGTGATGGTCGACAGCCAGAACACGCCCAAGCCCGACGTACTCGTCTTCGACCCTCGAAAGCTGAACTTCTTCGAGGTCGAGTGCATCCCTGTGGCGAACGTCTCCCTCGTCGTGGAGGTCGTCTCCTCCGGCTCTCGCCAGGACGATCGCGTACGCAAGCCCGCGCTCTTCGCCACCAGCAAAGTTCCCTACTACTGGCGCGTCGAGCTGGACCGGGAGCAGAAACTCGCGGTGCACGAGTACTGGCTCAACGCGGACACTCTCTCGTACTTCCCCGCCCCGTCGCACCCGGTGCACCACGACAAGCTCGTCACCGAGCTGCCGTTCCCCATCGAGATCGACCTCGACGCACTCGTCGGGTTCTGACGAGCGCCGGGCGTAATGCCGCTCCAGTAGCTTCCCCGCGATGCGCTAGCTTCCCAACTCCGTCGGCAGTCACGAGCTGCCGTGCAGCAGAGCAACGGGAGGGTCGTGCATGCCCCGACAGGCGCCTTACCTGGAGGTGGCCGACGCGCTGCACGCGCGGATTCTCGCCGGCGAGTGGGAGATCGGGGAGCGGCTGCCGTCGCGCGCGCGGCTCGCCGCGGAGTACGGGGTCGGGCGCAATGTCACGCAGCGGGCCGTGGAGCACTTGATCGTCGAGGGCCTCCTCGAAGGGCGCGCGGGCTCGGGGACGTACGTACGGGTGCCGCGTGAGCGCCTGCGGATGGTCCGCTCGCGGCACGGCGCTCCGTCGCTCGCCGCCATGAAGGAGCGGGGCAGGGCCGGGGCCTGGGATGCGCACAGCGAGGTCCGGGTCGCGGCCCCGGCGGCGATCGCCGAGCGGCTCGCGATCGGCCCGGGCGACCTCTGCGTCAACACCCACTACGAGTTCCTCGCCGACGGGCAGCCGGTCCAGCTCTCGAATTCCTGGGAACCGATGGCCATCACGGACGGAACGCCGATCATGCTGCCCGAAAGGGGGCCGCTCGCGGGAAAGGGAGTGGTCGAGCGGATGCGCTCCATCGGCGTGGACGTCGAAACGGTGATCGAGCTGCCGCGCCCGGCTCGCGCCACCCGGGAACAGGCGAACCTCCTGGGAGTCGGTGTCGGGGATCTGGTGCTCCGGATCGAGCGCACCATCTACGACACCGACGGACGTCCGGTGGAGACCGCCGACATCGTCATTCCGGACGCACGGCGGGAAGTGGCCTACGAGTTCGCGGTGGAGCGGCTGGAGCGGACCACCAAGTGACCCGTATATCGATACTCCCCTGGACCGGAGTGTCACGGGATCCGGATTTCCGCCGGCTGTTCGCCGCCACCGCATTCGGTCAACTGGGCGACCGCGTCGTGTTCCTGGCGCTTCCGCTGGTCGCCCTCACGGCCTTGCGGGCCGACGAGTTCCAGGTCGGGCTGCTGACCACGATGACGACGGCGGGCTCGCTCCTGGTCGGGCTGCCGGCCGGTGCGTGGGTGGACCGGATGCGGAAGCGGTCGGTGCTGATCAGCACCGACCTGGCGAGGGCACTGGTCCTGCTCAGCATCCCGTTGGCGTGGTGGGCGGATCTGCTGAGCATCTGGTGGCTGTACGCGGTCGCACTGGTTCATGGGGTGCTGACGGTCTTCTTCGACGTCGCCTACGTCAGCTATCTGCCGCATCTGGTGGGGCGCGACCAACTCATGGAGGGGAACTCGAAGCTCTCGGCGATTCGCTCGGTGACCAGTATCAGTGGGCCCGGGCTGGCAGGGCCGATGGTCGGCTGGGTCGGGGCGCCTGTGACGGGGCTGGTGAGTTCGGTCGGAGTGGCCCTGTCGGGAGTGCTGGCGATCGGCATCCGAAAGCGCGAGCCGAAGCCGGAGCCGAGTCGGCATCCCCGACTGGGCCGGGAAATCAGGGAAGGTCTGAAATTCGTGCTCCGGCATGCCGGCCTGCGCGCGATCATGCTGGGCGACGCGACGTTCAATTTCTTTCTGGTCATGTATCAGGCCATGCTGCTGGTCTTCCTGGAGAGGGAAATCGGCCTCGGCTCCTTCGGTATCGGGGTCGTTCTGTCAGGGATGGGGTGTGGTGCGCTCGTCGGGGCGCTGCTGGCGACCCGGGTTTCGCGGTGGGTCGGGCAGGGGCCGGTCATCTGGCTGGCGCCGCTCGCCACCGGCCCTCCGACGGCCTTGATGGCGTCGGCCCGACCGGGATGGAGCGTGTACGCGGCGGCCGTCGGGCTCGCGGGTCTCTCGCTGGGCGGCGTCGTGCGCGTGGTGGCCCAGTCGAGCTTCCAGCAGGCCCTCGCGCCGGACCGGCTCCTGGGCCGGGTGAGCGCGACGGCCCGCTTCGTCTCCTGGGGCGGGATTCCGCTGGGCGGACTGTCGGGGGGAGCGCTCGGCTCGGCGTTCGGTGCGGCGGCCAGCTTGTGGATCGGTGCGGTCGGCATGACGCTCAGTGCCGTCCCGGCCTTCCTGTCGCCGCTTCGCACCCTGCGCACCGCGCCGAAGGGGGAAGCCGCCGCGCCCGTACGCTGACGTGCGAGGACCTGGCCCTCAGACGCGCTACCCCGCCGTCGCCGTGTCCGGGGACAGCGCCACCGCGAGGGCGTGGACATCCTTGCGCGGTCGGGGCCCGGCCACGTCAGCCCGCCGGCGACGCGCCCGTTCGTCGGTGCGCATGCCTGGCAGGAATTTGAAGGCACCTGGCAGCCCTGCCACTCCTGTTCGGCTCCGTCAGGCATCAGGCTTGAGTCATGAACAATACCTTTGACGCTACTGTCCAGACGGTCATCGCCCTCGCCGTGCTCTCCCTGGCCGTCCTCCCCGCGATCCTCGGGATGATCCGTGACCGCCGTATCGACATCCAACTGAGGGACGCGGAGGAGCATCGAGATCGCCGCACCGGCGTCCTGGTCGTCTTCGACCTCGCCTACGGGCCGCACGAAGAGAGGGTGTTCCGCGCGAACGCTGGCAGGACCAGCTACTGAACATGATGCTGCGGTGCCCGACCCGGCGGTTCGCTTCCGCTCCGGGCGGACCCGGTGGCGTTGAGCAGACGCCCACCGGGTCCGCGAGCCGGACGGGCTCGAGGGGGGAAAGAAGCTCGTCCGGGTGGTGGTTGGCAGGTGCGGCCAGTACGAGGTGTGACGTATGAGGCCGTGGTCCGACAACGATGTCTACGCGCTCTGTGCATGACTTTACCGTGTTCACACCGGACGCGGGTCGAGTCCCAACACCTCCGCCATCCAGTCCAGTTGGCGGCGTACGTGTACCGCGTCGCCGCCCTCGTGGCCGTTGAACGGATAGGGGTGGATCTCCTTGCGCGGGTCGGCGCCGGACAGCTCCGCATAGCGGTTGAAGGCGCCGTACGCCCCGCTCGGCGGGCACACCATGTCGCGCAGGCCGACTCCGAAGTGGGCCGGGGCCCGGGCGCGCCGGGCGAAGGAGATCCCCTCCATGTGGGCGAGCGTGTCGTACGCGGCCCGCTCGGCGCCCCGGTGCACGGAGAGGTACGCGGTGATCTCGCCGTAGGGCGCCGCGTCGGTGAGGTCGAGTGCGCGCCGGATGCCGCACAGGAACGGGGCGGTGACCAGGGTCGCCGCGAGGTCGGGCACGAGTCCCGCCACGGCCAGCGCCAGTCCGCCGCCCTGGCTGTTGCCGACGGCCGCGATCCGGGAGGCGTCCACGCCGGGGAGCGTTCGTATCGCCTCGACCGCTCGTACCGCGTCCGTGATGAGGCGGCGGTAGTGGTAGTCGCCGAGGGAGAGCAGGCCGCGTGCCGCCGGGCCCGGGCCGCCCGGTGCCGTGGCGTGCGGGTCCGGGGTCGCGCCGCCGTTGCCGTACTGGTCGCCCTGGCCCCTGTTGTCCATCAGCAGATGGGCATACCCGGCGTTCACCCAGGTCAGCCGCTCGTGCGGGAGGCCGCGGCCGCGGCCGTAGCCGGCGTACTCGACGACGGCGGGAAGCGCCTCGCGCGGCCCGGCCGGTCTGCTGAACCAGGCCCGCACCGGGTCGCCGCCGAAGCCCCGGAAGGTCACGTCCCAGGTGTCCGTCAGGCGCAGGCCGGTCTCCACCGGGTGAGCCGACACCAACACCTCGTGCCGGGCCGCCTCCTCGAGGGTGTCGCGCCAGAACTCGTCGAAGTCCGCGGGCTCTTGGAGATCCGGACGGTAGTGCTCCAGGGCGTCCGGCGGCAGGTCGAATGCGGGCAACGATGACCTCCGATTGTTGCGGCTTGATATCAGAATGTTTCGTTGTCTTTGGGCTCTCCGCGGTAACTGCTTCCTCAACTGACTTACGTGTCAGCCCCATTGACAGCCATTACACCCGCCCCTAACCTCGCCGCAAAGTTGCCGGTACGACTCCGAAACTTTCGGTGCCACCGGGAGGCCACTGCATGAGCACGTCCACCACGTCGGCTCCACCGCCCGGCACACGGCAGCCGCCGTCGGCGAAGGCGCCACCCCGTCGCGGTCGGCGGTCGGCGCGCACGGGCTGGCGGCGTGCGCTGCGGCGGGACTGGCAGCTCTACTCGCTGGCCGTGCTGCCGCTGCTGTTCTTCCTGGTCTTCCGCTATGTGCCGATGCTCGGCAACGTGATCGCGTTCCGACGCTTCGAACCTGGCGGCTCGATCTTCGGCGGGGAGTGGGTGGGCCTGCGCTATGTCGAGATGTTCCTCAGCGACCCCACCTTCTGGCAGGTCTTCCGCAACACCCTGTGGCTCGGCGGGCTCACGCTCGTCTTCTGCTTCCCGATCCCGATCGTGCTGGCGCTGCTGCTGAACGAGGTGCGCCGCCGTGCGCTGAAACGGTTCGTTCAGTCGGTGTCGTATCTGCCGCACTTCCTCTCGATCGTGATCGTCGCGGGCATCACCATGCAGATGCTCGCCACCGACGGCGCGATCAACCATGTGCTGGGCTGGTTCGGGCACGACCCGATCCGGTTCATCCAGGAACCCGAGTGGTTCCGCACCGTCTACGTCGGCTCGGAGATCTGGCAGACCGCCGGGTGGGGGACCATCCTCTATCTCGCCGCGCTCACCACCATCGACGAGGACCTGTACGAGGCCGCCCGGATCGACGGCGCCAACCGCTGGCAGCAGATCTGGCACGTCACGCTGCCCGGCATCCGGCCCACCATGATCACCCTGCTGATCCTCAACATCGGCACCTTCATGGCCGTCGGCTTCGAGAAGGTCCTGCTGCTGTACAACGCGCTGACCTACCCGACCGCCGACGTGATCTCCACGTACGTCTACCGGACCGGCGTCGAGTCCAACAACTTCAGCTACGCCGCCGCCATCGGCCTGTTCGAGGCGATCATCGGCCTGGTCCTGATCACCTCCGCCAACCAGCTCTCGCGCCGCACAGTGGGGACCAGCCTGTGGTGAAGCCGAGCCGTTCCTACCGCCTCTTCCAGGGCGTCAACGGGGTGATCCTCACCCTCGTCGTGGTCGTGACCCTGTACCCCTTCCTCAACATCGTCGCCCGCTCGCTCAGCGGGGAGCGCTACATCCGGGCCGGTGAAGTGACGCTGTGGCCCAAGGGATTCAACCTCACCACGTACAGGATCGTCTTCCAGGACTCGGTGTTCTGGCGGAGCTACGGCAACACCGTCTTCTACACGGTCGTGGCGACCGCCGTCGCCATGGTCCTGACCACCTGTTACGCCTACGTCCTGTCGAAGAAGCAGCTCAAGGGGCGCGGGGTGCTCGTCGGCATCGCCGTGTTCACCATGTTCTTCACCGGCGGACTGATCCCCAACTACGTCCTGGTCACCAGCCTCGGACTGAAGAACAGCGTGTGGGCGCTGGCGCTGCCGAACGCGATCAGCGTCTTCAACCTGCTGGTGATGAAGGCCTTCTTCGAGAGCCTGCCGACCGAGCTGGAGGAGGCCGCCCAGATCGACGGCCTGAACACCTACGGCACCCTGCTCAGGATCGTGCTGCCACTGTCCAAGGCGGTCGTCGCGACCATGGTGCTCTTCTACTCGGTGTCCTTCTGGAACTCCTGGTTCGGGGCGTTCCTCTATATGGACCGGACCGATCTCATGCCGGTCACCGTGTATCTGCGCAACATGATCTCGGGCGCCACGACAGGGGCCAACGCCGGCGCCGTCGACGCACAGCTCAGCCAGGTCGGGGCGAACATCCAGGCGGTCACCATCGTGCTCACCGCGCTGCCGATCATCTGCGTGTACCCGTTCGTCCAGCGCTACTTCGTCTCGGGCGTGATGCTCGGCGCGGTCAAGGGCTGACCGATCCCTCAACTCGCTTACGGAGCACCAACGGCGCACTTACGGAACAAAGGAGTATCCGTGATGAACGCAGGAGAGCTGTCGCGGCGTCAGATCCTGGCCGCCGCCGGCTTCATAGGTCTCGCCACCCTCACGGGCTGCGGCAGCGGCGACGACGGCGGGGACGGCAAGGACCTGTCGAAGAAGCAGAACGGCGCGATGAAGGAGTACCGCACGGGCCAGCAGTTCAAGGCGGCCAAGCCGCTGTCCTTCTCGGTGCTGCACAACAACAACCCGGTCTACCCGATGAAGAGCGGCTGGCTGTTCTGGAAGGAGGTCACCAAGCGCACCGGGGTCACCCTCAAGCCCGTCGACGTGCCCCTGGCCGACTACGAGAAGAAGCGCAGCGTTCTCATCGGCGCGGGTGACGCCCCCTTCCTGATCCCCAAGACGTACCACCCGTCCGAGGTCGCGTTCGTGTCGTCGGGCGCCATCCTCCCGGTCAGCGACTACGTACACCTGATGCCCAACTTCCGGGACAAGGTGAAGAGATGGAAGCTCGAACCCGAGCTCGACTCCATCCGCCAGTCCGACGGCAAGTACTACCTCCTGCCCGGCCTGCACGAGAAGGCCAAGTCCTACTACTCGCTGTCCTTCCGCACGGACGTCCTGGACCGGATCGGCGTGAGCCTGCCCACCACCTGGGACGAGGTGTACGACGTCTTCAGGGCGCTCAAGGAGGAGTACCCCGACAAGTACCCCTTCACCGACCGCTGGAGCACCAACACCCCCTTCCCCGCCGCCGCCCTGCTCAGCTACCTCGGCCAGGCGTACGGGGTCAGGGCGGGCTGGACGTACAACAACCTCAGCTTCGACTCGAAGGCGCAGAAGTTCGTCTTCACCGGCGCCACCGACGCCTACCGTCAGATGGTCGAGTACCTGAGGAAACTCGTCGCCGAGAAACTGGTGGACCCCGAGAGCTTCACCCAGCCCGACGACGCCGCGGTCCAGAAGCTGCTGGCCGAGAAGTCCTACGCGATCAGCGCCAATCCGCAGGAGCTGGTGCAGAACTACCGCTACAACCTGACCAAGCAGGTCAAGGACGCCGAGATCGAGATGATCCCGGTGCCGCTCGGTCCGGCGGGGCCGGTGGTGATGGGCGGCACCCGGCTGGAGAACGGCGTCATGATCTCCAGCGAGGCGCTCAAGAGCGACACCTTCGTCGCGATGATGCAGTTCGTGGACTGGCTCTGGTACTCGGACGAGGGCCAGAAGTTCTGCAAGTGGGGCGTCGAGGGCGTCACCTACACCGAGTCCGGCGGCAAGTACGAACTGGAGCCGGGCATCAGCCTCATGGGCTCCATCCCCGACGCCCCGAAGGACCTCCAGAAGGACTACGGCTTCTTCAACGGCGTCTTCACCTACGGCGGAAGCTGGGCCCTGGTCTCCTCCAACTTCAGCCCCGACGAGCAGAAGTTCCAGGACGTCATGACGCGGCGCGAGGAACTGCCCGTCGACCCGGCCCACCCGCTCCAGTCGGTCGAACAGGAGCAGGCGACCCTCTGGGACACCCCGCTCAGGGACCACGTCACCCAGAACATGCTCAAGTTCGCCCTCGGCAAGCGCCCGATGTCCGAATGGGACGCCTACGTCACCGAGCTCAAGGGCAAGAACCTGGACCGGCTCGTCGACCTGCACAACAAGGCGTACGAACGCTTCAGGAAGGAGAACGGGTGAGCGGCGGCGTCCGCACGGCCGACTTCGGCGCCGGAGCCCTCTCCCGCGCCGCCGCCCTGATCCACACCCTGGTCACCGTCGAGGCCCTGCTGCTCCTGGCCGCCGCCCCGGGACTCGCCGGACTGCTCCTGCTCGGCCCCGACCCGGCCAACCTGCCCCTGGCCGCCGTATGTCTGCTCCCGCTCGGCCCGGCCCTGTCCGCCGCCCTCTACGCCCTGCACCACCGCACCGCCGACCTCACCGACCTGCACCCGGCCCGCGCCTACGCACGCGGCTGGCGGCTCAACGCGCTCCCCGCGCTGAAGCTCTGGACGCCGCTGCTCGCCTGGCTGACGGTCATCGCCTTCACCCTCACCCACTTCGCCGCCACCGGTCTGCCCGACTGGTGGGCGGTGCTGCTGGGGGCGATCGGGGCCGGCTCCCTGCTGTGGGGCGCGCACGCGCTGGTCCTCACCTCGCTGTTCGCCTTCCGCGCCCGCGACACCGCCCGCCTCGCCGGGTACTTCCTCTTCCGGCACGCCCGCGCCACCCTCGGCGCCGCCTCCCTGCTGGTGCTGGTGGCCGCGTCGACGGCCCTGCTGACCGAGGCCCTGCCCGCCCTGCTGGCCGCCCCGCTGCTGCTGTCCCTGCTGCACAGCAGCCGCCCGGTGATCGCCGAGACCCAGGAGGACTTCACGGCATGACCGCGCCGCGCACCCCGAGGATCCCGTACGGCGGCGACTACAACCCCGAGCAGTGGCCGGAGCAGGTCCGGGACGAGGACCACCATCTGTTCACGCAGGCCGGCATCGACACCCTCACGGTAGGCGTCTTCTCCTGGTCCCTCACCCAACCCGCGCCCGACACCTACGACTTCACGGTCCTGGACCGCGTCCTGGACCGCGCCGCCGCCGAGAACCGCCAGGTCTGCCTGGCCACCGGCACCGCGGCCCTGCCACCCTGGCTGGCCAGGAAGCACCCCGAGGTCAACCGCACCGACTTCGAAGGCCGCCGCCACCGCTACGGCCGGCGCCACAACTTCTGCCCCAGCTCACCGGCGTACCGCGACCACGCCACGGCGATGGCGGCCCGCCGCGCCGAACGCTACGCGGACCACCCGGCGTTACTCGCCTGGCACATCAACAACGAGTACGGCGGCGCCTGCTACTGCGACCTGTGCGCCAAGGCCTTCCGGGTATGGCTCCGGGACAGATACGGCACCCTCGACGCCCTCAACGACGCCTGGTGGACGACCTTCTGGTCGCACCGCTACACCGACTTCGGCGAGATCGAACCCCCGAACGCCCTCACCGAGCACTGGCGCGGCCCCGACCACACCGCGTTCCAGGGCATCACCCTCGACTACCTCCGCTTCACCACCGACGCGCTGCTCGGCTGCTTCCTCGCCGAGAAGGAGGTGATCCGCGCCCATGACCAGGAGACACCCGTCACCACCGACTTCATGGGCATGTTTCGCCCCCTCGACCACCACCGCTGGGCGCCCCACCTCGACTTCGCCTCCTGGGACAGCTACCCGCCCCTCGACGCCCCGCCCACCTGGACCGCCTCGCCCACGACCTGATGCGCGGCTTCAAGGACGGCGCCTGCGAGAAGTACCACGGTGCGGTCATCGGCCACGCCGGCCGTGATGACACCCGCGTGTTCCGCGAAGTGGCCGATCTGGGGCGGGAGTTGGAGTCGCTGGGCGACGCGACCCTCGGCGCCCGTACTAGATCTCCGACGGCCCGTCCCGGCTGGTGAAGTACCGGGAGGTGGTCCACGCCTACTGCCGAGCCGCCCGGCCTGCACATGGTGAAGGGGGACCTGGCGCAGCGCCTCGAAGCGGTGGCCGCACGGGGCGGCACGGTCCTCACGACGTTCCTCTCCGGCCGCGTCGACGAACACGACCGCGCCTTCCGCACCGACGTCCCGGGCCCGCTCGCGCCCCTCACGGGCGTCCGCGTCGACGAGTGGGACGCCCGGCCGCGGGACTTCGTACAGCCCGTCCACATGGGAGGGGAGAGCTGTGCGGCCCGCCTGGTCTTCGAGATCGTGCTGCCGCGCGGCGCCGAGCCGGTCGGCAGGTACGGCGCCGACTTCTACGCGGGCACCCCGGCCGTCACCCGGCACACCCACGGCATGGGCGAAGGCTGGTACGTCGCCACCGCCCTGAACCAGCCCGGCGTCGACCGGGTCGCCCGCCGGATCCTGGCCCGCCACGACCTGCTCGGCCCATACGACGACCACTCGAGCGTCGAGACGGCGACCCGAGTCGCCCCCGACGGCACCCGCCTGCTCTTCCTCCTCAACCACGCCCCCGGACCGGCCCACCTGACCGCCCACACCAGCGCCACCGACCTGCTGACCGGCAAGCGGGTCGAGGAGGGCTAGCCACTGACCCTCGATCCGCTGGGCACAGCGATCCTGCGGGTTCAGTAGACGCGGCCTTTCAGTAGATGGGCCGCCCATGTGCGTCGCCCACACCCGACTTGCGCAGGAAGTAGCTGTTGATCTGATCGCGCCACTCACGGGCACTGCGGAGCTGCTCCTCGAACCGCTCCGCCACCCGTGCGTGGCGCGCCGGGTCCATCAGCCCCGCCAGCGAGGCCCACACCTCGCGGGCCCGCTCCACTTCCGCCACGCCTTCGAAGTGGGTGTCGTATATGTGCTGGATCACCGTCTTCCCGCTGTGGAGTACATGGTCGTACGACACGTGGTGGAAGAACAGCAGCAGCTCGTCCGGGCAGGTGTCCGGTGACTCGTACACCCCGGCCCACGGCTTGGCGTACTGCCCCGCGTATCCGGTGCCGGTCGCCACGCTGCGGTCGACGCCGATGCCGTCGCGGTCGGCGAAGTGGTAGGTGCCCCAGGGGCTGTACTCGTAGCCGTCCACGCTCGGGCCGTAGTGATGGCCGGGCTGCACCATCCAGCCCACACCGAGCGGGGCGGTGTACTTCTCGTACGTCCGCCACGAACCGTCGAGCACCGCGCGCAGCCCGTCGACCAGCCGCTGTGAGGCGTCCGGGAAGGTGAGCCCGATCCACTCGTCGAGGAGTCGGCCCGGATCCGCGCCGGGCTGCCAGGCCAGGCGCCCGAAGGTGTACAGGTTCGCCTGGGCCAGCGGATGCCCGGTCCAGAACGGATCGTCACCGACGTTGGACACGGCCACCAGACCACCGCCGTGGGCCGCCAACTCCCCGACGGACGACCCCGCTTCGGGCCGGAACCGCAACACCTCGCTCCACATCGGCCCGAGCCAGCACACATGCCGCTGCTGCCCGGTGTACTCCTGCGTGGCCTGTACCTCCACCGCGAGCCGGGTACGTGGCATCGCGCCGATCAGCGGCGAGACCGGCTCGCGCACCTGGAAGTCCATCGGCCCGTGCTTGACCTGGAGGACCACGTTCGGGGCGAAATGCCCATCCAGCGGGACGAAATGGTCGTACGCGGCACGCGCCCGGTCCGTCGCCCGGTCCCGCCAGTCCTGGCGGTGGTTGTAGACGAACGCCCGCCAGTGCACGGTGCCGTTGTACGGGGCGAGCGCGGCGGCCAGCATGTTCGCGCCGTCCGCATGACTGCGGCCGTACGCGAACGGTCCCGGCTGCCCTTCGGAGTCGGCCTTCACGACGTACCCGCCGAAGCCGGGTATCGCTTTGTACACCCGCTCGGTCGCCTCGGCCCACCACGCCTGCACCGCCTCGTCCAGCGGATCGGCCGACGGCAGCCCGCCGAGCACCATCGGAGCGGCGAAGGTGACCGACAGATGCGTCCGGATCCCGTACCGCCCCAACGCGCGTGAGATCTCCGCGACTTCAGCGATCCGGTCCGTGAGCAGATGGGCCTCGGCCTCGTGTACGTTGACGTTGTTCACGGCGACGGCGTTGATCCCGCAAGCCGCCAGCAGCCTGCCGTACGCGCGCACTCGCCCCAGCAGCTCACCGCGTGCCCGGCCGTCCGCCCAGAACAGCGACCCACCGGCGTAACCGCGCTCGACCTGGCCCATCACCGGGTGCACGGCCACGTTGTCCCAGTGGTCGAGCATGCGCACAGCCACCGCCGGCTGGAGCACCTCCGGTGCCCATTCGCCACGGAAGGCGTCCTCACCGAGCCGCGCGACGTGGAACAGCCCGTACAGCAGCCCGCGTTGCCCTGACGCCGTGACGGTCGTAGTCGTACCGTCCTCGCGCCCGCACACGAACCCCTCGTCTCCGCTCGCCCCGGTCAGTTCGAGCACCAGGTCGTACGGAATGCCGTCGCCCGGCTCGGGATCGCGTACGACACGACCACCGAACCGGGCGACAGCGTCCGCCACTTCGTCGTGCACCGTCTCCACCAGCGGAGCCGACCCGCGCCGACCCGACCACCGGATCAGCGTGCGCCGGCTGCCGAGCGACCGGAAGGCCTCCGGCGGCAACCAGGCCGGGTCGAGGCCCTCGGGCAGGACAGGCAAGGGAAGCGGCATGGGACTCCCAACTCCGTTTTTCAGCTGAGCAGTTCGACCTCCGCGACGGTCGCCTCACCGTCGAACACCAGGCGGTACTTCCCGTACGTACCCGGCGACCCCACGGAGAACGCCCGCGTCTGGCGGTCCCATACGAAGGACTGCCCGGAGCGCTCGTCGAGCGTCCGCCACGTGGTGCCGTCCTTCGACCCCTGGAGCTTCCAGCCGGTCGGCGCCTTCGCGCGGTCGGACGGCGACGTCAGGGTGTACTGCACGGCCTTGGCGGCCTCGGACACCGGCAGCTCCACCGACGTGACGCTCGCCTGCGTCTCCGAGGTGTTGTCGAACAGCGCCCCGTCACCCTTCAGCACGTCCGCCCGAGGCGTCGGCACCTTGTCGTCCTTCGTGATCGACACGGGCGCCGCGTTCTTGCCGGTGCCCCAGGACGAGGGCCGCGGGCCCATGTCGAACTCCAGGACGCCGCCCTTCGCGATCAGTGAGTGGGGGAGTGAAGTCGACTTCCACGGCACGCCGTTGACCTTGAGGCCCTGCACGTACACGTTGCGGGCGCTGTTCCTCGGCGCCTTCACCACCAGCTTGCGGCCGTTCTCGAGCCGGACCGTCGCCTTCTTGAACAGGGGCGACCCGATGGCGTACTCGCCGCTGCCCATCACCAGCGGATAGAAGCCCAGCGCGGAGAACAGGAACCAGGCCGACTGCTCGCCGTTGTCCTCGTCGCCGTGGTAGCCCTGCCCGATCTCGCCGCCGACGTACAGCCGCGACAGGACCTCGCGTACGTTCTTCTGCGCCTTCCAGGGCTGACCGGCCGCGTCGTACATGTAGATCGCGTGGTGGGCCACCTGGTTGGAGTGGCCGTACATGCCCATCCGGACGTCCCGCGCCTCCGTCATCTCGTGGATGACACCGTTGTAGGAGCCCTTGAACTCCGGCGAGGCCGTCTCCGGGGTGGCAAAGTACTCGTCGAGCTTGTCGGCGAGGCCGCCGCGGCCGCCGTAGAGGTTGGCCAGGCCCCGGCTGTCCTGGGGCGCCGTGAAGGCGTACCCCCAGCCGTTCGTCTCGGTGTAGTCGTAGCCCCACACCCGCGGGTCGTACTCGGCGGACTCGACGCGCCAGTCGCCCTTGGCGTCGCGGCCCTGGAAGAAGCCGGCTTTCCCGTCGAAGAGGTTCACATAGTCCCGAGCGCGGTTCAGGAAGTACTCCGACTCCTCCTTGTACCGCTTGTCGCCGGTCTTCTTGTACAGGGCCTGGCCCATCTTCGCGATGCCGTAGTCGTTGAGGTAGCCCTCCAGCGCCCACGACAGGCCCTCGTGCGTGTCGGTGCCGGTGTAGCCGAGGAACGGCGAGGTCGCCATGCCCTTGCGGCCGACGCCGGACGACGGGGGCACCACGGTCGCGTTCTTCACGGCCGCGTCGTACGCCGACTTCGCGTCGAAGCCGACGCCCTTGACGTAGGCGTCCGCGAAGGCGACGTCCGAGGAGGTGCCGGTCATCAGGTCGGCGTAGCCGGGGGAGGACCAGCGGGAGGTCCAGCCGCCGTCCTTGTACTGCTGCACGAAGCCGTCGACCAGCTCGCCCGCCCGGCCCGGGGTGAGCAGCGAGTACGCGGGCCAGGTGGTCCGGTAGGTGTCCCAGAAGCCGTTGTTGACGTAGACCTTGCCGTCCACGATCTTCGCCCCGGTGTGCGTCGGCGTGTCGGGGTTCGGCATCGGTGAGAACGGCGAGGCGTACCGGTACTTCCCGCCGACCTTCTCGAAGCCGGAGTTGGGGTACAGGTACAGCCGGTACAGGCTGGAGTACAGCGTGGTGAGCTGGTCCGGCGTCGCACCCTCCACCTCGACCTTGCCGAGCAGCCGGTCCCACTGGCGCTGGGCGCGCGACTTCACGCTCTCGAAGGAGGCGCCGTCGACCTCCTGGCGCAGGTTGTCCTTCGCCTGGTCGACGCTGATGAGCGAGGTGGCCAGGCGCAGGGTGACCGTCCGGTCGGATCCGGCGTCGAAGCGCAGATGGCCCTTCACCCCGTCGGCCGAACCCCCGGTCACCGGCTTGTCGAACTCGCCGTACACGAACAGCCGGGTCGCGCCCGTCGACAGCCCCGACTTCACGTCCGAGTAGCCGGTGACGATCCCGTTCTCCTCGTCGAGGGTGAGCCCCGCCTGGTCCGTCACGTTGTCGAAGATCACGCTCGCGTCGTCACCCGGGTAGGTGAAGCGCAGCACCGCAGCGTGGTCGGTCGGTGCCATCTCCGCCTTCAGCCCGTTCTCGAACCGCACCCCGTAGTAGTACGGCCGCGCGGTCTCGTTCTCGTGCTTGAAGGCCAGCTCGCGGGCCTCGCGCCCGGTGTCCGGGGTGCCGGCGGCGGCCGACGGCATCACCTGGAAGGTCTGCCGGTCGCCCATCCAGGGACTGGGCTCGTGGCTGGCGCTGAACGCCTGGATGGTCGGCAGGTTGTCGGCGTTGTTCGCGCGTGCGTAGTCGTAAAGCCAGCTCAGCGAGCCCGCGTTCGTCACCGGCGTCCAGAAGTTGAAGCCGTGCGGCACGGCCGTCGCCGGGAAGGTGTTGCCGCGCGAGAAGCCGCCGCTGGAGAGCGTGCCGCGGGTGGTGAGCGCGTAGTCGGACGGGTGCGCCTTCGGCTTCTCGGGGGCCACGGACTTCAGCGCGATGTCGTCCAGCCAGCCGCGGAACTTCGCCGGGCCCTTGGGGGAGTCGTACGCCACCAGGATCCGGTCGACCGTCTTGCCGGCCGCGACCGAGCCGATGCGCGAGGCGACGTTGTTCCACTGGTTGACGTAGAGCACCTTGGCCGCGCCCTGCCCGCGCGGGGAGAGCGGGAAGCCGTGCTGGTCGGTGGCGCCGAGGTCGCTGAGGTGGGTGCCGTCGGTGAAGGCGAGGTCGACGGAGACGTTCGTGGCGTCGTAGTCGAGGTCGCCGTCCGCCATCGACGGGAAGATCCGGTAGGACAGCCGGGTGTCGCGGCCGACGGCCACGTTCACGTCGTAGACCTTGTTGTACGAGTACGCCCGTCCGTCCGTGGTGTGCCGGCCGGCGTAGCGCAGCGCCCGCTTGCCGGTGAAGCCGGCGCCCGCCTTGGCGGTCGGCGAGCCGCTCGGGCCGCGGTCGACGTGGGAGAGCATGTCCGGCGGGACCGGGCCGTCGTCGGCGCCCGTGGAGAGCTGGACGTCGGCGAGCTGGAGGATGCCGGCGCCGTGGTTCTTGGTGATCTCCAGCCGGAAGTGCTGGTACTCGACCGGTTCCGCGAGGTCGTAGGTCCTGGTCTGGAACCGTTCGGCGAAGCTCTCGCCCGATCGGGTGTCGACCGTCTTCCAGTCCTTGCCGTCCGTGGAGCCCCGCAGGATCCAGTCCTGGGGGTCGCGTTCGGCGTAGTCATTGGCCGAGGTGAGGGCGTACTTCGCGATTCTCACCGGCCTGTCCAGGTCGAACTCCGCCCACCCGGTGGGTGCGAAGACCAGCCATTTGCTGCTGGGCTCCCCGTCGGCGAGGTTCTCCTTCACCTCGCCGCCGCCGGTGTTCTCCCCGCTCGCCCGTACGTCCGTGACCTGGTCGGTCACATTGCCCGGGATGCCGGTGCGGTAGCCGCCGTCGACGCCCGAGGCGCGTTTGGTGCCGTCCGGGGCGGTGTCGACGGTGTTGAGCCAGTCGGGTGCCGGATCGTCCGCCTCGAAGGAGGAGGCGAACTCCCGGCCGGCCGTCGCGGGCGCCTCGGGCAGGGCCACCGCCGCCCCCTGCGAACCCACGGTCAAAGCGAAGGCGGCCGCCGACACGACCGCCGTACCCCATCTGTGCCGAGCTCTCTGCTGCTTCAACGGGTACCCTCCCTGCGCACGGGACAACGTTGTCAACTTCGCTGCGCAAGGACCAGTTGTGACTCAAGTGCCAAGTATTGTCAAGGGCGTTGGGTGTGGCATTCGGGGCTTATGCCGCGGATTTTTCGGGCAAGCCGCGCACAGGCCACTCATATTTCCGGGAGGTCTCAACTCGGAAAAGACCACCGGCCAACCTTGCGTTCGATCTTGCTCCGCTGGCGGGAAGTGGACTATACCTGTCGGCACTTCACATGATTCCGCACTTCCTGCACGACCCCAGCTTGACCCGATCGCGGTGCCGGGGAGGATCCGGTTCACCGCCTGAGTCCTGGAGAAGGCGAGGACTTGAGCATGGGATCCACTTCCGCCCAGAACCCCGAGATCAACGGCTCCGCACGCGTCGGACGCCGCGATCTGATCAAGCGGTCCGCCGCGCTCGGCCTGATCTCCGTCCCCACGATGAGCTTTCTGTCCGCCTGTGCCAGCGGCGGCGGGAGCGACAACGGGGACAAGGCCAAGGAAGGCGAGAAGACCGCGAAGAACCCGCTCGGCGTCAATGACACCGCGCAGATGGAGTTCGTGCTCTTCGACGGCGGCTTCGGCAAGGAGTACGCCGAGGACGCGGTGAAGATCTACGAGAAGAACTTCCCCGAGGTGAAGGTGAAGTTCTCCGCCACCCAGAAGATCCAGTCCACCCTGCAGCCCCGCTTCAACCAGGGCAACCCGCCGGACCTCATCGACAACTCCGGCGCCGAGCAGATGGACATGGGTGTGCTCGCCAGCAAGAACCAGCTCACCGACCTCACCCCGCTGCTGGACGCCCCGTCGTACGACGACCCGGACAAGAAGGTCCGCGACACGCTGCGCCCCGGCATCGTGGAGATGGGCCAGCTCGACGGCGATCCGGTCTGGATCATGTACTACGCCTACACGGTGTACGGCGTCTGGTACTCGCAGAAGGCCCTGGACTCGCTCGACGAGCAGTACCCCGAGACCTGGGACCAGATGCTCGCGGTCTGCGAGAAGGCCAAGAAGAAGGGCATGGCGGGCTGGACGTACGCGGGCAAGTACCCGTACTACCTCCCCTTCTCGCTCTACCCGATGATCGGCAAGGTCGGCGGCGTGGAGGTCCTGGACGCCATCGACAACCTGGAGCCGAACGCCTGGAAGCACCCGGCGGTCAAGGCCTGCTTCGACGCCTACTACGAGCTCTACAAGAAGGGCTACGTCCTCAAGGGCACCCCGGGCCTGGACCACATCCAGTCGCAGACCGCGTGGGCCCAGGGCAAGGCGCTGTTCATCCCGAACGGCTCCTGGGTGGAGAACGAGTCGGCCAACGTCATCCCGAAGGACTTCGACCTCGCCGTCTCAGCGCCGACCGGCATCGACTCCTCCGACAAGCTGCCCTTCGGCACGATCTGGGCCTCCGGCGGTGAGCCCTTCATCGTCCCGGCCAAGGCGAAGAACCCCGTCGGCGGCATGGAGCAGCTCCGCATCATGCTGAGCGAGGCCAGCTCCAAGAACTTCACCAGCAAGGTCAAGTCGCTCACGGCGTACAACGGCGGTACCGACGGCATCACCCTGACCCCGGGTCTGAAGTCCGGTGTCGCGGCACTGGACAAGGCCGGCGAGAACGTGGTGAACCCCCGGATGCAGGACTGGTACGTGCAGTTGCAGAAGGAGAAGATCGGTGTCTCCGGTCTCGGCGAGATGATGGCCGGGCGCCTCACTCCGGCCGAGGCCATCAAGAAGATCCAGGCCTTCGCCGACGAGACCGCCAAGGATTCGTCGATCAAGCACTACAAGCACCAGTAAAGGCACCGGTGTAGCGATGCAGCACGGCAAGTACCGGTTCATCGTGGGGTTCCTTTCGGTACCCCTGGGGCTGTACACGCTTTTCGTGATCTGGCCGTTCATCCAGTCCATCTACTACTCGTTCACGGACTGGACCGGCCTGAGCCCCGAATTCAAGATGGTCGGGTTCGACAACTACGAGAGAATGCTCGACGACGACATCTTCTGGAAGTCGTTGCAGCACAGTCTGTTGTTCGCGCTGTTGCTGCCGCTGGTGACACTCAGTTTCGCGCTGTTCCTCGCGTTCATGATCAATGTGGGCGGGCGGCGCCGGAAGGGCGGCCCGGCGATCAGCGGTGTCCGCGGGTCCTCGTTCTACAAGATCGTCTATTTCTTCCCGCAGGTGCTGTCGATCGCGATCGTCGCGCTGCTGTTCGCCTTCGCGTACAACCCGGACAGCGGCGCGATCAACTCGATCCTGCGCGGCGTCGGACTCGACAGCGTCCAGCCGCTGTGGCTGGGTGACCCGAACCTCGCCCTGTGGGCCGTGATGGCGGTGATCGTCTGGTCCACGGTCGGCTTCTTCGTGGTGCTGTTCTCGGCCGGTATGGCCTCCATCCCGGCCGATCTGTACGAGGCCGCGCTGCTCGACGGAGCCGGCCGCGCCACCACGTTCTTCCGGGTCACCCTGCCGCTGCTGTGGGACACCGTGCAGTCCGGCTGGGTCTACATGGGCATCCTCGCCCTCGGCGCCGAGTCGTTCGCGGTCGTACACATCATGACGACCGGGCCCGGCGGCCCCGACTACTCGACCACGGTCATGGTCCTGTACGTGTACCAGAAGGCCTTCCGGGACGGGCAGGCCGCCTACGCCACCACGATCGGCGTGGCCCTGCTCATCGTGACGCTGGCCTTCGCCGCGGTCGTGATGCGGCTGGGGCGGCGCGAGCGGCTGGAGTTCTGACAATGAAGACGACCGAGACCACCGCTCCCGTACCCGCCGAGTCCGGTACGCCCGTCACCAAGATCGACGTATCGGCCAAGAAGCCGGGCGGGAAGAAGAAGGAGGGCACCACCCTCAACGTCTTCTCCCACGGCATTCTGATCATCTGGGCGTTCATGGTCGTCATGCCGCTGCTGTGGGCGGTGATGACGTCCTTCAAGGACGACGCCTCTATCTTCGGCTCGCCCTGGTCACTGCCGGACAAACTACACTTCTCGAACTGGGCCCGGGCGTGGACCGAGGCCAATATGAGCGACTACTTCCTCAACACCGTCCTGGTGGTGGGGGGTTCGCTCGTGGGCACCCTGGTGCTGGGCTCGATGGCGGCTTATGTGCTGGCCCGCTTCGACTTTCCGGGCAACCGCTTCATCTACTACCTGTTCATCGGCGGCATGAGCTTCCCGATCATGCTCGCGCTGGTCCCGCTGTTCTACGTCGTGAACAACATGGGGCTGCTGAACACGATCCACGGGCTGATCCTGGTCTACATCGCGTACTCGCTGCCGTTCACGGTGTTCTTCCTCACGGCGTTCTTCCGCACCCTGCCGACCTCGGTGGCCGAGGCGGCCTTCGTGGACGGCGCCTCGCACAGCCGTACGTTCTTCCAGATCATGCTCCCGATGGCCAAGCCGGGCCTGGTCAGCGTCGGCATCTTCAACTTCCTGGGCCAGTGGAACCAGTACATGCTGCCCACGGTCCTCAACACCGACCCCGACAAGCGGGTGCTCACCCAGGGCCTGGTGCAACTGGCCGTCAGCCAGGGCTACAAGGGCGACTGGTCCGGGCTCTTCGCCGGCCTGGTGATGGCCATGCTGCCGGTGCTGGCGGCCTACATCGTCTTCCAGCGCCAGGTGGTGGCGGGGCTGACCGCGGGGGCGCTGAAGTAGACCGAGGTGGCGCCCTGAATCCAAGCAGCGGGTAGCGCTCCGGAACCGATCGAGTGCACGCCGTTCCCGGCCCTGGGAGCGGCGTGTACATGTGTGTGCACATACCCGGATCCGGTTCAACCTCTTGACGGGAGGCAACCCGAACGGCTCAGCTTAGAGTTCACTAGTTGGACACGGACGGGGCCTCACCGAAGCGGCCCCGCGCGCAGGAGGTCGTCGTGGAGACTCCGGGGTCGCAGTCGTCGCTGCACCGAGCCAACCTGGAGCGGGTCGTGCGGGCCGTACGACTGGCCGGATCCCTCACCCAGGCGGAGATCGCGAGGACCACCGGTCTGTCCGCGGCGACCGTCTCCAATATCGTCCGTGAGCTCAAGGACGGCGGAACGGTCGAGGTCACGCCCACATCGGCGGGCGGCCGCCGGGCCCGCAGCGTCTCGCTGA
Source organism: Streptomyces sp. UG1 (assembly GCF_049974585.1). Classification (NCBI taxonomy): domain Bacteria; kingdom Bacillati; phylum Actinomycetota; class Actinomycetes; order Kitasatosporales; family Streptomycetaceae; genus Streptomyces; species Streptomyces sp. UG1. Next base: position 65,049 of record NZ_JBNGGG010000015.1, on the reverse strand, counting down.
GCGGGGACGCCGGCATCGTCATAGGGGTCGACTTCGGCCACACCCATCTGCGCGTCGCGGTCGGGAACCTCGCCCACCAGGTGCTGGCCGAGGAGTCCGAGCCGCTGGACGTGGACGCCTCCTCGACCCAGGGGTTCGACCGCGCCGAACAGCTCGTCAACCGGCTGATCGCGGCCACCGGCGTCGACCGCACCAAGATCGCCGGGGTCGGCCTCGGCGTGCCCGGACCGATCGACGTCGAGTCCGGCACCCTCGGCTCCACCGCCATCCTGCCGGGCTGGACCGGCACCAAGCCCGCCGAGGAGCTGCGCGGCCGGCTCGGCGTGCCCGTGCACGTGGACAACGACGCCAACCTCGGCGCCCTGGGCGAGCTGGTCTGGGGCAGCGGGCGGGGCGTGCGGGACCTGGCGTACATCAAGGTCGCCAGCGGTGTCGGCGCCGGCCTGGTCATCAACGGCAAGATCTACCGGGGCCCCGGCGGCACGGCGGGCGAGATCGGGCACATCACCCTCGATGAATCCGGCCCGGTCTGCCGCTGCGGAAACCGGGGCTGCCTGGAGACCTTCGCGGCCGCCCGCTATGTGCTCCCGCTCCTCCAGTCCAGCCATGGCACCGATCTGACCATGGAGGGCGTTGTGCGGCTGGCCAGGGACGGGGACCCGGGCTGCCGTCGGGTGGTCGCCGACGTCGGCCGGCACATCGGCAGCGGAGTCGCCAATCTCTGCAATCTCCTGAACCCGAGCCGGGTGGTGCTGGGCGGCGATCTCGCCGAGGCCGGCGAGCTGGTCCTCGGGCCCATCCGGGAGTCCGTCAGCCGCTACGCCATCCCCAGCGCGGCCCGTCAACTGTCCGTTCTTCCGGGGGCACTTGGCGGTCGCGCCGAGGTGCTCGGAGCCCTTGCGCTCGCACTCAGCGAGATGGGCGATTCAGCCCTTTTGGATGGAAGTGTCGCCAGCCCGCTGCCCGCGGCCACGCCTGCCTTCACTTAGAGAACGCATGGCACCGTTGCCAACCCGTTAAGGATTTACTTCTTGACGTCGCACGTGTGGCCGAGTTGACTTCCTGCCACCTCGGCCGCAATGTCGCGGCCTCGTCAGGGAGGTTTGTAGAAGTGAACACGCGCATGCGTCGTGCCGCCGTTGCCGTTGCCGCTGGTGCGATGGCCATCTCGCTGGCTGCCTGTGGCAGCGCCGAGGAAGCGGGCGGCGACAACGACTCCACCGCCTCCGCGGCCAAGGGCGACGACATCAAGGTCGGCCTCCTGCTCCCGGAGAACCAGACGGCTCGCTACGAGAAGTTCGACCGCCCGCTGATCGAGAAGAAGATCGGCGAGCTGACGAACGGCAAGGGCGAGGTCGTCTACGCCAACGCCAAGCAGGACGCCAGCCAGCAGGCCCAGCAGGTCGAGTCGATGATCACCAACAAGGTCGACGTGATCATCCTGGACGCGGTGGACTCCGCGGCCATCAAGTCCTCCGTGCAGAAGGCCAAGGACGCGGGCATCCCGGTCGTCGCCTACGACCGCCTCGCGCAGGGCCCGATCGACGCCTACACCTCGTTCGACAACGTGACGGTGGGCAAGACCCAGGGCGAGGCCCTCCTCACGGCCCTTGGCGACAAGGCCAAGGACGGCCAGATCGTCATGATGAACGGCTCCTCCACCGACCCGAACGCCGCCCAGTTCAAGGAGGGCGCGCACTCCGTCCTCGACGGCAAGGTGAACGTCGGCAAGGAGTACGACACCAAGGAGTGGAAGCCGGAGAACGCCAACGCCAACATGGAGGGCGCGATCTCCGCGATCGGCAAGGACAAGATCGTCGGCGTCTACTCCGCCAATGACGGCATGGCCGGTGGCATCATCACCGCCCTCAAGGCCGCCGGGATCTCGAACGTTCCGGTGACCGGTCAGGACGCCGAACTCGCCGGTGTGCAGCGCATCGTCACCGGCGAGCAGTACATGAGCGTCTACAAGCCGTACGCCCCCGAGGCCGACGCCGCAGCCGAGATGGCCGTCGCGCTCGCCCAGGGCAAGTCGCTCGACTCCATCGCCAAGGACAAGGTCGACAGCCCGACGAACCAGGGCATCCCGTCGGTCCTGGTCGACGTCACCTCGCTGACGAAGGACAACATCAAGGACACCGTCATCAAGGACGGCGTCTACACGGTGAACGAGATCTGCACCGCCAAGTACAAGGCGGCCTGCGAGAAGATCGGCCTCGAGTAAACAGCCGCAAGTGCCTGGCCGGACCAGGGGATCCGTCCCTGAAGTCCGGCCCGGGACTTAGTGCTCAAGGCTCCGTCCGGCCCCCGCGCACACCAGCCCCGCAAGCTCGCCGCGGGGCGCCGGACGGAACGTTCCCGCGGGTAGCTCCCGCCCACCCGCCCAGCAATCTTTCTGCACAACCTCCCGCCGGTCAGGCGGCGAAGGAGATGGTTCACGTGTCCGCTACGCCCGTGCTGGCGTTGCGCGGAGTCTCCAAGCGCTTCGGTGCCGTTCAGGCGCTCACCGACGTAGAGCTTGAGGTCCACGCCGGTGAGGTGGTCGCCCTGGTCGGCGACAACGGCGCCGGAAAGTCCACGCTGGTCAAGACAATCGCCGGCGTACACCCCATCGATGAGGGTGTCATCGAGTGGGACGGCAAGGCCGTAACGATCAACAAGCCGCACGACGCCCAGAACCTGGGCATCGCGACCGTCTACCAGGACCTCGCGCTGTGCGACAACATCGACGTCGTCGGCAACCTCTACCTGGGCCGGGAGGTCCGCAAGCGCGGAGTCCTGGACGAGGTCGAGATGGAGCGCCGCTCCCGCGAGCTGCTGGACACGCTGTCGATCCGCATCCCCAGCGTCCGTATCCCGATCGCGTCGCTCTCCGGTGGCCAGCGCCAGACGGTGGCCATCGCCCGCTCCATGCTGGGCGAGCCCAAGCTGGTCATCCTCGACGAGCCCACCGCCGCCCTCGGCGTCGAGCAGACCGCCCAGGTCCTCGACCTGGTGGAGCGGCTGCGCGAGCGCGGCCACGCCGTGATCCTCATCAGCCACAACATGGCCGATGTCAAGGCGGTGGCCGACAAGGTCGCCGTCCTGCGCCTCGGGCGCAACAACGGCGTCTTCGAGGTCAAGTCGACCTCGCAGGAAGAGATCATCTCCGCCATCACCGGCGCCACGGACAACGCCGTGACCCGTCGTGCGGCGCGCAGCAATGGGGAGGCTCAGAAGTGAGCATCGACAAGACCACGGCGACTTCGGGGACTCCCGAAGACCACGTCGTGGAGAACCCCGAGGCGGCGAAGGGCTCCGACGTAGCCGTCGACCCCCGGCTGCTGGTGCGCGAACAAGGCCTCGCGGGCTACGTCACCGAGTTCAAGCGGAAGCTGAAGGCGGGTGACCTGGGTTCCGTCCCGGTCGTCATCGGTCTGGCGATCATCTGGATCATCTTCCAGAGCCTGAACTCCAACTTCCTCACCGCGGGCAACCTGTCCGACATCTCCGTCGCCATGGTCGGCACGGGCATGATCGCCGTCGGCATCGTGTTCGTGCTGCTGCTCGGCGAGATCGATCTGTCGGTCGGCTCGGTCTCCGGCGTCGCGGGCGCCACCTTCGCGGTGCTGAGCGTCACCCACGGCATGACCGAGTGGCTCGCCTTCGTGCTGGCCATCCTCACCGGCACGGCCGCCGGTGCGATCCACGGTTTCTTCTTCGCGAGGGTCGGCGTCCCCGCCTTCGCCGTGACGCTGGCCGGTCTGCTGTTCTGGCAGGGCTTCATGCTCCAGATCCTGGGCAGCAACGGCACCATCAACCTCGACTCCGACGGTCTGGTCGCCAAGCTCACCAGCTACTACTTCACCGACGTGGCCGCCGCCTACGGCCTGGCGATCGTCGCGACCGCCGGGTACTTCCTCGCCGCCTTCCGCGAGAACCGCCGCCGCGAAGCCGCCGGTGTGCCGTCCCGCCCGCTGAGCGAGATCATCGTGCGGACCGCACTGCTCGCCGTCGTGTCGTTCGCCGTGGCCATCGTCTACAACCAGTACAAGGGCCTGCCGCTGGCCGTGGTGCTCTTCCTCGCGGTCCTGCTGTTCACGGACTTCGTCCTGCGCCGCACCGCCTACGGCCGTAAGGTCTTCGCGCTCGGCGGCAGCGTCGAGGCCTCCCGCCGTGCCGGTATCAACGTGGAGCTGATCCGGATCTCGGTCTTCGCGATCGCCGGCACCTTCGCCGCGATCGGCGGTCTCTTCGTCGCCTCGAAGATCGCCTCCGCCAACCAGGGCGCGGGGACCGGCGAGTTCCTGATGAACGTCATCGCCGCGGCCGTGATCGGCGGAACCTCGCTCTTCGGCGGCCGGGGCCGCACCTGGAACGCCCTGCTCGGTGTCCTCGTGATCGTCTCGATCCAGTACGGCCTGGCCCTGGAGGGCATCGCCTCCCCGGTCCAGTACATGATCACCGGTGGCGTGCTGCTGACGACCGTCGTCATCGACGCGGTCACCCGGCGGACACAGCGGACCGCCGGTCGCGCGTAACGCGTCACACAGAGCTGTTGCCCGGTACCCGTTGGCGGTACCGGGCAACAGGCGTGTCGTAGGAACGCCACATTTTGGGTACAGCCGATCGCGTGACGCATCACGCACCGCCCAGGCATCGGCCGCGCAGGCGGAACATTAGACTCGACAAGCCCGGCAACAGCTCGAACAGCTCTACTGCAAGGAGGCACGGGTGCCGCTGCTGACCCGCATCACGGGACCGCGCGATCTGGACCGGCTCAGCCCTGAGCAGTTGGACCAGCTTGCGGAGGAGATCCGCACCTTCCTCGTCGACGCGGTGTCCAAGACCGGCGGCCACCTCGGCCCCAACCTCGGTGTGGTGGAGCTGACCATCGCGCTGCACCGGGTCTTCGACTCGCCGAAGGACAAGGTGCTGTGGGACACGGGTCATCAGTCCTACGTGCACAAGCTGCTCACCGGCCGGCAGGACTTCTCGCGGCTGAAGATGAAGGGCGGCCTGTCCGGCTACCCCTCGCAGGCCGAGTCCGAGCACGACGTCATCGAGAACTCGCACGCCTCGACCGTCCTCGGCTGGGCCGACGGCCTCGCGAAGGCGAACCAGTTGCGCAAACGCGACGACCATGTCGTGGCGGTCATCGGTGACGGCGCCCTGACCGGCGGCATGGCCTGGGAGGCGCTGAACAACATCGCCGAGGCCAAGGACCGCCCGCTGGTCATCGTCGTCAACGACAACGAGCGGTCGTACTCGCCCACCATCGGCGGGCTGGCCAACCACCTCGCGACCCTGCGCACGACCGACGGCTACGAGCGCTTCCTCACCCGGACCAAGGAGATCCTCGACCGCACGCCCGTCGTCGGCAAGCCGCTCTACGAGACCCTGCACGGGGCCAAGAAGGGCCTGAAGGACTTCATCGCGCCGCAGGGCATGTTCGAGGACCTCGGGCTGAAGTACGTCGGCCCGATCGACGGACACGACATCGAGGCCCTGGAGTCGGCGCTCGCGCGCGCCAAGCGGTTCGGCGGCCCGGTCATCGTGCACTGCCTCACCGAGAAGGGCCGCGGCTACCAGCCCGCCCTCCAGGACGAGGCCGACCGCTTCCACGGCATCGGCCCCATCCACCCCGACACGGGCCTGCCGATCAAGGCCTCCGGCGCCGACTGGACCTCCGTCTTCGGCGACGAGATGGTGCGCCTCGGCAAGGAGCGCGAGGACATCGTGGCGATCACCGCGGCCATGCTCCAGCCGGTCGGCCTGAAGAAGTTCGCGGACGCCTTCCCGGACCGGATCTACGACGTCGGCATCGCCGAGCAGCACGGCGCCGTGTCCGCGGCCGGCCTCGCCCACGGCGGGCTGCACCCCGTCTTCGCCGTCTACGCCACCTTCCTCAACCGCGCCTTCGACCAGGTCCTCATGGACGTCGCCCTGCACAAGTGCGGGGTCACCTTCGTCCTCGACCGCGCCGGCGTCACCGGCACCGACGGCGCCTCGCACAACGGCATGTGGGACATGTCGATCCTCCAGGTCGTCCCCGGCCTCAGGCTCGCCGCCCCGCGCGACGCCGACCAGGTGCGGGCGCAGCTGCGCGAGGCCGTCGAGGTCAAGGACGCGCCGACCGTCGTCCGCTTCTCCAAGGGCGCCGTCGGCCCCGCCGTACCCGCCGTGGGACGCGTCGGCGGCATGGACGTACTGCGCGAACCGGGCACCGACACCCCGGACGTGCTGCTGGTCTCCGTGGGCGCCCTCGCGCCGATGTGCCTGGAGATCGCCGACCTGCTCGACAAGCAGGGCATCTCCACCACCGTCGTCGACCCGCGCTGGGTCAAGCCCGTCGACGAGGCCATGGCCCCGCTCGCCGAGCGCCACCGCGTGGTCGTCACCGTCGAGGACAACTCCCGTGTCGGCGGCGTCGGTTCCGCCATCGCCCAGGCCCTGCGCGACGCGGGCGTCGACGTCCCGCTGCGTGACTTCGGCATCCCGCCGCGCTTCCTCGACCACGCCTCGCGCGCCGAGGTCATGGCCGAGATCGGCCTCACCGCCCCCGACATCGCCCGCCAGGTCACCGGCCTGGTCTCCAAGCTGGACGGCAGGTACGGCAGTACGGCGGCCGAGGTCGACTCGGTGGAGCCCGCGCGCGACTGAGCGACCCCCGGGAAGCACGGGCCGGTTTCACCACCGCGAAGGGTGGTGAAACCGGCCCATCCGCGTGAATCCGCCCGCGTCGGGGCATCCGTACCGCGCCCCCTCTCGATCATGTCGAGGACGGCAAGCGTGGGAGGTACGACCGTGAGCAGCACACTCTTCAGGACGAAGAGAGTCGAGCAGTCCCTCCTCGACACCGAGGAGCCGGAGCACGCGCTCAAGAAGTCCTTGTCCGCGCTGGATCTGACCGTCTTCGGCGTCGGCGTCATCATCGGCACCGGCATCTTCGTGCTCACCGGCACCGTCGCCAAGAACAACGCCGGGCCCGCGGTGGGCCTGGCGTTCGTCACGGCCGCCGTCGCCTGCGCGCTGGCCGCCCTCTGCTACGCGGAGTTCGCGTCCACCGTCCCGGTCGCCGGGTCCGCGTACACCTTCTCGTACGCCTCGCTCGGCGAACTGCCCGCCTGGATCATCGGCTGGGACCTGGTCCTGGAGTTCGCGCTGGGCACGGCGGTGGTGGCCGTCGGCTGGTCGGGCTACATCCAGTCGCTCATGGCCAACGCGGGCTGGGAGCTGCCCGCGGGCCTCGGCAGCAGAGAGGGGACCGGCGACTTCGGCTTCGACATCCTCGCCGCCGCGCTGGTGCTCCTGCTCACCTGCGTCCTCGTGGTCGGCATGAAGCTGTCGGCGCGGATCACGGCCCTGGTCGTCGTCATCAAGGTGACCGTCGTCCTGACCGTGATCGTCGCGGGCGCCTTCTTCATCGACGGCGACAACTACGACCCGTTCGTGCCGAAGACGCAGACGGTTCAGGCCGGCAGCAGTCTCCAGGCTCCGCTGATCCAGCTCATGTTCGGCTGGGCCCCCTCCAACTACGGTGTGATGGGCATCTTCACCGCCGCCTCGGTGGTGTTCTTCGCCTTCATCGGCTTCGACGTCGTGGCCACCGCGGCCGAGGAGACCAAGAACCCGCAGCGCGACATGCCCCGCGGCATCCTCGGCTCCCTCCTGATCTGCACCACGCTGTACGTCGCCGTGTCGATCGTCGTCACCGGCATGCAGCACTACACCGAACTGTCCGTCGACGCCCCGCTCGCCGACGCCTTCAAGGCGACCGGGCATCCCTGGTTCGCGGGCTTCATCAGCTTCGGTGCCGCGGTCGGCCTGACGACGGTCTGCATGATCCTGCTCCTCGGGCAGACCCGCGTCTTCTTCGCGATGAGCCGCGACGGACTGCTGCCCCGCTTCTTCTCCCGCGTGCACCCGAGGTTCAAGACCCCGCACCGGCCGACCATCCTGCTCGGTGTGCTCATCGCGGTCCTCGCCGGCTTCACCCCGCTCACCGAACTCGCCGCCCTGGTGAACATCGGCACCCTGTTCGCCTTCGTGGTCGTGGCCGTCGGCGTGATGGTCCTCCGCAGGACCCGCCCCGACCTGCACCGGGCCTTCCGCACCCCGTGGGTGCCGGTCATCCCGCTCCTGTCGGTGTGCGCCTCGCTGTGGCTGATGATCAACCTGCCCGCCGAGACCTGGGTCCGCTTCGCCATCTGGATGGCGGCCGGCTTCCTCGTGTACTTCTGCTACGGCCACTCCCACAGCCGGATCGCACGGCACGAGGAGACGACGGTCGGCGAGGTCATGAAGCGGCCGCGGCGGGACGAGCGGTAGCCGCGACCCACGACGACCCTCACGGCCGTACCGTGCGCGGCCCCGCCACCTGTGCCCCCAGCTCGGTGACCCGCCTGCGCAGTTCCCGATCCGCCGTCACCACCAGACAGGGCCGGCCACCGGCCCGCGCGACGAGCCCGACCATGTGGTCGTCGCCGCTGCCGACGGCGGACTCCACCCGCACCCCCGGCACCGCCTCGACACCCCGGGCGGCCCCCTCCACCACGAGCACGATCTCCACCGGCCCGGCCCGCCCCGGCACCCCGTCCGCCGCCAGCCGGTCCCGCAGCCGCTCGGCGGCCCCCCGCCGGTCCCGCCACCACCCGTCGGGCACCGACCCGACGACGTTCGCGGCGTCGACGATCACGAGCAGGGGGACGTCATCGTTCATGGGGCAAGGGTCGCACGGCGTTCATGGCGCGAGAGCCGCGAGAGCCGCGAGAGCCCTGCGGTGGACTCGGTGCACTCCCGGCCGAGCCCTGCGGTGCACCGGGCGCACCCCCCGGACCGAGCCGTACGACTCACTCCCCGGGCTCGCCCTCCTCGAAGCTGGCGAAGTACGCCGCCGCCATGTCCTCGTCCCCGTGCCCCTGCGCGGCCGCCCGCTCGAAGCGCTCCGCGCTCGCCTCGGCCACGTCCAGACGGGCTCCGTGCCGCCGGCCCGCCGCCACGATGAGCCGCGCGTCCTTCGCCGCCGTGGTCACCGCGAACGCCGCCGGGGACAGCCCGCCGTTCAGCACCAGCCCGGTCTTGGCCCGCAGATACCCCATGTCGAGCGGGCCGCCGTCGATCACCTCGAAGAACCGCTGCGGGTCGACGTCGAGGGCCTTGGACAGCGCCAGCACCTCCCCGGCCGCGTTGGTCACCGCGAGCACCCAACTGTTGGCCACCAGCTTCAGCCGGGTCGCGGTGCCCGCCCCGCCGTCCTCGCCGGTCCACACGGTACGGGCGCCGACGGCGTCGAACACGGGGATCACCGTCTCCCGACCCGCACTCGGCCCCGCCGCCAGCACGGTGAGCTGACCGGCCTCGGCGGGCTGGCGGGTGCCGAGCACCGGGGCGTCGTAGAAGATGAGGCCGTGGTCGCGGGCGAAGGCGGCCAGGTCGGCGATGAAGTCGACGCCGGCGGTCGTCGACTGCATCCACACGGCACCGGAGCGCAGCCCGGGCGCCGCCTCGCGCATGACGTCCAGCGTCGCGGGGCCGTCGTACAGCATGGTCAGGACGGCGTCGGCGCCCTCGACCGCCTCGGCGGGGGTCGCGGCGACGGACGCCCCGTCGGCGGCCAGGGGCTCAGCCTTGGCCCGGGTGCGGTTCCAGACGCGGACGGTGTGCCCGGCCCTGACCAGGTTGCGGGCCATCGCGGCGCCCATGATGCCGGTGCCCAGGACGCTCACGGTGAGCTTGTCGGTCATGACGTCGACTTCCTGTTCTCGTGCGGACGTTGCTGCCGTGATCCAGCTTGCCCGGGGCCGGGGCGCCCGGGGGAACCGCCCCCGAATAGAGTGAACCGGTGAACGGCGACTGGCTCATCCGCGGCCGCGACGGCCGCCTCAGCGTCTATCTGCCGACCGACGACGGCGTGCTGTGCCGGGCGGAACTCGGACCCGGCGGCCCCTGGGAATCCCCGCGCCGGGTCGGCGGCGACCAGAAGCTGCGCCCCGGCCCCGCCGTCGGCCAGGGCGCCGACGCCTACGCCCATCTGGCCGCCTGGCGCCCCACCAGGGCGGGCGAGGCGGGCCTGGTCCACTCCACGCACTTCCGCCCGCGCCTGGCCGCCCTGGACTGGATCTCCATCGGCCACCCGAACCAGGCCGGCGACCGCACCGGCACGCCCGCCGTCGCGGTCGACGCGCAGGGGCGGGCCCATGTCTTCGTCCGCAACAGGGGCGGCGGTGTGAGCATGCGCGGCCAGAAGGAGGCCGGCGGCTGGGGCCCCTGGCGCGACCTCAAGGGGCGCGACGTACAGGAGGACCTGGCCGCCGTGACGGGGGAGTCCGGGCTGGTCGAGCTGTACGCGGCCGTCCCCGGGGCCATCCTGTACTGGCGGCAGGAGAAGCCGGGTGCCGTCCCGGTCCTTCAGGAGGCGATGGAGACCCCGGTCCGCCCGGGCACCCTGCGCGCCCTGGCCACCTCCGCCGAGCACACCACCCTCTTCTACGGCGACGACTCCGGCGACCTGTGCGCCTGGCGCCCCGGCACCAAGCCCGTCGCCCTGCTGACGTCCGCCGGCCCCGGCCCGGTGTCCGCGATCCGCTGTGAACTCGACGGCCACGATTGCACGTTGCTCGCCCAGCGCTCGGCGTCCGGGCGGACAGCCTTCGCCGCCTACCCCACCGAGGACGAGTCGGCCGGTGCCTGGTGGACCGAGTCGGGACCCCGGCTGCCCGCCGACGCCGCCGTGGCGCTGGCCAAGGACGAGCAGGACCGGGTGGTCGCGGCCTCCCTGTCCCCCTCGGCCGGACAGCTTCTGCTGACGCGTCGCAAGGACGAGCCGGGGCTGGCGCTGTCCGCGTGGGAAGCGGTCTGACGCGCTGCGAACCGCAGGGGAACTGGTGAACGAACCCGCATATGATGTACCGGGTTCAGGGGTTCCCGCGTCCGTGACGCGGCGGGCTTGAGGAAGGTGCACCAGGCCATGCGGAGAAGGTCGGCGGGCCCCGGGGGCACTGCAGGTCCGGTCGGGCGCGGCACGGCGGATCAGGGCCGTATCGCGTCGGGGGCGGCCCACGGCGAATGGCTCACCCTCGGCAGGGACCGCCGGCTCACGCTCTACGCGCCCACCGAAGGCGGGCTGCTGCGCTGGACGGAGACCGCCGTCGGGGGCCCCCAGTGGAGCGGACCGCACTACGTGCCCGTGGCGGGACTCACCCATCTGACGGTGGCCCGGGGCGCGGACACCTACGTCCACCTCCTCGGCCGCCGGGAGCGGACCGCCGCCGACGGCACGCGCGCGGTGGACGTCGTCCACGCCATCCAGTACCAGACGGGCCTCGCGGTCACCGACTGGCGCTCGCTCGGCAACCCGCACCAGAACCAGGACCAGAACCAGGACCAGAACCAGAACCAGGACCAGGACCGGGAGCAGGGCGGGGAACTCGGCCCGCCGGTCGGTGCCATCGCCTCCGACGGCACCGTGCACGTCTTCGTGCGCGGTGCGCACGGGGGCCTGATGCTGCGTCGAGAGGGCCCGAACGGCAAGTGGCGTGCCTGGGAGGACCTGCGCGGAGCCGGCCTCGACGCGCTGCCCGCCCCGGTCGCCCTCGCCGGCGGCCGGATCGAGGTCTGCGCCGCCGCCGAGACCGGCGTACTGATCTGGCGTCAGGCCGAGCCGGGCGGCGACTTCAGCGGGCCGCGCGGCTTCTCGCTGCGCCCCGCGCCGGGCACCGTCGCCGCCGTGGAGACCGGTCCGGACCGGCCCACGTTCTTCTGGACGGACACCGAGAGCGGTGGTGCCGCGGCCTGGCGGGTCGGGGGCTCGCCGATCGCGCTGGGCGCCTCCCCGGCCGTACGGCCGTACGCGGTGCTGCGTACGTCGCTGGACGGTTACGACTGCGTCGCCCTCGCCTACCGGGACCGGGACGGCTCGGCCGTGCTGGGCATGGGCGGCACCGAGAACGAGTCGGCCGGGTTCTGGTGGTACGGGCTGTCCGAGCCCTGCCAGGGCGCCCCGGCGCTGGCCCGGGACGGCCGCGACCGGGTCGTGATGGCACTGATCGGCCCCGACGGCCTTCCGAGGGTGGCCCGCCAGAAGGACGGCACCGGGGTCTCCCTCGGCGGCTGGCGACGCCTCCAGGGGCCCTTCTGATGGATCTCCGCGGAAGAAGCGGAAGAAGGAGCGGCGTTCGGTGCGTGCTCTCGGCGTGCCGGGCGTCGCGACGCCGCGGAGATCCATCAGAAGGGCACGAGGCCGCCCTGCCCGTCGAATTCCCGCCTGCCGCGCGGCGTCCGGCCCGCACGCTCGCGGCGTTGCGCAACCGCCCACGTGACTGCCGCCGGGGGAGGGCACCCCATCGAGGCGGGCCCGGCGCCTTGCGATCGCACGCACCGGACACCGCGCGTGCGTCCTTCGGGCGGACGGCGGGAATCCGACGGCAGGGCCCGGCCCGGCGCCCCGGTCGTCAGCCGCCCGTCGCGGGTGACTTCTTCGCGGACTCGGGGATCGCGGAGTCCGAGCGGATCGCCTTCCAGAGTTGGGTCGCCTGCGGTTCGACGGCCACCACCCGGTTGGGATCCACCTTGTCGTACGCCACCGGCAGCATGATCGTCTCCATCCTGGACGGGTCGACCCCGTTCAGGCTGCGGCCGAAGTCCGCGAGCTTGGTGAGCGAGGCGAGGTCGGAGTCGGTGGTGAGCGCGGTGGTGAGCTCGTCGGCGATCTTGTAGGTCTTGGTGGGGCTGCCCAGCAGGTCCTGCTTCTTGATCTCGGCGAGCAGGGCCACCATGAACTGCTGCTGGAGGCCGATGCGCCCGAGGTCGCTGCTGTCCCCGACGCCGTGCCGGGTGCGCACGAACTGCAGGGACCGGGTGCCGTCGAGCCGGTGGGTGCCGGCGGTCAGGTTCAGGCCGCTGGAGGAGTCGTGGATGTCCTGCTCGACCTTGACGGTCACGCCGCCGATCGCGTCGACCAGCCCCTTGAATCCGGCGAAGTCGATCTCCACATAGTGGTCCATGCGGACCCCGGACATCTGCTCCACGGTCTTGACCACACAGGCCGCGCCGACCTGCGAGTAGATGGAGTTGAACATCACACGCTCGGCCGACCTGACCTCGGTGCCGTCCGTCTTCGTGCACGCGGGCCGGCTGACCAGGGTGTCGCGCGGGATGCTGACGGCTACGGCACGGGTGCGGCCCTCGGGGATGTGCATCACCAGCGCGGTGTCCGAGCGCGCCCCGGCGACGTTGCCGGCGTCCAGCGCGGCGTTGGCGCCGGCGCGTGAGTCCGAGCCCAGCACCAGGATGTTCTGCCCGGACGTGGGCAGTTTCTCGGGCCGGTTGTCGCCGATGGTCTTGTCGAGGTCGACGTCCTTGATGTTGCCGTCGAGGCTGCTGTAGAGCCAGTAGACCGTGCCGCCCGCGGCCAGCAGCAGGACCAGGAGCGTCAGCAGCACGATGCGTCCCCAACGCCTCTTGCCGCGCGGGGACTTGCGTCGTCCTTCGCTCGGCGCCGCCCGGCGGGCACGGCGGGACTCGGTGGTGGCGCTGTGCGTCATCGTGTCCGGATTCCTCTCCTCACGGACCCCGCGTCGGCGGGGGTGCGGGGGTCCGGGTGGGGGGTGCCGGCCCACTGATGCCGTTGGTGAACTGCGAGAACTATAAGCAACGGCACAGAGTCGCTTTGAGAGCGGGGGACTTTAGCATGTCTTGGCGATGAACAACACAGTAAGCGCTCTTGACCGGCCATAAGAGTCGCATAAGATATGGCAATCCTGTGACCAGTGGTGGGGGAGCCGTTGGCCGGGGTGAGGGGATCCGGTGATGCCGCCGCGGCAAGGGGGCCGCTTGGCACTCCATGTTCAGGGGTGGGGCGTCCGGTGCGGAGTGAGTGACTGTCCGCATGGGGCGAAATGTTGTGGTAGGAGTGCCAGTTGGCGGAGCATCCGCGTCTCAGCGTCGTCGTTCCTTTTCAGGATGTTGAGGGCTATCTCGCCGAATGCCTGGAGTCGATAGCGCGCCAGTCGTTCCGTGACTTCGAGGTGATCCTCGTCGACGACGGCTCCACCGACGGATCCACGCGCATCGCCGCCGACTTCTGTGCGGCGGACCCGCGCTTCCGCCTGGTCCGCCAGCACCCGCACGGCCCGGGACACGCCCGTAACCACGGACTGCGGGCCGCCGACCCGCGGGCGGAGTTCCTCGCCTTCGTCGACGGCGACGACGTCATTCCCGAATACGCCTACGAACTGCTGATCCGCACGCTGCGGGAGTCCGACGCGGACTTCGTCTCGGGCAACGTGCAGATGATGAACTCCACCAAGAAGTGGCAGTCCCCCCTGCACAAGACGCTGATGCAGAAGAACCGGCGCGGTACCCACATCACCAGGTTCGAGGGGCTGATCTACGACCGCACGGTCTGGAACAAGCTGTTCCGCCGCTCCTTCTGGGACCAGCACGCCATCCGGTTCCCCGAGGGCGTCCTGTACGAGGACTCCTGGGTCAACATGTACGCCCACTTCAGCGCCGCCAAGGTCGACGTCATCACCGACGTCGTCTACTTCTGGCGCCGCCGCGAGGGCGGGGCCGCGCCCTCGATCACCCAGCGCCACAGCGAGCTGTCGAACCTGCGGGACCGGGTGTCCGCCGTGCGGTCGGTCAGCCGTTTCCTCGCCGGGCAGGGCTCGCGCGCGTACGAGGACAGCAAGCGCAAGTACGACCTCGCCTGTCTGAAGTCCGACCTCATGCTGCACATGAAGGTGCTGCCGGACGCCGACGACGAGTACCGCGAGTCCTTCATGCGGTGGGCCAAGGAGTTCCTCGACGAGGCCGACCCCGCCATCATCGACGAGCTGCCCGCCGTCGACCGGATCAAGTGGCTGCTGGTCCGCGCGGGGCGGCAGGCCGAACTGGTGGAGGTCGTCGAGTTCGAGCGCCGCGGCGGCCCGATACCCGTCCAGCGCCGCTTCCACCGCTATCTGAAGTACCCCTACCTCGGCGACCGCGAGGTGGGCCTCGACAAGAAGGCCTACCGGCTCGACAAGGAACTCTCCCTGCACGGCTCGCTGACCGACGCGAACTGGAGCCCCGACTCCGACCTGCTGACCCTCAGCGGCACGGCGTACGTCCGCTTCATCAACGTGCACAAGAAGCACATGTCGGTGAAGGCGATCGCGCTGCGGAACAAGAAGCAGGGGCGGATGCTGGTCACCCCCGCGAGGACGACGTATGCGCCGCAGGCCACCGAGCACTCCCAGCAGAATCGTTACTGCTATGACTGGGCCGGCTTCGAGACCCGTATCGACACCACCCGCCTCAAGCGCAAGGGCCAGTGGGTCGAGGGCACCTGGGACGTGGCCGCCGGCGTCCTCAGCCGCGGGCTCTTCCGCTACCGCGGCATCTCCCGCGGCAGCGCGGGCAACGGCGCCAACCCGCCGTACCGGTACGTCGACAGGAACACCCGCGTCCTTCCGGTGTTCCTGCAGGGCAAGCTCAAACTGCGCGTGGAGATCGTGCGCTGCCGGATCACCGGTCACCGCATCGTCGGGGACCGGTTGGAACTGCGCGGCGTGTACCTCGGCCCGAAGGTGCCCGAGTGGGGCAAGTTCCGGGTCACCAGCATGAGCGGCGCCGGACGGCACGACGCCCGGGTGTACTTCACCCCCGGCGGCGAGGGCTGGTGCACGTTCGCGGCCCGCGTTCCGCTGCGCGTCCTGGTGCCGGGCTTCCGCGCCGGCGACGGCACGGGCGCGGAGGTCCCGCAGTCCTGGAACATGGGCAGCAACGGCTGGAAGACCACCTTCCACGTGGAGGGCCGCAAGTCGCCCCTCTACCCGGTCATGGCGGAGGACACCCCGGACGGGCACCACCGCATGCCCGACTCGCTGCAGACCCCTCAGGGCGACCGCGAGGTCGTGGTCCACCGCAACGGCTCCGGCTACCTGGTGCTGTTCGAGCGCGCCACCCTGCCCATGGCGACGCGCGTGGCGTGGCGGGAGGACGGCGCACTGGAAATCCACGGCCGCTACCTGGCCGCCGACCGGCTGACCGACGAGGAGTACCGGGCCGCACACCTGGTCGTGCGCTCCCGCGCGCACGGCGCGGAACGCAGTGTGCCGCTCGAATGGGACGGCGACGAGTTCCGTTGCGTCCTGTTCCCCGCCGCCATGCGCACCCTGGCCGGGGACATCCCGCTGGCGGCCGGCCGCTGGGACTTCTTCCTGCGCCGCCAGGACCTCTCGGCCGTCGCGCGCGAGGACCGCCTCGAAGACCTGACGGTGAAGCTCGAGCAGGACCTCATCCCCGCGTTCGGGCAGGACTACGAGGAGAACGAGCGCCGCTACGAACTCCAGGCCGAGGCCTGGGACCGGCTCTCCCTGCTGGTGCACTCGGCCATGCCCGACGACGCCCGCGGCCCCTACCGCCAGAAGCTGCTGCGCACCAGGGCCTACCCGGCCGCCCGCCGCTGGCAGGTGCGCCCCGCCGTCCTCTTCGACGCCTTCAAGGGCACCCAGTACTCCGACAGCCCGCGCGCCGTGCACGAGGAACTCGTGCGGCGCGGCGTCGACATCGAGCACCTGTGGGTCGTCCGCGACGACCAGGTCCAGGTGCCGCCGACGGCGACGCCCGTGCGCATGTGGTCACCGGAGTGGTACGAGGCGCTGGCCACCAGCCGCTACGTCGTCGCCAACAACCACCTCCCCGACTGGTTCGCCAAGCGCGAGGGACAGGTCGTCGTCCAGACCTGGCACGGCACCCCGCTGAAGAAGATCGGCCACGACATCGAGGCCATCCACTTCGCCGACCAGCGCTACCTGGAACGGGTAGAGAAGGAGGTCCAGAACTGGGACATGCTGGTCTCGCCCAACAGCTTCTCCACCCCGATCCTCAAGCGGGCCTTCGGCTTCCCCGGCGAGATGGTCGAGTGCGGCTACCCGCGCAACGACGTCCTGCGCCGCCCGGACATGGAACACCGCGAGCAGGAGATCCGCCGCCGCATCGGCCTGCCGGAGGACAAGCGGGTCGTGCTGTACGCGCCCACATGGCGCGACGACCAGTTCTACGCCCCCGGCAAGTACAAGCTGGACTTCCGCATCGACCTGGCGGACGCCCGCGCCCGCCTCGGCACCGACCACGTGCTGCTGGTGCGCCGCCACCCCAACGTGGTGGACCCGGTGCCGGGCGCCGGCGACGGCTTCGTCTTCGACGTCTCCGACTACCCGGACATGGCCGACCTGTCCCTGATCACCGATGTGATGATCACGGACTACTCGTCCCTGATGTTCGACTACGCCAACACCGGGCGCCCGATCCTGTTCTTCACCTACGACCTGGACCACTACCGCGACACGCTGCGCGGCTTCTACTTCGACTTCGAGCACAGCGCGCCCGGCCCCCTGGTGCACACCTCGCGGGACCTGGTGACGGCCATCGCCGACATCGACCGCATCCAGGACACCTACGCCGAGCGCTACCGCCGGTTCCAGCGCGACTTCTGCGACCTGGACGACGGCTACGCCGCCGCCCGGCTCGCCGACCGGATGCTCGTCGCGGGCGGCGACCTCGCACCCGAGGACGCCATGGCCCCGCCCGCAGGCAGCGCCGGCACCCGGCACTCGGTGCGCTCGCTCACTCCGATCCGGTGGAAGGCCCAGCACTGGTTCGCGCGGCCCGGCGGCGACCGGCTGGACGCGCTGCCGGCTCAGCCCGCCATGGACGGCCGTACGTCCGAGGGGACCGCCGAGGACGGGACGTACGGGACAGCGACTGAGGGCCGAGCACATCAGGACGTGATCGCGTGACGTCGACGCCTTCGGCCGGTAACGCCCGCGAGCCCCGCCCCACCCCGGCCCGCCCACCGGGCCACGACGCCCGATGACCCCCGCCTCAGCCGGTGCGCACCCGGAGCAGCAGGGCCAGGTGGTCCGAGGCGCCGGTGTCGCGGACCTGGCACCGGGACTTGGGCAGCCCGGTGAACAGGTAGTCCAGCTTGTGGCCGGAGAGATGCGTCGCCCGGCCCGAACGGTCGGCGGCCGTCGCCTGGTCGCATTCCCGGTGGGTGCGGTAGGGGACGGCGGGCCACACCCCCGCGTCGGGGTTGCGGGCACCGGGCGGACCGACGTTCAGGTCGCCGCCGTAGACCGTACGCCGCGCGGGCACCGCGGCCACCAGCGCCCGGAGCTGGTCGTCGCGGAACTCCCAGTCGGGGTGCGCCCGGTCGCTGCCCGGCGGACTCAGATGCGCGCCGCACACCCGAACGTCGGCTGCCGCGACCGTCGCGCACAGGACGCCGCGCCGCACCCCGACGGCGGGCTGCCGCGTGGGCACCGACCGCACCTCCGACAGCGGATCGGCCGACAGGATGCCGAAGCCGGCCGCGCCCTGCCCGCGCCCGGCGCAGCGCACGGTCGCGGTGCGTCCGGCACCGTCGCGCCAGGTGTAGGCCCGGAACGCGGTGCGCCAGGACCGGCCGAGGTCCTCGCGCACCGCCTCCATGTCGCCGGCACACGCTTCCTGTACCAACACCACACGGGCCCCGCCGGTGGTGGCGAGCCACTTCAGCGCCCGCTGCTTCGCGTCGCGGTCGCCGGTGTGCTCGCAGTGCCACTGCCGCACCCCGCACATGTTCCACGTCGCCACCGTCAACGCCCGGACCGAGGGCGTGGAGCGCGCCGGCCCGGCGGCACACTGCGTCAGCGCCGCGGCCGCGGCGAGCGCGAGCAGCGCGAGCGCGGCGGCCGCGGCCCGCACCGGCCGGGAGGTTGTCGGAAGCATCACGACATGATGTCCGATGGGCTGTTCGGACACAAAAGTACCCCTCACTTCGCACGTTCCCGCCCGACCTCGAAGCATCTCTGAGAGTGGAGTCCGTACATGTCCAAAGCACCTTCGAACGGGCGGCCCCTGCTCAACGGCATCGAAGCCTCGGGGACGTTCCCGGTGGAGTACCGGTTCGCCCACGCCAAGGGCGGCAACCGGCACCTGGTCGTCGTCTTCGCCAACTTCTCGGCGCCCGACGACTACGGCTGGTCGAACGGCGTCTTCGACAACGTCAGGGCCAACATCCTCTGGATCCGTGACCGGTTCGACGGGATGAACAGCTATTACCTGTGCAAGGGGATGGACTTCTCGCTGGAACAGTCCGTCGCCACGCTCATCTTCAACGTCATGAAGGCCCTGTCGCTCACTCCGGGGGACGTCACCCTGTGGGGCGGCTCCAAGGGCGGCAGCGCGGCCCTCAACTTCGGACTGCGGTACGGCTTCAGGAACATCGTCTCCATCGTGCCCCAGTTCCAGATCGGGACGTATGTGCGGGACGTCCACCCGAAGGTGGCCGCTTACATGCTGGGCGAGGGGGTGCCGGAGGAGAACGTGCGGATCGTCGACTCGATCCTTCCCGACCTGGTCCGCTCGGAGGTCAACCGGGAGGCCAACATCTACCTGCTCTCCTCGCCTCAGGACGAGCAGTACGCGAACCAGGTGGAGCCGTTCCTGGGCCTGTTCCAACGGTACGAGAACTTCAACTTCATCTTCAGCGAGTCGTCGTTCATCACCGACCACACCCAGGTGACCCGGCGCAACGTCCCCGCCCTGATGGGCATCCTCAACCTGCTGGCCGATGGCATCCCGCCGCGCCTGGGATTCGTGCGCAACGGCTACGAGGAGCCCGATCGGGACAAGTCGGCGATCGACGCCTACCTGTCCGCCACGTCCATGGTGAAGGACACGGCGGCCTTCCCGCCGCCGGTGGTGAGGACGCCGGCCCTCAACACCGAGGTCCCGGTGTCCGGAGGGCTCTTCACGGGCGTCGCCGCGGGAGCGGTACGCGTGAGCCTGTGGGAGAACGGCAAGTTCCTGGCGTCGCCGCCCGTCGCGGCGGACGGCAGCTGGTCCTGGGAGCCGAAGCGGCCGTGGACCAAGGGAAAGCACCTCGTCAGGCTCTTCTCGGTGAACGCGGACGGCTTCCACTCGGAGCGGACCGAGGTGTCCTTCACCGCGGTCGACGTCCCGGCGGGCGTGGGACTGCCAGGGATGGTCCAGGGCGCCGTCGTGTCGACGGTGGGGCAGGGCGCGGACGCTCCGCTGGTGCTGGAACCCGTCGCCCACGAACAGGTGCTGGACTCCCGGGTGGTCTTCACGGGCTCCGCCGCCGGCGCCGCACAGATCGGGTTCCGGGAGAACGGCGCACTGCTGGGCGGCGTGGCGGTCGCCGCGGACGGCACCTGGTCGTGGGACGCGGGCTGGGCCTGGTCCGCCGGCATGCACGTCGTGGACGTCTTCGCCGTCGACGCCGCCGGGGCCGAGTCCGCGGTGACCCAGGTGCCGTTCACCGTCATGACCGCCTCCGCCGTGAGCGGCACGAGCGCCTATTACGGCGGTACTTACTGACCGACGACAGAGGGCCCCCGCCGCGGCGGGGGCCCTCTTCACACGCGTACGCCCGTTACGCGGGAACCGACGCCACGCCCGGCGCCAGGAACTTCTTGCCGTTCACGCGCTCCGAGACACCCTCGCGGTCCAGGTACGGCGTGATGCCGCCCAGGTGGAAGGGCCAGCCGGCGCCCGTGATCAGGCACAGGTCGATGTCCTGGGCCTCGGCGACGACGCCCTCGTCGAGCATGAGCCCGATCTCCTGCGCCACCGCGTCCAGGACCCGGTCGCGGACCTGCTCCTCGGTGAGGACCACGTCGCCCTGCTTCAGCAGCGCCGCGACCTCGGGGTCCAGCTCCGGCTTGCCGCTGTCGTAGACGTAGAAGCCGCGCTTGCCCGCCTTGACGACGGCCGCCAGGTTCTCGGAGACCTTGAAGCGGTCCGGGAACGCCTTGTTGAGGGTCTCCGAGACGTGCAGGCCGATGGCCGGGCCGACCAGCTCCAGCAGGACGAGCGGGGACATCGGCAGGCCCAGCGGCTCGACCGCCTTCTCCGCCACGTCGACCGGCGTGCCCTCGTCGATGACGTTCTGGATCTCGCCCATGAAGCGGGTGAGGATGCGGTTCACGACGAACGCCGGGGCGTCCTTGGTGAGGACCGCGGTCTTCTTCAGCTTCTTGGCCACCGCGAAGGCGGTCGCCAGCGAGGCGTCGTCGGTCTGCTCGCCGCGGACGATCTCAAGGAGCGGCAGCACCGCGACCGGGTTGAAGAAGTGGAAGCCGACGACCCGCTCGGGGTGCTTCAGCTTCGACGCCATCTCCGACACCGAGAGGGACGAGGTGTTCGTCGCCAGGATCGCGTGCGCCGGGGCGACCGCCTCGACCTCCGCGAACACCTGCTGCTTGACGCCGATCTCCTCGAACACGGCCTCGATGACGAAGTCCGCGTCCGCGAAGCCCTCGGCCTTGTCCAGCACACCGGTGACCAGGGCCTTGAGGCGGTTGGCCTTGTCCTGGTTGATGCGGCCCTTGCCGAGCAGCTTGTCGATCTCGGCGTGGACGTAGCCCACACCCTTGTCGACGCGCTCCTGGTCGATGTCGGTCAGCACGACCGGCACCTCCAGGCGGCGCAGGAACAGCAGCGCGAGCTGGGAGGCCATCAGACCGGCGCCGACGACACCCACCTTGGTGACCGGGCGCGCCAGGTTCTTGTCCGGCGCGCCGGCCGGGCGCTTGCCGCGCTTCTGCACCAGGTTGAAGGCGTAGATGCCGGCCCGCAGCTCGCCACCCATGATCAGGTCGGCGAGCGCCTTGTCCTCGGCGTCGTAACCCTGCTGCAGGTCACCGTTCTTGGCGGCGGCGATGATGTCCAGCGCACGGTAGGCGGCGGGGGCCGCACCGTGCACCTTGCCGTCGGCGATGAAGCGGCCCTTGGCGACGGCCTGGTCCCAGGCCTCACCGCGGTCGATCACCGGACGCTCGACCTCGATGTCGCCCTTGAGGACCTGGGCCGTCCAGATCAGGGACTGCTCCAGGAAGTCGGCGCCCTCGAAGATGGCGTCGGCGATGCCCAGGTCGTAGACCTGCTGGCCCTTGAGCTGCTTGTTCTGGTTGAGGCTGTTCTCGATGATCACCGAGACGGCCTTGTCGGCGCCGATCAGGTTCGGCAGCAGCGTGCAGCCGCCCCAGCCCGGGACCAGGCCCAGGAACACCTCGGGGAGGGAGAAGGCCGGGAGCGCCTTCGACACGGTGCGGTACTTGCAGTGCAGACCGACCTCGACGCCACCGCCCATCGCGGCGCCGTTGTAGTACGCGAAGGTCGGGACCGCGAGGGCCGCGAGGCGCTTGAAGACCTCGTGGCCGCCCTTGCCGATGGTCAGCGCGTCCTTGTGCTCCTTCAGCAGCTCGACGCCCTTGAGGTCGGCGCCGACGGCGAAGATGAACGGCTTGCCGGTGATGCCGACGCCGACGATGTCGCCGTCCGCGGCCTCCTTCTCGACCTGGTCGATGGCGGTGTTGAGGTTCGCCAGCGAGGCCGGGCCGAAGGTGGTCGGCTTGGTGTGGTCGAAGCCGTTGTCCAGCGTGATCAGCGCGAAGCGCCCGGCGCCGGACGGCAGGTCGAGGTGGCGTACGTGTGCGCTTGTGACGACCTCGTCCGGGAACAGCTCGGCCGCACCCTTCAAAAGCTCAGCGGTGGTGCTCACTTGTCCCCCTCGAAGTGCGGGTTCTCCCAGATGACCGTCGCGCCCATGCCGAAGCCGACGCACATGGTGGTGAGGCCGTAACGGACGTTCGGCTGCTCCTCGAACTGACGGGCGAGCTGTGTCATGAGACGCACACCCGACGAGGCCAGCGGGTGGCCGAAGGCGATGGCGCCGCCGTACTGGTTGACGCGCTCGTCGTCGTCCGCGATGCCGTAGTGGTCGAGGAAGGCCAGGACCTGGACGGCGAAGGCCTCGTTGATCTCGAAGAGGTTGATGTCCTCGATGGACAGGCCCGCCTTGGCGAGGGCCTTCTCCGTGGCCGGGATCGGGCCGTAGCCCATGACCTCCGGCTCCACGCCCGCGAAGGCGTAGGAGACCAGGCGCATCTTCACCGGGAGGTCGTGCTCGCGGGCGAAGTCCTCGGAGGCGATGATCGAGGCGGTGGCGCCGTCGTTCAGACCGGCCGCGTTACCGGCGGTGACCCGGCCGTGGACGCGGAACGGGGTCTTGAGGCCGGCCAGGTTCTCCAGGGTGGTGCCGGGGCGCATCGGCTCGTCGGCCGTGACCAGGCCCCAGCCGGTCTCGCCGGCCTCGGCGTTGGTCCGACGCACCGAGATCGGCACCAGGTCGGCCTGGATCTTGCCGTTGGCGTACGCCTTGGCGGCCTTCTCCTGCGAGCGCACCGCGTACTCGTCGGCGCGCTGCTTGGTGATCTGCGGGTACCGGTCGTGCAGGTTCTCCGCCGTCATACCCATGAACAGGGCGGACTCGTCGACCAGCTTCTCGCTGACGAAGCGCGGGTTCGGGTCCACGCCCTCGCCCATCGGGTGGCGGCCCATGTGCTCGACACCACCGGCGATGACGGCGTCGTAGGCGCCGAAGGCGATCGAACCGGCGGTGGTCGTCACGGCGGTCAGGGCGCCGGCGCACATGCGGTCGATGGAGTAGCCGGGCACCGACTGGGGGAGGCCGGCGAGGATGCCCGCCGTACGGCCGATGGTCAGGCCCTGGTCGCCGATCTGCGTGGTCGCGGCGATGGCGACCTCGTCGATCTGCTTCGGGTCGAGACCGGGGTTGCGGCGCAGCAGCTCCCGGATGGCCTTCACGACGAGGTCGTCGGCACGGGTCTCGTGGTAGATGCCCTTCGGGCCCGCCTTGCCGAACGGGGTGCGGACGCCGTCGACGAAGACGACGTCCCTGAGGGTACGAGGCACGATGGCTCTCCTCCAGAGGTGCGGGACGCTGAGCGCTTGCTCATGGCCATGCTACTTATGAGTAACGTAGCTGCACAGTCCCGGGGGCCCAAGCGGCGAAGGTCACACCTTCGGGGGAGCGGTCGAGCCCCTGGGGGTCAGTACCGGCGTGGGCACGGGATGCGACCCGGGCCCGTCTCCCATGATCACCCCGAACAAGGTCCGGGCCACCTCCGCACCGAACCCGTGCACGTCATGGCTCATCGCGGACAGGGTCGGATGGGTCAGCCGGCACAGTTGCGAGTCGTCCCACGCCAGCAGCGACACCTCTTCAGGCACCCGCAGCCCCATCTCGGCCGCCACCGACAGCCCGGCCACCGCCATGATGTCGTTGTCGTAGACGATCGCCGTCGGCCGGTCCGCGGGCGAGGCCGTCAGCAGCGACCGCGTCGCCCGCGCCCCCGCGTCCCCGGAGAAGTCGGTCGCGACCTGCGACGCCCCGGCCAGCCCCAGCCCCCGCGCCGCCTCGTCGAACGCGGCCGTGCGGATGGCGGTGTGGCCCAGCGCCGCCGCCCCGCCCACCCGCGCGATCCGCCGGTGCCCCAGCGCGGCCAGATACCGCACCGCCTCCGTCACGGCCGTGGCGTCATCGGTCCACACCGACGTCAGCCCGCCCGTCAGCGACGGATGCCCGACCGCGACCACGGGCATCCCGAGCCGCCGCGCCACCGCCACCCTGGGATCGTCCGCACGGAAGTCGACCAGGATCGACCCGCCGATCTGCCGCCCCCGCCACCACGACTCCTGCAGCCCGGCCTCCTCCTCCACGGTCCGCACGAGCCGCAGCAGCAGCGAGCACGAGTGCTCGGTCAGCACGCTCTCCACACCCGAGACGAACTCCATGTAGAAGGGCTCCAGGCCGAGCATCCGCGCCGGCCGGCAGACCGCGAGACCCACCACGTCCACCCGCGACCCGGCCAGCGTCCGCGCCGTGAGGTTCGGCGCCCAGCCCAGCTCCCGCGCGGCCCGGAAGATCCGGTCCCGGGTCGCCTCGGACAGCCCCGGCTTGTGGTTGAAGGCGAGGGACACCGCCCCCTTGGACACCCCGGCGCGCGCGGCGACGTCCTTGATGGTGACGCGAGGACCTGAGAGTCCTGTCATCGGGCGGGCTCCATGCAGTACAGGGCGGACCGGGCGGCGGCTGCGTCGGGAGTCTCCCAGCCGGACACGCCGATGGTCACCTCCTCGCCGGGCAGCAGCGTCACCAGGCCCCGGTCGGCACGGGCGCCCGGATCCAGCCGGTCGGCCTGGAGCAGCAGATCCCGTACGAGCGTACGGGCCGTCACCGCGACCCCGCCCGGCACCAGCGCGACCTCGAACTCCGGCCGGGGATACGGCACTTCCCGGTCCGGCGCGGGGAAGTGCACCGCCCGCAGCCCGTCCGCGTCGGCCACCAGGAACTCCTTCGGCCCGGCGGGCTCCAGCTCCTTCGGTACGGCGACCCGGTCCACCGCCCGCCGCCCGGCGGCGAAGTCCACGCTCGCCTCCTCGACGACCTCGCCCTCGACCGACATCCGCCGCAGCCGCACGGCACCGGCCCACGCCTCGGCCGCCTGGTTGACGACAGCCAACTCCCGCCCCCGGAGCGTCAGCAGCCGGTCCGCGTACAGCCGCCGCAGCTCGTGGTACAGCGGCTTCTGACGCCCGTCCCCGTCGATCGCCGCCCAGGACGTCACCGGCCAGCAGTCGTTGAGCTGCCACACGACCGTGCCCGCGCACACCGGCCAGTGCGACCGCCAGTGCTCGATCCCGGCCGCCACGGCCCGCGCCTGATTGACCTGGGTGAGGTAGTGCCAGCGGTCGAAGTCCCCTTCAGGGAAGGTGAAATGGCGCTCCAGGCCCCGCCTGAGCTTTCCGTTGCCGTCGTCGGCCTTCTGGTGGTGCAGCATGCCGGGGGAGTCCGCCGCGAGCTTCTCACCGGGCAGGGCGCGCCGCAGCGTGGCGTACGCGGGCGGCGCCTGCCAGCCGAACTCGGCCACGAAACGCGGCACGCTCGCGCGGTACTCGGCGTAGTCCTCCCGGTTCCACACCTCCCAGGAGTGGTGCGTGCCGTGCGCCGGGTCGTTCGGATGCCGGTGCCACGACCCGGACCAGGGGCTGCCCGCCGTGTACGGTCGCGTCGGGTCCAGCTCGGCCACCACCCGCGGCAGCAGGCCCAGGTAGTACCCCTCGCCCCAGGAGTCCCCGGCCAGCCGGGGCTCCCAGCCCCAGTCCCGGAACCCCCACAGGTTCTCGTTGTTGCCGTTCCACAGCACCAGCGAGGGATGCGGCATCAGCCGTACGACGTTCTCCCGGGCCTCGGCCTCCACCTCCCCGCGCAGCGGCTGCTCCTCCGGATAGGCCGCGCACGCGAACGGGAAGTCCTGCCAGACCAGCAGCCCCAGCTCGTCACAGGCGTCGTAGAAGTCCTCGCTCTCGTAGAGCCCGCCGCCCCAGATCCGCACCAGGTCGACTCCCGCGCCGGCCGCCTGCCGCAGCCGCTTGCGGTACCGCTCCCGGGTCACCCGGGACGGAAACACGTCGTCCGGGATCCAGTTGACTCCCCGGGCGAAGAGCCGCTCGCCGTTGACGACCAGAGTGAAGCCGGTGCCGTCGGCGTCGGCCCGGCGGTCCAGTTCCACCGTCCGAAAGCCGATCCGCCGCCGCCACACGTCCAGCTGGTCCGCACCGTGCAGCAGCGTCAACTCGACGTCGTACAGCGCCTGTTCGCCGTATCCGCGCGGCCACCACAGCCGTACGTCCGGCACCTCGAGACGTACGGTCCCGCTCGTCCCGTCGATCTCCGCCCGCGCCCGCACCCCGTCGACCGTCGCCTCGACGGTGAGCGGTGCCTCCACCCGGGTGCGCTCGACGTCGATCGCCAACTCGACGCGTCCGGCGCCCTGTTCGACGGTCACCAGGGGCCGCACCCGGGCGATCCGGGCCGTCGACCAGTGCTCGAGGCGCACCGGGCGCCAGATCCCGGCCGTCACCAGGGTCGGCCCCCAGTCCCAGCCGAAGGAGCAGGCCATCTTGCGGATGTACTGATACGGCTCGGCATAGGCGGCGGGCCGCTCGCCCAGCCTGCCGCGCACGGCCTCCGCCTCGGCGTACGCGGAGGCGAAACGCACCGAGAGCCGCCCGCTCAGGCCGGTCACATCGAAGCGGTACGAGCGGTGCATGTTCCGGACCCGGCCGAGCAGCCGCCCGTCCAGCGAGATCTCGGCGACGGTGTCGAGCCCGTCGAAGACCAGGTCGGTCTGCTCGTACGCCGCATGGGCGGACGCGGCGTCCAGATCGGTCTCGTACGTCCAGTCCCGCCGCCCCACCCACGCCACCTCGGTCTCACCCAGGCCGAGAAAGGGATCCGGGATCACCCCCGCCGCCAGCAGATCGGTGTGCACACAGCCGGGCACGGCGGCCGGCAGCGCGGCCGACTCGTGCCGCAGGACCCATCCGTCGGTGAGCGGTGTCGCCTGAAGCATGCGCGCTCTCCTAAACCGATTCATCCCAGTCTTGGGAAACAGGTTGGCATCGTTGGCGAGATAGGGACTTTACCGGTTAAGAAAACGTTGTCAGAGTTCGGAACCAGCCAACCCGCTCATGCTCGTCCGTCCCGAGAACGGAGCTGACGCACATGAACCGCCGTACAGTCCTCGCCATGATCATGGGTGCCCTGCTGCTCTCGGCGTGCACCGGCACCGGAGGAAGCTCGAAGGGCGCGGAGGCCAAGGCCGCCGACGACCCGTCAAAGGTGAGCGGCACCATCACGGTTCTCACCCACCGGACCGACCTCGTGCAGGACGGGACGATGGAGAAGTACGCCGCCGAGTTCAACAAGACGTACCCCAAGGTGAAGGTCGAGTTCGACGCCATCACCGACTACGAGGGCGAAGTCAAGATCCGTATGAACACGGAGAACTACGGCGACGTCCTCATGATCCCGGGCGTGATCGAGAAGAAGGACTACCCCAGGTTCTTCGCCTCGCTGGGCAGCCAGGCCGAGCGCGGCGAGAAGTACCGCTTCACCGACTACACCACCGTCGACGGCAAGGTCTACGGCCAGAGCCCGCTCGGCGCGGTGCCCGGCTTCATCTACAACAAGAAGGTCTGGCAGCGGGCCGGGATCACCGACTGGCCCACGACACCGGACGAGTTCCTCGACGACCTGAAGGCGATCAAGGCCAGGACCGACGCCGTCCCGTACTACACCAACTTCAAGGACATGTGGCCGCTGACCCAGTGGACGCAGGTCAACGGCTCGGTGAGCTGTGACGAGCAGGCCACCACCAGGCTCGCCGAGGGCGACCCGTGGGCCGAGGGCACCGATCTGCGCACCGCCGACACGCTGCTGTACGACATCGTGAAGTCGGGTCTCGTCGAGAAGGACCCGACGACCACCAACTGGGAGGCGTCCAAGCCCCGGATCGCCAAGGGCGAGATCGCCACGATGTGGCTCGGCTCCTGGGCGGTCATCCAGATGCGGGGCGCGGCGAAGCAGGCCGGCGCCGACCCGGACGACATCGGGTTCATGCCCTTCCCCGCCCAGAAGGACGGCACGTTCTGCGCGGTGACGCTGCCCGACTACAACCAGGCCGTCAACATCCACTCCGAGCACAAGGAGGCGGCCCGCGCCTGGATCGACTGGTTCACCGACAAGTCCGGCTACGCGGCGGACAACCTCGCCCTGTCCCCGCTCAAGGCCGACCCGCTGCCGGCGATCCTGAAGCCGTACGAGGAGGCGGGGGTGAAGCTCCTCGACCTCGACGACAGCAAGGGCGCCCAGGTCAAGTCCATCGACAACCAGTCCGAGGTCGGCATCAACAAGCCCGACTACCGCCAGGACCTGGTCGACCTCGCCCGTGGCGCCACCAAGGGCAGCCTGGACGACTTCCTGAACGGCCTCTCGAAGAAGTGGACCGACACGCAAGCGTCCCTGGGGTCCTGATGACGGACACCACCGAGAAGGCGGCCGTCGAGCCGGCCCCGGGGTCGGCCGCCCCGCAACCGGCCCCCGCCCCGCGCACGGCACGCCTGTGGCGCGGGGCCACCCCCTGGCTCTTCCTGCTCGCCCCGCTCGCCCTGCTGATCGTCTTCACCTACGCGCCGATCGCCAACATGGTCGCGTACAGCTTCACCGACTGGGACGGCGTGAGCCCCGAGCTGCACTACACGGGCGCCGAGAACTACGCCGAACTGTTCACCCGCTCCGACCTGTTCGAGGTGTTCTGGGTCAGCGGCTACTACCTGGCGGCGTCCGTCGTCCAGATCGTCGCCGCGCTGTACTTCGCGACGATCCTCAGCTTCAACGTCCGTTTCCGGAACTTCTTCAAGGGCGTGCTGTTCTTCCCGTATCTGATCAACGGGGTCGCCATCGGCATGGTCTTCCTCTACTTCTTCCAGGACGGCGGCACCCTCGACTCGGTACTGAGCCTGTTCGGCGTGGAGACGGACCGGGCCTGGCTCGGCACGCCCGAGTCGGCGAACACCTCACTGGCCGCCGTCTCCGTCTGGCGCTACCTGGGCCTGAACTTCGTCCTCTTCCTGGGCGCGATCCAGTCGATCCCGGGGGAGCTGTACGAGGCGGCCGAACTGGACGGCGCGAACCGCTGGCACCAGTTCCGCCACATCATCGCGCCCGGCATCAAGCCGGTCCTGTCCCTGACCGTGATCCTGTCGATCTCCGGCTCACTGTCGGTCTTCGAGATCCCGTACATCATGACGGGCGGGGCGACCGGCACCGAGACCTTCGTGATCCAGACGGTGAAGCTGGCCTTCCAGTTCAACAAGACGGGGCTCGCCTCGGCGGCCGCGGTCGTGCTGCTGCTGATCGTCCTGGCGGTGACCTGGGTGCAGCGGCGCCTCGTCCCCGACGAAAAGGTGGACCTCGTATGACCCGCCGCACGGTGGCCCGCACGCTGGTGTACCTGTCCCTGATCGCCGCGACGGTGGTGGTCCTGCTCCCGCTGGCGGCCGTGGTCCTGACGTCGCTCAAGTCCGAGCGGGAGATGGCGAACGACAGCGGAGCCCTCGCCCTCCCGGACGACCTGCTGAACTTCCACAACTACGCGACGGCGTTCCAGGACGGCCGCATGCTGTCGGCGTTCGGCAACACGGCGGTCATCCTGCTCTTCGCCATCGGCGGCACGGTCCTGATCGGCTCGATGACGGCCTACGCCATCGACCGCTTCACCTTCCGCTTCCGGAAGCTGGTCGTGGCGCTGTTCCTGACGGCCGCCCTGGTCCCCGGCGTCACGACCCAGGTGGCGACCTTCCAGATCGTCAACAGCTTCGGCATGTTCGACAGCCTGTGGGCGCCGATCGTCCTCTACATGGGCACGGACATCGTCTCGATCTACATCTTCCTGCAGTTCGTCCGCTCGATCCCGACCTCACTGGACGAGGCGGCCCGCCTGGACGGCGCGAACGCCTTCACGATCTACCGCAGGATCATCTTCCCCCTGCTGAAACCGGCGATCGCTACGGTGGTGATCGTCAAGGGCATCACCACCTACAACGACTTCTACATTCCGTTTCTCTACATGCCGTCGGAAGATCTTGGCGTGATCTCGACGTCGCTGTTCCGCTTCAAGGGCCCGTTCGGCGCCCACTGGGAGACGATCTCGGCAGGAGCGGTCCTGGTGATCCTGCCGACCTTGATCGTCTTCCTGCTCCTGCAGCGCTTCATCTACAACGGCTTCATGAAGGGAGCGACGAGGTAGGCGCTCGTCAGCAGACGGCGACTAGCCGGACAGCGCGGCGACCAGAGCGGGCGTGACCTGCTCGACCTGCCACGCCCGGGCGCCGTATCCGGCCAGCGCCTCGGCGACCGACTCCGCGCTCACTTCCTTCGGCGGCTCCCAGCAGACCCGCCGCACGGTGTCCGGAGTGATCAGGTTCTCCTGGGGCATGTTGAGCTGCTCGGCCAGCGCGGAGACGGCCGCCCGGGCCGCGGAGAGCCGAGCCGCCGCGACCGGGTCCTTGTCGGCCCAGGCCCGCGGCGGCGGAGGCCCGGTCACGGGCTGTCCGGGGGCCGGCATCTGCGACTCGGTCAGAGCCTTCGCACGATCGACGGCGGCCTGCCACTGCTCGAGCTGCCGTCGCCCCATCCGATGCCCGAACCCGTTGAGCGCGGCCAGGGCGTGCACATTCCCCGGCACGGAAAGCGCGGCCTCCACGATGGCCGCGTCCGACAGCACCTTGCCCGGAGACACATCCCGTTTCTGCGCGATACGGTCCCGCGTCTGCCACAGCTCCCGCACCACGGCGAGCTGCCGGCGCCGGCGCACCTTGTGCATCCCCGACGTCCGCCGCCAGGGATCCTTGCGCGGCTCGGCGGGCGGCGCGGTCGCGATCGCGTCGAACTCCTGCCACGCCCACTGAAGCTTCCCCTGCCGGTCCAGCTCCTTCTCCAGAGCGTCCCGCAGGTCCACGAGCAGCTCGACGTCCAGGGCCGCGTACCGCAGCCACGGCTCGGGCAGCGGACGGGTCGACCAGTCGACGGCCGAGTGGCCCTTCTCCAGCACGAACCCGAGCACGCTCTCGACCATCGCGCCGAGCCCGACTCTGGGGAACCCGGCGAGCCGCCCGGCCAACTCGGTGTCGAACAGCCGGGTCGGCACCATGCCTATCTCCCGCAGACAGGGCAGATCCTGGGTGGCCGCGTGCAGCACCCACTCCACACCGGACAGCGCCTCGCCGAGACCGGACAGATCGGGGCAGGCCACAGGGTCGATCAGGGCGGACCCCGCGCCCGCGCGGCGCAGCTGCACCAGATAGGCGCGCTGGCCGTAGCGGTAGCCGGACGCGCGTTCGGCGTCGACGGCGACCGGGCCCGAGCCCGCGGCGAAGGCGGCGATCACCTCGGCGAGCGCGGCCTCGTCGGCGATCACGGGCGGAATGCCCTCGCGGGGCTCCAGCAAGGGGATCGGCGCCTCCGTAACAGAAGATCCGTCGTCTTCCGGAGGGGCGCCTCCGGCGGTTCGCAGGGAACAGTCTGCTGCGGTTTCTTGGGCGTCGGTCACGTGTCAAGGGTATCCGCAAGGGTGAGCGGCTGACCTGCGCGTTCTGGACACATTGCCGCTGACCTGCACAAACGCGGCTCGTCGGCTCTCATGGCTGACCGATGCTTCTCGGCCACGCGAATGGCGGCGCCCGCCGACGGAACGTTCCGTCGGCGGGCGCCCAAGGGTCGTGCATCAGTCAGCGGCGGGCACGGGACGGGACCGGCGGCCGATCCCGTTCACGTCAGCGGGTTCATCGAGGGATTCAGAGATCAGGGGATCAGGGGATCAGGGGATTGAGTGGATTCAGTGGATGATGCCGGTCCGCAGGGCCACGGCGACCATGCCGGCGCGGTCACCGGTGCCGAGCTTGCGGGCGATGCGGGCGAGGTGGCTCTTGACGGTCAGGGCGGACAGGCCCATCGAGACGCCGATCGCCTTGTTCGACTGGCCCTCCGCCACCAGCCGCAGCACCTCGACCTCACGGCCGGACAGTTCGCGGTAGCCGCCCGGGTGGCTCGGGGCACCCGGGTGGCGACGGTGCATACGGGCGGCGGCGGCGCCGATGGGGGCGGCACCGGGCCGGGTGGGGAGCCCGACGTTGGTGCGGGTGCCGGTGACGACGTAGCCCTTCACACCGCCGGCGAGGGCGTTGCGCACCGCGCCGATGTCGTCGGCGGCGGACAGGGCGAGGCCGTTGGGCCAGCCCGCGGCGCGGGTCTCCGACAGCAGGGTGAGGCCGGAGCCGTCGGGCAGATGGACGTCGGCGACACAGATGTCGCGGGGGTTGCCGATGCGGGGACGAGCCTCCGCGATGGACGAGGCCTCGATGACGTCGCGCACACCGAGCGCCCAGAGATGCCGGGTGACGGTGGAGCGGACGCGGGGATCGGCCACGACCACCATGGCGGTCGGCTTGTTCGGGCGGTAGGCGACCAGGCTTGCGGGCTGCTCGAGGAGAACGGACACCAGGCCTCCTGGGGTGCGGGGACGACTTCAAGGTCACAGTCGTCTTCGGCACCAAACCCATGGCCCTTTAGAGAAAGATCACGATTTAGTGAGTAACAATTGGGGCAATTCAGACACATGGTCGATCACTCGGCGAGTGAATGGCTTCGATCATGGACTGTTCCTGACCGGAAGTGGCCGTATCGACAAAGTGACGGTCAAGCGTGTGGCAGTCCGGCGCCGATGGTGATCAACGGGACTGCGGATCGCGGCGCTGCGGCAGCGTCACCACCGACGCGTCGCCCGGACCCGCCGGCGGCAGGCCCGCGACCTGGGCCAGCAGATCGCACCACGACGCCAGATGGGCCGCGGTGTCCGGGACGCCGCCCAGGCCCTCGCGCGGGGTCCAGGAGGCCCGGATCTCGATCTGCGAGGCCGCCGGGCGCTCGGACAGGCCGCCGAAGTAGTGCGAACTCGCGCGCGTGACGGTGCCGCTCGGCTCGCCGTACGACAGCCCGCGCGCCTGGAACGCGCCGGTCAGCCACGACCAGCACACCTCGGGCAGCAGCGGGTCGGCGGCCATCTCCGGCTCCAGCTCCGCGCGCACCAGCGTCACCAGCCGGAAGGTGCCCCGCCAGGCGTCGTGGCCCGCCGGGTCGTGCAGCAGCACCAGGCGGCCGTCGGCCAGGTCCTGGCCGCCGTCGACGACCGTCGCCTCCAGCGCGTAGGCGTACGGCGCCAGCCGCTGGGGCGCCTTGGTCTGCTCGACCTCGATCTGCGGCCGCAGATGGCTGCCGCGCAGGGCATCGACTGCGGCCCGGAAGGCCGGGGGAGCCGTGTTGTGCGCATGACGGTCCGCCTCCCCGGTCTCCTTCGCGTCATCCGTTCCGCCAGTGCCGTCCGACAGTCTTCCCTGAGCCGCAGCCATGCCGGGAAGATTAAGGGGAACGGGGGCTTCGTGCAGGGAGAGACACCCGGACAACACGGCAACCCCGGCACGGGGCCGGTTTCCGCCGTGCGAGACTTGGCCCGTGAGTGCCAACCAGACGCCGCCGTCAGCCACCTACGATTCCGCCTTCCTCAAGGCGTGCAGGCGCGAACCCGTGCCGCACACGCCGGTGTGGTTCATGCGGCAGGCCGGGCGCTCACTGCCGGAGTACCGCAAGGTGCGCGAGGGCATCCCGATGCTCGAGTCCTGCATGCGGCCCGAGCTGGTCACCGAGATCACCCTCCAGCCCGTGCGCAGGCACGACGTGGACGCGGCGATCTACTTCAGCGACATCGTCGTCCCGCTCAAGGCCATCGGCATCGACCTCGACATCAAGCCCGGCGTCGGCCCGGTCGTCGAGCGTCCGGTCCGCACCCGCGCCGACCTGGACCGACTGCGCGACCTGACCCCCGAGGACGTCTCGTACGTCACCGAGGCCATCGGCCTGCTCACCCGCGAACTCGGCGCCACCCCGCTCATCGGCTTCGCCGGCGCGCCTTTCACCCTCGCGAGTTACCTCGTCGAGGGCGGCCCGTCGCGCACGTACGAGAACGCCAAGGCGATGATGTACGGCGACCCCGAGCTGTGGGCCGACCTGCTGGACCGCCTCGCCGACATCACCGCGGCCTTCCTCAAGGTGCAGATCGAGGCCGGCGCCTCGGCGGTCCAGCTCTTCGACTCCTGGGTCGGCGCCCTCGCCCCCGCCGACTACCGCCGCTCGGTGATGCCCGCCTCGGCGAAGGTCTTCGAGGCGGTCGCCGGGTACGGCGTCCCGCGCATCCACTTCGGCGTCGGCACCGGCGAGCTGCTGAAGCTCATGGGCGAGGCCGGCGCGGACGTCGTCGGCGTCGACTGGCGCGTCCCGCTGGACGAGGCCGCCCGCCGCGTCGGCCCCGGCAAGGCGCTCCAGGGCAACCTCGACCCGACGGTCCTGTTCGCCACCCCCGAGGCGATCGAGACCAAGACCCGCGAGGTCCTCGACGCCGCGGCCGGACTCGAGGGCCATGTCTTCAACCTCGGCCACGGCGTGATGCCGTCCACCGACCCGGACACCCTGACCCGGCTCGTCGAGTACGTCCACACGCGGACGGCCCGGTAGCGACCCTCACCACGTGTGGGGCCGCGCCCGCCTGCCGAACAACAGGCCGCGCGGCTCCGGTGGCGGCGGTGTCCCCGGCTTGAGCGGCCAGGCGATCGCCATGCCGGCCAGGAAGCCCACGATGTGCGCCGCGTACGCCACCGTGCCCGCGTCGGAGACGCCCTCGCCGCTCGAGTACACCGCCTGTAGCCCGAACCAGAAGCCGAGCACCAGCCAGGCGGGCAGCCGCAGCGGCAGGAAGATCAGGAACGGCACCAGGACCCAGACCCTGGCCTTCGGATACAGCACCAGATAGGCGCCCAGCACGCCCGCGATGGCACCGGACGCGCCGATCAGCGGGTCGGCCGAGTCGGCGTTGAGGAACGCGAAGCCGTAGGACGCCGCGTAGCCGCAGACGACGTAGAAGACGAAGTACCGCACATGGCCCATGCGGTCCTCGATGTTGTTGCCGAAGATCAGCAGGAAGAGCATGTTGCCCAACAGGTGCAGCCAGCCGCCGTGCAGGAACAGCGCGGTGAAGACCGACAGCGCGGGGGACTTGTCGTAGTCCGGCGGCCCGATCACACATCCGGGGCCGCGCGGGCCCACGGCGACCTCGCCGGTGGGCACCACTCCCGGCAACTGGCCGTGGATCAACTCCCGCGGCACCGCCGCGTACTGGTCCAGGAACGCGTGCAGTTGGCACGTCTGGGCCAGACTGCTCTCACCGGCCACGGAGCCGGCTATGCCGGGCGTGGACAGGAAGACGAAGACGTTCGCTGCGATGAGCGCGTATGTCACCCAGGGAGTACGGCGCACCGGGTTCACGTCATGGACGGGGATGACCACGACTGGTATCTGCCCGGGATCCGTGCGGCGAATCGGTGAACGTGGCCGCGGCCGTGTGCGTATGACTCGGCAACCGCTCGCGGCACGGGGAAGGCGGGTCGCGGGGACTACGTGAGGAACAGGCGATGAGCGACGACCGAGTTACCCCTCCGATCCACGCGTTGCCCGACGGTGAGGCCGAGATCGCGGTGGTGCTGCGGCTGCCGTGGGAAGACGTGGCCCGGCTGGGTCAGGAGGCCGGACGTCTGGCGGCGCAGATGCAGCGTCCCGTGACTCTCGACGAGGCCGTGAGCCACCGGTTGCGGTCAGCTGCGCATGCCAAGCCGGCTACTCAGCAACCGTCCGCCGTTGCTGCGGCGTCCGTTTCGGCTCTGCCCCCTCGGCCTGCGGCGCCCGCCGAGCAGGCGCGGCAGGCGATCGATCGGATCAACGGCAGCGCGTAAGCGTCGCAGGGGTGTGGGTGGTTGGGCGGCTGCGGGGCCCGTTGTGGCTGGTCGCGCCCACGCGGCGGAGCCGCATATCGATACAGCCCCGCGCCCCTAGGCGGGCTGCCCTACTGCCTTTACAGCCTTACGGGCCGCTACCAGTACCGGATCCCATACCGGTGAGAACGGCGGGGCATATCCCAGGTCCAGGGACACCATCTGTTCCACCGTCATGCCCGCCGTCAGTGCCACCGCCGCGATGTCCACCCTCTTTCCCGCGCCCTCCCTGCCGACGATCTGGACGCCCAGGAGGCGGCCCGTGCGGTGTTCCGCGAGGATCTTGACCGTCATGGGGGAGGCGCTGGGGTAGTAGCCGGCGCGGCTCGTCGATTCGATCGTGGCCGTGACGAACTTCAGGCCCGCCCTGCGGGCGTCCTTCTCGCGCAGGCCCGTGCGGGCGATCTCCAGGTCGCAGACCTTGGAGACCGCGGTGCCGACGACGCCGGGGAACGTGGCGTAACCGCCCGCGACGTTCGTGCCGATGACCTGGCCGTGCTTGTTGGCATGGGTGCCGAGGGCGATGTGGCGTTCGCGGCCGGAGACCAGGTCGAGGACCTCCACGCAGTCGCCGCCCGCCCAGATGTTCTCGTGACCGCGCACCCGCATGGCGAGGTCGGTCAGCAGGCCGCCGTGCTCGCCCAGGGGGAGGCCGGCGGCTCGGGCGAGCGTGGTTTCCGGGCGCACTCCGATGCCCAGGACGACCACGTCCGCGGGGTATTCGGCGTCCTCGGTGGCCACCGCGCGGACCCGGCCGTCCTCGCCCGTGAGGATCTTGGTGACCTCGGCGTCGTTGACCATGGTGATGCCCAGGCCCTCCATGGCCTCGTGCACCATGCGGCCCATGTCCGCGTCGAGCGTGGACATGGGCTCGCTGCCGCGATTGACGACCGTCACCTCGTAGCCGCGGTTGATGAGCGCCTCGGCCATCTCCACGCCGATGTACCCGGCGCCGACGACGACCGCGCGGCGGCCACGCGTGCGGGTCAGCGTGTCGATCAGGGCCTGTCCGTCGTCGAGGGTCTGGACGCCGTGGACACCGGGAGCGTCGGCGCCCGGCATGTCGGGGCGGATCGGGCGGGCGCCGGTCGCGATCACGAGTTTGTCGTACGACGTCCAGGACTCGGCGCCGGAATCGACGTCACGCGCGCGTACCCGGCCGCCGGCCACGTCGATCTCCATGACCTCCGTCCGCATGCGCAGGTCGATGTCCCGGGCGCGGTGCTCCTCGGCCGTACGGGCGATCAACTGGTCGCGGTCGGGGACGTCGCCGCCCACCCAGTACGGGATGCCGCACGCCGAGAAGGAGGTGAAGTGGCCGCGTTCGAACGCCACGATCTCCAGTTCCCCGGCGCTCTTCAGCCGCCGTGCCTGCGACGCCGCGGACATCCCCGCGGCGTCGGCCCCGATCACGACCAGTCGCTCCGGCTTGCCCGGCACACCCCTCGCAGCGCTCATGCTCATGCGAACACGCTACGGGCGCCGGGCATTTCAGTCCTGCTCGCCGCCTTCGTCGTCCCCCGCGCGCGTGGGGCCCGGCGCGGGGCGGGCCGTCGGCAGCGGGCCCAGCGCGGTGGCCACGGCCGCGGTCGCCGGGCGGCGCGGCAGCCGGGGGCGCAGCACCTTCAGCCACAGCAGCACCAGCAGCGCCGTCACCACGGCGAACGGCAGCACGGCGCCGAACGCCACGGCGAGCCAGCGAAGCATCGTCACGAACGCGTTCCAGCCACCCGCGAGCGCGTCCAGGAAGCCGGGGTCGTCATCGTCCTTCGCGGCCTTCTTCACCGGCGTCTCGGAGAGCGAGAGGGTGATGGTGGCCAGGCTGGTGCGGTCCTTCAGGGACTCCTGCTGGGCCAGCAGCGCCTCCAGGTCGGCCTGGCGGCTGCTCAACTCGCCCTCCAGGGTCACCACGTCGCTGAGCCTCGTCGCCCGGTCCATCAGCTCGCGGATCCGCGCCACGCTGGCCCGCTGCGATTTGATGCGGGACTCCACGTCGACGACCTGGTCGGTGACGTCCTGCGCCTTCGCGCTGCGCTCGAGGAGCTTGCCCGCGCCCTCCAGCTCCGCGAGGACCTCGGCGTACCGGTCGACGGGCACGCGCAGGACGATCCGGGTGCGCTCGCGGCCCTCGCCGTCGCGTGTCGTGGTCTCGTCGCCGATGTAGCCGCCCGCGTTCTCGGTGGTCGTGCGGGCCTCGTCGAGGGCCTTCGGCACGTCCTTGACCTGCACGGTCAGTGAGGCCGTGCGGATGATGTGACTCGGGGCGACCTTGGCGGGCGTGGCCTTGTCGGCGCCTGAGCCGCTGCCTGAGCCGCTGCCGGAGCTGCCGTCGGAGGCGCCTTCCCTCGCGTCCGCCTGGGCTTCCGCCGGGGCCACCTCGCTCTTGGCGGCACTGGAGTCGCCCCCTGAGTCGGCCGCGCCGCTGCACCCGGTGAGGGCGAGGGCGGTGGCCAGGAGGAGGCCGGCCAGGGCCTGAACAGGCCGTACGCATCGTGCCGATCGTCGTGTGCGCATGCGGGTGTACCCCCCGAGGGTCGTCGTGACGACTGATGCTTCTTCGACGCCGGGGTCCTGTGGAACGTTGGCGGGAAACGGTCCCGATGAGGTCACGGTCGGGACTCGGCGCGGGCACGGGGTCCCGGTCGGGTGGGGCCGTACGGCCCTGGTGGGAGTGTCAGTGGGGTCTGAGAGAGTGGGATCATGCGCGAGCACAGCGAGGACACACGCACGGGCGGCGGCCCGACGGGGCAAGGTCATGTCGTCGTGATCGGCGGCGGGATCGCCGGACTGGCGGCTGCCCACCGGGCACTGGCCGGCGGCAGACGCGTGACCGTCCTGGAGGCGTCGGACCGCCTCGGCGGCAAGCTGCTGCCCGGCGAGATCGCGGGCGTGCGCGTGGACCTCGGCGCCGAGTCGATGCTGGCCCGCCGTCCCGAGGCCGTCGCCCTCGCCCGCGAGGTCGGCCTCGACGAGCGCCTCCAGCCGCCCGCCACCGCGACCGCCTCGATCTGGACCCGGGGGGCCCTGCGCCCCATGCCCAAGGGCCATGTCATGGGCGTCCCCGGCACCGCGTCCGCCCTGGCCGGGGTCCTGTCCGACGAGGGCCTGGCCCGTATCGAGCGCGACGCCGACCTGCCCCGCACCGAGGTCGGGGACGACGTGGCGGTCGGGCAGTACGTGGCGGCGCGCCTCGGCCGCGAGGTCGTCGACCGCCTGGTCGAGCCCCTGCTGGGCGGCGTCTACGCGGGCGACGCGTACCGCATCTCGATGCGCTCGGCCGTCCCGCAGCTCTACCAGGCCGCGCGGGCGCACGACTCGCTGACCGAGGCGGTCCGCGAGATCCAGGCCAAGGCGGCGGCCGGCCGGCAGACCGGGCCGGTGTTCATGGGCATCGAGGGCGGCGTCGGCCAACTCCCGCTCGCCGTTGCGGAGTCGGTGCGCGCGCGGGGCGGCGAGATCGTGACCGGGGCGCCGGTGACGGAGCTGCGCCGCGAGGCGTCCGGCGGCTGGCGCGTGGCCGCCGGCGACCGGGTGCTGCACGCCGACGCGGTCGTCGTCGCCGTACCCGCCCCGGCCGCCGCCGGCCTGCTGCGCGCCGAGGCCCCCGAGGCCGCCGCCGAGCTGGACGGCATCGAGTACGCCTCCATGGCCCTGGTCACCCTCGCCTACCGCCGCGCCGACACCGACCTCCCGGCGGGCAGCGGCTTCCTCGTGCCGCCGGTCGACGGGCGCACGATCAAGGCGTCGACGTTCGCCTCGCAGAAGTGGGGCTGGATCGCCGAGGAGAACCCGGACGTCGTCGTCCTGCGCACCTCCGTCGGGCGGTACGGCGAGACGGAGATCCTGGGCCGCGACGACGCCCACCTCGTCGACGTCTCCCGCCGGGACCTCAAGGAGGCCACCGGCCTCGACGCCACCCCCCTCGAAACCCGCGTCACCCGCTGGACCGACGGCCTGCCCCAGTACCCGGTCGGCCACCACGCGCGCGTGGCCCGCGTCCGCGAGCACATCGCCAAGGTGCCCGGCCTCGCGGTGTGCGGCGCGCAGTACGACGGCGTGGGCATCCCGGCGTGCATCGCGAGCGCCTGCGCCGCCGTGGATCAGCTCGATGGAGACCTCGAAGAAAACAAGGCAGCGCGAAGCGCTTCGGTTGAGGGTGGTGGTGGGCGACGGGCGGGCGTGCAGCAGCTCACCGCCAACCCGGTGCAGAGTCTGCACGGAGGAGCAGGAGAATAGGGACATGAGTGACGACGCCCCCACCACCGAGGCCGGCCGGATCCCGAACAAGGGCAAGCTGGCCAAGGACCTGAACGAGGTCATCCGCTACACCCTCTGGTCCGTCTTCAAGCTGAAGGACGTGCTCCCCGAGGACCGCGCGGGCTACGCCGACGAGGTCCAGGAACTGTTCGACCAGCTCGCCGCCAAGGACGTGACGATCCGCGGCACCTACGACGTGTCCGGGCTGCGCGCCGACGCCGATCTCATGATCTGGTGGCACGCCGAGACCAGCGACCAGCTCCAGGAGGCGTACAACCTCTTCCGCCGCACCAAGCTGGGCCGCGCCCTCACGCCGGTCTGGTCGAACATGGCGCTGCACCGCCCCGCCGAGTTCAACCGCTCGCACATCCCGGCGTTCCTCGCGGACGAGACGCCGCGCAACTATGTCAGCGTCTACCCCTTCGTGCGCTCCTACGACTGGTACCTGCTGCCCGACGAGGACCGCCGCCGCATGCTCGCCGACCACGGCAAGATGGCCCGCGGCTTCCCGGACGTCCGCGCCAACACGGTCGCCTCGTTCTCGCTGGGCGACTACGAGTGGCTGCTGGCCTTCGAGGCCGACGAGCTGTACCGCATCGTCGACCTCATGCGTCATCTGCGTGCCTCGGAGGCCCGGATGCACGTCCGCGAGGAGGTCCCGTTCTTCACGGGCCGCCGCAAGTCCGTGGCGGAGCTGGTCGCCGGGCTCGCCTGAGCCGAGGTGCGACTGAGCCCCGCGCCCTCTCGAAGGGGCGCGGGGCTCAGTCGCGTGGGCGTGGCCCGCTACGGACGGGCCGCGGCTTGATGACGGCCCTTGCGCGAAGTGCTCGGCTTCGGCTGCGGGTGCCCCTCGCACGACGCGTACCGCGCCGGGAGCCGGCCCTCGAGCAGATACGCGTCGACATGGCCGTTGACGCAGCGGTTCGGCCCGTACGCGATGCCGTGCGTCCCGGCGTCCCGCTCGGTCACCAGCACCGAACCGGCCAGCCGCCGGTGCATCTCCAGCGCCCCGTCGTACGGCGTCGCGGCATCCCGCTCGGCGGCCAGGATCAGCGTCGGCGGCAGCTCACCCGGCGCGGTCCGGACATCGAGGGGCCGCTGCCGGGGCATCTGCCAGAAGGCGCACGGCAGGTTCATCCACGCGTTGTCCCACGTCTCGAACGGCGCCACGCGCGCGAGCCGGGTGTTGTCCCGGTCCCAGACCGCCCAGTCCGTCGGCCAGGGCGCGTCATTGCACTCCACGGCCGTGTAGACCGCGTTGGTGTTCTCCTCCTCGGCCGCCGCCTCCTTCACCGGCGCGGCCAGCTCGACCAGCGGCTTGGAGTCGCCCTTCAGATACGCCGACAGCGCCTGCGCCCGCGAGGGCCAGTAGTCGTCGTAGTAACCGGCCTGCAGAAACGCCTCCTGCAACTGCCCCGGCCCGATCTTCCCGCCCGCCGGCTTCGCGGCGAGCCGCGCCCGCACCTTCTCGTAGTTGCGCAGCACCTCGTCGGCGGTGGTGCCGAGCCCGTACACGTCGTCGTGCTCGGCGACCCACTCCCGGAAGTCCGTCCAGCGCCCCTCGAACGCGACGGACTGGGCGAGGTTGTTGTGGTACCAGATCTGCCGGGGATCCGGGTTGACCGCCGAGTCGAACACCATCCGCCGCACGTGCGAGGGGAACATGTGCGCGTAGAGCGCGCCGAAGTAGGTGCCGTACGACGCGCCCATGAACGTCAGCTTCGACTGGCCCAGCGCGGCGCGCAGGACGTCCAGATCACGGGCGTTGTTGAGGGAGTTGTAGTGCTGCAGCGCGCTCCCGGTGCGCTCGGCGCAACCGCGGGCGTAGGCCTTCGCGCGAGCGACGCGCTCCTTCTTGTACGCCTCCGAGGGGTGCAACGGCGCCTGCGTGGGCCCCTTGAAGTAGTGCTTGGGGTCCTCGCAGGACAGCGGCGCGGACGGCCCCACGCCACGCGGGGCGTAGCCGACCAGGTCGTAGGCGGCGGCCAGTCGCTTCCACGCCGGGAGGACCCCGATCAGGGGGAACTGCAGGCCGGAGGCGCCCGGTCCGCCCGGGTTGTAGACCAGGGCGCCCTGGCCCGGCACCCGGTGCTTGCTGTTGTGCGGGTCCTTGTGCGTGGCCCGCGCCCGGCTGACCAGCAGCTTGATCTGCCTGCCCTCGGGTTGTGCGTAGTCCAGCGGGACGGACACCGTGCCGCACTGCACATTGTCCGGCAGTCCCTGGTCCTTGGGGCAGCGGCCGAAGGCGATGCCGGCCGCCGCGGCGCGCGCGACGGCCACCGTCGTGCCGTGCCGCTCGTCCATGCCCGGCGTGGCCCCGGCGTTGCCGGCCGGGGCCAGGGAGAGGGCGGACAGGAGCATGGCCCCCGCGGCGGAGTAGAGGGCGGCAGCTCTCATCGCGTATCCCTTCGGTGCACGGCAGCAACAAAAGGGATATTTCGTCCGTCTGTTGACGAAGGCAAGCACCGCCTCGCCGATGTCGCCGCATTGCCCCCTATGCGTCATCAACTCCGGGGCCCGTCGGCCCTGGAGCCCTCAGTCGCGCCGGTGCGTCGCCTCGTGTTCGCGATGCGCGAAGGCCGCGCGCAGCTCCGGCTCCCCGATCGCGCGTACGCCCCGTACCGCGACAGAGGTGAGATACGTACGGTCGCCCCCGCCCCCCGAACGCCTCACCAGGGCGCTCAACAGCCGCTGCCCGGCCGGGGAGGCCCACCGCGCGTACGGGTGGATCTCGACGCGGGCGATGACCAGGCAGCTCAGGGTGAGCACGAAGGGCAGCGCGAACCAGAGCGCGATCAGATGCGTCGGCATCTCCGACTCGGCGGGCGCCAGCAGCGCGATCACCCCGAGGGCCGCCACGACCGCCGCGGCGAGCCGCACCTGACGGATCGCGGCGCCTATTCCGTCGCGTGCCTCTTCGGGTACGGCGAGGCCGGCGCTGACCAGCTTGTCGGCGAGGCTGCCCACCGCGTCGGCGGCGGCCGCGGCGTCCCGCACCGGCTCGATCCGGGACTGGCCCTGCGGCCCGATGGCCCCTATCACCGAGCGCTCCATCTCGTCCCGTCCGCGCGGGTCGACGACCGTCGCCCAGCCGGTGTGC
Source organism: Streptomyces sp. UG1 (assembly GCF_049974585.1). NCBI lineage: Bacteria > Bacillati > Actinomycetota > Actinomycetes > Kitasatosporales > Streptomycetaceae > Streptomyces > Streptomyces sp. UG1. The sequence goes on along the minus strand of NZ_JBNGGG010000015.1, from coordinate 21,575 downwards.
GCGAGCAGCAGCCGCCGCTGGCGCGCCATGGAGACGAGCGTCAGATCGGCGACCCGCCGGGGGCCGCCGGACAGGAACGCGGCCTCGTACAGCGTCAGATCGTGGTCCCGGGCCGTGGTCGCCTCGTTCCTGTCCATGGCCGCGGTGTGTACGGCGGCCAGGCACAGCCGCGTGCACGCCGTGCCGGCGACGGCCCAGGCCGGCAGCAGAAGAAGCACCCAGAGCATGGCACCATTTTGCGGCTGAACCGCCGCCGCTCTCGCGGAGTTGGTTGCTCGCCGTGGGGGTTCCTCAATTATTGGTTGCGGCCGTGGGGTGTTTATCAGTGGTTGCCGGAATTGTCGGGTGGGCGGCTGGTCGCGGCCGGCGGCAGGGTGTACGTCGGCGACGGGGACGGGCTCACCGGGACGGCCGGGGCGGGGTCGGTGGTCGGACCCGGCGGGGCGGGGGCGGGGGTGAGCGGAGGGGTGCTGTCGGCGACCATGTCCCGGGCCAGGGCGTCGAAGTCGACGTAACCGGTGGCCTCCAGGACCCTGATGTGGTCCAGCACGGCGGTGTTGGCGTCGTCGGCGAGTTTCCGAACCAGGGAGTTGCGGGTACTGGCCCGGACCTGGGCGACGATGGAGAACACCTTGCCGTGCGCCAGCCGCAGGATGTTGGCGAACTCCCGGTCGTACGCGACGCCCTGGGCCGCGTCGAGGGTCGCCAGCCACCCCCGCTGCTGCTCGGTGGGCTCGTTGGGCAGCGCGAGGCTGAGCTTGGCGGCGACGTCGCGCACCCGCTCGTCCAGGAACATGTGCCCCTCGACCAGATGCTCCCCCGCGGTGCGTACGGCCGGAGTCGTGCCCTTGCTCTTCGCCTGCTCACCGGCGGGCAGCTCCCACAGCCCGGCCAGCCGGACCTTGGTGAGGAAGTCGCGGTCGAGGGCGGACAGCGGCCCGTATCCGGTCGAGACGGTCTCGGCGTTCAGTACGTCAAGACCCGTCCCGGACCGGTCGGCGTACGACCAGATCGGGAAGATCATCGCCAGCAGCGTCGCCGCCAGGCCGGTGATGATGATCCCGGTGCCGCTGAAGATGCCTCGGCCCTTGACGGGGGGTCGCGGTCGCATGGTGCCTCCTGTTGCGGCACCGCACGTTAGTGCGCTTCGAGGGTCGGGTTGGCATATTACTTCGGCTCACTTGGGCGCCTACGTCAACTGCCGTACCGGAGGGAATGGTTGCAACCAGGGCGGATGCGGGCGAATGGGGAGTGATGGCGGATGATCTGCGGCGACATATGAGGACGAACCGGGTCGGCGCCCCATGGTGCGGCTGGGAGTGTTAACCCCGGCACACTCACCGCTCGCGGCCGCGTCCACCGGGGAGTGGGAGTTGGCGTAGGCGGCGCCCGCTCAGCGTCGCAGCAGAACCCTACGTGTGGCCCGGGCCAGCCGGACCCCCGGCCGCCGCGAACGCGGCTTCGGTCCCGACCGCTCCAGCCACCACTCCCGCAACTGTGCCCGCATCCGCGCGTCTTCGCAGCGCCCCTCGGCCAGCAGATATCCGGCGAAGTCGAGGGCGTCCCGCCGATAGCCGTCGGCCATCGGATGCCCGTGCGTGTACGCGACGAAGGCCCGCCGGTACCCGTCCCCGAGGATCACCGGCAACTCCGGCGCCACCTTCGCCACGACGTCCGCCCGCTTCCCGGCGAGCGCCCGCGCCTGCACCCCGAGCCGCACCCGGTCGAACCCCTCCGGCACGGGCGTCCCGGCGACGAGCGCGGAGAGCAGAGCGGCCTGCGCGAGGGCGATCCGCTGACGGGCGGGGGCGAGGGCGTCTTGAACCGGCGTCGTCCCCTCGGTGAGGGTGCCTTGGACCGGCGTCGTCCCCTCGGTGAGGGTGCCTTGGACCGGCGTCGTCCCCTCGGTGAGGGTGTCTTGGACCGGCGTCGTCCCCTCGGTGAGGGTGTCTTGGGTCGGCGTCGTCCCCTCGGTGAGGGCGTGGACCGGCCTCGTCGCTTCCGCGAGGGCTTCCTCGGTCGGCTTCGCCCCGTCCGCGAGGCCTTCCTGGACCTTGTCCGTCCTCTCCGCGCGGGCTTCCTGGACCGGCTCAGTCCCTCCCGCGACGCCCTCCCGGACCGCCCCCGTCCCCTCCCGCCTCTCCGGCGTGGTCTCCTCCGTCGGCGCCTCCCGTTCGGTGTCGCCCTTCTCCAAGGCCTCCCGAATCGCCCCCAACTCCCGCTCCAGCTCCGCCGGTTCGGGGAAGTTCTCGTCGCGTTCCAGCAGGACTCCCGGCGGGGACACCCGGGAGGCGAGGTCGGTCAGGATGTCGAGGACCGGCTGGGGGACGGGGTGGGCGTGGCTGTCGTGCCAGACGCCGTCGCGTTCGAAGCCGCCCGCGACATGGACGTACGCGATGGCCTCCAGCGGCAGCTCGGCGAGCGCCTTGGCCGGGTCCTCGCCGCGGTTGACGTGGTTGGTGTGCAGGTTGGCGACGTCGATGAGGAGGCGCACGCCGGTACGGTCGGCCAGCTCGTACAGGAACTGGCCCTCGGTCATCTCCTCGCCCGGCCAGGAGATGAGCGCCGCGATGTTCTCCACGGCGAGCGGCACGGGCAGCGCGTCCTGCGCGATACGGACGTTCTCGCACAGCACGTCCAGGGCGTCCCGGGTGCGCGGCACCGGCAGCAGATGCCCCGCCTCCAGCCGCGGGGACGCCGTCAGCGGCCCGCCCGCCCGTACGAACGCGATGTGCTCGGTGACCAGCGGCGCCCCCAGCTCCGCCACCCGCTCGGCGAGCGCGGCCAGCCGACCGGCCTCGGGCCGCTCCGCGCCGCCCAGGCCCAACGAGACGCCGTGCGGGATCACGGTCACGCCGCGCTGCCGCAGCCGTACCAGGGACTCCGGAAGATGCCCGGGGCAGACGTTCTCGGCCACGGTCTCGACCCAGTCGATGCCCGGCATGCGCTCCACGGCGTCCGCGATCTCCGGACGCCACCCGATCCCCGTGCCCAGTCGCACCATCGTCCCCTCCTCGGCCTCTTCCGTACCCGCCTGTCCCGTCTCCTCGGACCCGCCGGACGTGACGGGGGTATGGCCCCGCCGGCTCGGGCCGAACCCTTCGGGGACCGCCTTCAGAGCAACATTTGAGGTTGGGACCCGAGCCCGGACATCGCGATCGGCCGGTACCGGGAAGTACGCGCGAGACGGCGTGAGTGTTCAGGCCGGAAAGACGTTGTGGGTCTGGCTCAGCCGCGGGGCGGCATCCGGAAATCCCGCCGCCTTGGTGGCAGGCACGATGACCGGGAGGAAGGCCTCCATGGCCTCCCGCGACTCCCATACGTCCAGCACGCGCAGCCCGTCGTCCGAGACGATCGCCACGTGGCTGATCAGGCCCTCGATGGTGCGACCCGAGCGGGTACCGGCGGTGCGCTGCACCTCGTCGTACTGCTCGGCGGTCACCCCGGGATACTCGATCTCCAGCAACAGGGGCATACCACCACGGTAAGCCGGAGCCGCGGCTACCGCAGCGCAGGATGGTCGGCGACGACGGTGCACGAGCCGGGCGCGATCTCCGTGAACCCCGCGTCCCGCACCAATGGCAGCCCGGCGCTCGTCAGCTCGCGCCAGCGCCCCGGCTCCGCCGTCCGCACCGCCAGCGGAAACCCGGCGTCGCGCCACGCGGCCCGCTCCTCGTCCGACAGCTCCCACCAGGCGAGCTGCGCCGCGTGTCCCGTCTGCGCCATGGCCTTGCCGGCCGACATGTCGAGCTCGGGGTTCAGCCACAGCACCGGCGCCGACGCGTCGGCGGCCACGGGCGGCTCGGGGTCGTCGAGGTCGGTACCGGACACCTGGAGCTTGGCCAGCTCCTTGGGCCACCCGTCCAACGGCACGGGCGGGAAGACCCGCACCTCGGCCGACTTCCCGGTGACGGTGATCCCCGGCAGCCCCTCGGCCCGCCGCCACTCGGCCCCGCGGGCCCGCCGCACGACCTTGCGGATACGCGCGTCCTGCCAGTCGCGCATGGCCTGCGCCCACTCGCCGTCGCCGGTGGAGCGTGCGTCGGCGAGGATCACCAGCACGGCGCGGGCGGAGGTCTCCAGGGCGTCGGTGCGGGCGGGGGGAGCGCCCCGCTCGATACGTACGACGAGCGGGAGCACGAACTGCGGCGCGGCGTCGCGCGCGCCGGTCCCGGACCGAAAGGGGCTGTCAACCGAAGGATCGCTGTTCACGCCGTCCAGTCTGCCAACTCGGCGGACAGTGGATGGGAGAGGATGGCCCCTATGCAACGTGATCTTCGTCTGGACAACGTGGGCCGCCGCTACGGCCTGCGCGGCCCATGGGTCTTACGCGGTATCCACCTCACCGTGCCCCCCGGCGCCCTCATCCGCATAGAAGGTCCCAACGGCACGGGCAAATCCACCCTCCTGCGCCTCCTCGCCCGCATAGACGCCCCCTCGGAGGGCCGCATCAGCGGAGCGCCCCGCACCGCGTACGTCCCCGAGCGCTTCCCCACCGCCCTCCCCTTCACCGCCCTCGGCTACCTGACCCACCTCGGCACCGTCCACGGCCTCTCCCGCCCGGCGGCCACCCGTGCCGCCCTGGAGTGGCTCGACCGCTTCGGCGCCGCCCCCTACGCCCGTACCCCCATGGCCGAGCTGTCGAAGGGCAGCAGCCAGAAGGTCGCCGTCGTCCAGGCGCTCCTCGCCGAACCGGAGCTGCTGGTGCTGGACGAGGCGTGGACCGGGCTCGACGCCGACGCCCGCGCGGAGCTGGAGCGGGCCGTCGCCGAACGCACCGCGGGCGGCACCGCCGTGGTCTTCGTGGACCACGACCCGCGCCGTCTGGCGGGGGCGCCCGACGCGACATACACCGTGCGCAACGCGGGACTCGACCTGCGTACCGACCCACCGCCCGAGGAGCCCACCGGCCCGCGCGTGAGCGTCGTCGCCCAGGGGCCGAGCGGCGGGCAGCTCCCCGCCGACGCGACCCGCGCGGTCGTCTCGGCCGAGGAACCCACGCCGGGCACCCACCGTCTCACCGTGCCCGCGTCCCACTCGGACCTCCTCCTGCGCGCCCTGCTGACCGCCCGGCCGCCCTGGCACGTGGTGAGCGTGCACCAGGAGCCGGCCGGACCCGACACCGAGAGCCGCCGATGACCGCCCTGCTCGCCCTGATCGGATACCAGGCCGACCTGCTCGTCCGCTCGCAGCGCTGGCCGCCGCCGTTCATCCTGTACGTCGCGTTCCTCGGGATCGGCGTCCAGAGCGGCCAGCCGATCCTCGACTCGCTCGGCTACACGGCCGCGGCCCTGCTGCCCGTCGCCGCCTGGCTGGTGCGGATCTGCGTCACCAACGAGCCGCCGGCCGCCCGCAGTTGTGTCTCCGCGGCGGCCGGCCCCGGGCGGGCGCACCTCGCCGCGCTGCTGGTGGCGCTGGGCACCGCGGTGGCGCTGGGCACGGTCGCGACCGTCGTCGTGACGCTGATCAGCGACCCGGCGAGCGCGGATCACCAGACGCGCGTACCGCGCCTTCCGGCGGGTGCGGCCGGGCTGCTCGCCGCGCTGGCCTGCGCCCTGCTCGGCACGGCCGTCGGCGCCCTCACCACCTGGCCGCTGCTGCGCTCGACAGGCCGCGCGGTCCCGGCGATGCTGCTCGCGGCCCTGCTGTCCGTGGTGGTGACCGGCTCCCCGGCCCAGGCGGCGGTCAGCGGCCTGGTCACCGGCTCCCGCTCGGGCACGGTCCCGCTGCCCGTACTGCCCCTGGCGGCCGCGGCCCTGCTCACGGCGGCGGCGATCGCCGTGGCCTGCGCGCTCCCCTCCCGAAGATCACCCTGAACAGGCGGTGCGCTGCGCCTCCTGCCACTCGCACACCGGGCAGAGCGTGATCCCCTTGTACGACTCCGGGTACTCCGTGGGCTCCCGGCACAGCACGCACTCGGCGTACGGCGGCCCCTGTGCCCTGGGCGGCTTCACCGCGTCGGCGATGGTGCAGTAGTCCTCGCTCATGCCTCCAGCGTAGGACGCTCACCGCCGCCCGCTCGCGGCCCCGATCAGCTCGGACACCTTCACGAACCGGAAGCCCTTGCGGCGGAGCTGCGGCACGACGCTGCGGACCACGCGCTCGGTCGTCGGAGCGGCACTGCGCGTGGAGTGCAGCACGACCACGGACCCCCGCCGCACCCCTTCCAGCACCTCCCGGGCGACCGCGCCGGCGTCGGTCGCGAAGGCGTCCCCGCTCACCACGTCCCACTGCACGGCCGTGACACCGAGCGGGGTCAGCGCCCGCAGGGCCCGCCGGTCGTAGCACCCGCCCGGAAACCGGAAGTACGGCACCGCGTCCCGCACCCCCACCTTCCGGAACGCGGCGTACGCCCGCTCCACATCCGCCCGCATCCGCTCCTCGCCGATGGTCGGCAGGCCGTAGCAGTCGTCGGTGAAGGCGTAGTGGCTGTAGGAGTGGTTGGCGACCTCGAAGAGCGGGTCCCGCCCGATGGACCGGGCCTGGACCGGATACTCCTCGGCCCACCGGCCCGTCATGAACACGGTCGCCGGCACCTTCAGCTCCCGCAGCGCCGCGATGAGCCCCGGATTGTCGAACCGCTCTCCCCGCGCCGCCCGCGGCCCCTGATCGGCGGTCATGTCGGCGTCGAAGGTGAGCGCGACGGCCTTGGCCCCGCTGCGGGGCCCGTGCCCGAAGACGGGCGTCGTGCCGGCGGGACCCGGGGCGAGCGTCGGAGCCCTGGGCGAAGGGGAGGCGGCAGTGGCGCTGGGCGCCGGGCGGGGAGCGCGGGTCGCCTCGGGCGCCGTGCAGGAGGCGAGCGCGCTGAGGGCCGCGGCCAGGGCGCAGACGGCGGTGACGCGTCGTACAGGAGTGATCACTATATGAAGATATGGTGATTAAACAGACATTTTGGCACACCGATGTGGTGTGCCGTGTCCTTGTCACCCGCCCGGCGGGGCGGGGGGCTCCGGGGGCTTCAGTCCTTGCGGGTGCAGTAGCCCGTCGGCGCCGAGACCGGTGGGCGGCACTGGAGGATGGACTCGGTCGGGTCCGTGCTCAGGTAGCGGCCGAAGCAGGAGTCCACCGTGGTGCGGTCGTGCTCGGCGCAGAAGGTCAGGGCCGCGCGGCCGTTGCGGAAGGGGCCGGGGGCGTAGAAGACCCAGTAGCCGCCGCGGAGGGACGCGTAGTCGTCGCTGAGCAGGAACTCGGCCCCGGGAACGGTCCGGCGGATGGTGGCGAGCCTGCGGTCGCGGTTGGCGGTGCCGGCGGAGACCGGTTCGGAGTGGAGCTGGGCGATCCAGCGGCCCTGCGGGGTGCGGCCGGGGGTGGGCGTGGGGGACGCGCTGGTAGGGGCCGGAGGCTTCGTGAGCGGGGCGGCGGCCTTGTTGTCGCCGCCGGTGTCGCCGGCCCGCAGGGTCAGGATCAGAGCCGTGGCCGTGGCGATCGCCAGCACTGCCGTCGCGGCCACCACGAGGCGGGTGCGGGGCCTGGGGCCGGGGGCCGTGAGGCGCGGCGGGTCCGGCTGGGTGGGGGGCGGTGACGGCGTCGGGTGCGGTACGGCGGCGGCCGTCATCGTCGGCCGGGCGGCCCGGTGCGGTGTCGCCCCCGCCTCCACCCGCGCCAGCATCGCATCCAGTCGGGCGGCGTCCGGGCGGGCCGCCGGGTCCCGGACCAGCAGGGCCTGGAGCACCGGCGTCAGCGGACCCGAGCGGGACGGCGGTGGCAGCGGGTCGTCGAGTACGGCGGCCAGCGTGGCCAGCGTCGTCGGGCGGCGCAGCGGGCTGACGCCCTCCACGCAGAGGTAGAGGACGACGCCCAGCGACCAGAGATCGGCGGCCGGACTGTCGTCACCGTGCCCGCGGATCCGCTCCGGGGCCATGTACTCGGGCGAACCGACCAGCTCGCCCGTCTCCGTGAGGCCCGTCGTGCCCTGGAGGGCGGCGATGCCGAAGTCGGTCAGGACGGCGCTGCCGTCGGGGCGCAGCAGGATGTTGGCGGGCTTGACGTCCCGGTGCTGGATGCCCGCCGCGTGCGCGGCCCGCAGCGCGGCGAGCACCTGACGGCCGAGCCGGGCGGCCGCCGCCGGGGTCAACGAGCCGTCGTCCAGCCGCTGGTGGAGGGAGACGCCGGGCACCAGCTCCATCACGATCCACGGATGCGGCTCGGCGGCCACGATCTGATGGATCGTCACCACGTGTGGATGGCTGAGCCGGGCCAGCGCCCGCGCCTCCCGCATCACCCGCTCGCGCATCACGCCGACCGTGTCCGCGTCGGACCGGACCGCCTTGAGCGCGACCTCGCGGTGCAGCACCGTGTCGCGAGCCCGCCACACGGTGCCCATCCCCCCGCTGCCGAGCCGATCCACCAGCTCGAAACGGCCGTCGACCACATCCCCCGCTGCGTTCATGCCGCACAGGTTAGAGGACGTGACGGACACGCCCGCCTCCGGCTATCGACGCCAGGGCCCCGTCACCGCGAACGTCGTCCCCGGCGTGTAGCAGTTGACGTACATCGTCCTTGCGTCGGGCGAGAAGGCGACCCCGGCGAACTCGCCCCACTCCGGCTCCTCGGGCGTGCCGAGGTTCTGGGCGTTGCGGGCCATCGCGTACACCTCGCCGCGCCGCGTCACGCCGTAGACGTGCTGGGCGCCGTTGCCGTCCTCGCAGACCATGAGGCCGCCGCTGGGGGCGAGGCAGATGTTGTCGGGGGACTCGCCGGGCAGTTGGACATTGGTGTCGGGGCCGAAGACGATCACCAGGGTGAGGCGGCGCGCGGCGGGGTCGTAGCGCCAGATCTGGCCGTAGTGGTCCCCGGCCGAGCCCTCGGCGCTGCGGGCGAAGGAGGACACGAAGTAGACGCTGCGGCCGCCCCAGTAGCAGCCCTCCAGCTTCTGCGCGTGGGTGATGCCCTTGCGGCCGAAGTCCTGGAGGCGGATGGGGGTCCGGGTGGCCAGCGGGTCCGGTACGTCCACCCACTGGATGCCGTCGAACGCCGCGCCCGGCTCCTGGATCGACGACAGGTCGGGCACGCCCGGCACCCGCATCGCCTGCAGGCGGCCGCCCGCGCGCAGGGTGCCGAGGCCGCCGCGCGGCCGGTGGGGCAGGAAGCGGTAAAAGAGGCCGAAGGGCTTGTCGAAGGCGTCCTCGGTCTCGTAAACGATGCCCCGGCGCGGATCGACCGCGATCGCCTCGTGCTGGAAGCGGCCCATCGCGGTCAGCGGGATGGCGCCCGAGCGGTGCGGGTCGGCGGGATCGACCTCGAAGATGAAGCCGTGGTCCTTGGTGTAGCCGTTGGTGCCCGCCTTGTCCTCGGTCTCCTCGCAGGTCAGCCAGGTGCCCCAAGGGGTGGGCCCACCCGCGCAGTTGACCGCCGTACCGGCGATGGCGACGCGCTCGGACAGGACGTGGTTGTCGGCGTCCAGGGTGAGGGCACTACAGCCGCCCTTGCCGGCCGGGTCGTAGGTCAGGCCCTTGACCGTCGGTACGGGAACCCTGGCGTTCGCGCGGTTCTCGTGGTTGCGGACCAGGTGGACGCGGCCGTGTCTGCCGGGCAGCGCCGTCATGCCGTCGTGGTTGGAGGGGACCCGGCCCTCACCGGAGCGCAGCCGGTCGCCCTCGCGGGAGAGGACCCGATAACGGAAACCTTTCGGCAGATCGAGCAGGCCCTTCGGGTCGCGGACCAGCGGGCCGTAGCCGGAGTGGCCCAGGTTCTGCGCGGCGGCGGTGCCGGCGAACAGTTCGGTGAGATTTCCGGCGAAGGCGATCGAGACGCCCAACGCGCCCGTGCGGGCGAGAAGCTGACGGCGCGTCGTGGGGCCGGCTGACGTGTTCTCGGACATGGGGCAGCCTTCCTGCTGGCGGACAGGAACTGTGACCCCGCCGTGTCTATCACCTGGTGCGGGCCTCGGGAACCACGCGCGTAGCACGTGTCACTGCCCGGTGGCGTCCTCGATGATGTCCTCGATGGTCCGCTCGACCTCCCGCTCGGCCCGGGGTTCGACGGCCGGGTGAGCCTCTTCGCCGGCGGCGCCTTCCAGGACGTGATCCGCGTCCGGCTCAGGGGCGCGCTTCACATGTCGCTCGTGGTCCTCGCCCCGCTCCAGGAAGCGCAGCAGCTCCACCGGGATGGGCAGCACCAGGGTGGAGTTCTTCTCCGCCGCCACCGCCATCACGGTCTGGAGCAGCCGGAGCTGCAGTGCGGAGGGCGCGTCGGCCATCTGGTGGGCGGCCTCGGCCAGCTTCTTGGAGGCCTGCAGCTCGGCGTCCGCGTTGATGATCCGGGCCCGCCGCTCGCGGTCGGCCTCGGCCTGCCGGGCCATGGAGCGCTTCATCGTGTCCGGCAGCGACACGTCCTTGATCTCGACGCGGTCCACCTGCACGCCCCAGCCGACGGCCGGGCTGTCGATCATCAGCTCCAGCCCCTGGTTGAGCTTCTCGCGGTTGGAGAGCAGATCGTCCAGATCGCTCTTGCCGATGATCGAGCGCAGTGACGTCTGCGCCATCTGCGAGACCGCGTACTTGTAGTCCTCGACCTTGATCAGCGCGCTCGCCGCGTCGACCACCTTGAAGTACACGACCGCGTCCACGCGCACGGTCACGTTGTCGCGGGTGATGCCCTCCTGGGCCGGCACCGGCATCGTGACGATCTGCATGTTGACCTTGTGCATCCGGTCCACGATCGGAACGATCAACGTGAATCCGGGCGGCCGTACCTCACCCACCAGCCGTCCGAGCCGGAGCACGACCCCGCGCTCGTACTGTTTGACGACCCGGGCGGCGGCCGCGACGTACACCAGGCCCGCGGCACCCACGCCCACGAGCGCACCCAGCAGCTCCTCGAGCATGACGACCTCCTTCGCCGACGGCTGTTGAGGTCTGCTCCTGCAACGATATGCCCGGCGTCTGGTCCGGGGCCATGCCCGGCCCCGGACCAGGGGTCACACGCCGGTCAGGACGCCGTGACCCGCACCGGTTCCGTGCCCGCCGAACTGTGCCGCTCGGCCCAGTTCTCCAGGGCCGTGAGGCAGGCGTGGTCGAGGTGGTGCAGCCCGGACAGGTTCAGCTCCACCGGGCGGTCCTGGGGCAGGGCCTCCAGGCTGTCGAGGATCTTCGGCAGCCTCAGGAAGGTCGCGTTGCCCGACAGGTACGCCTGGATCGGTCCTGCGCCCTTGTCTATGACCTCCAGCTTCACGTGCGAGGCCTCCCAGGCGGTCTTGGCGACCGACAGGGCCAGACCGATCAGCACGCCCTCGAACATGTTCACCGCGACGATCGAGACGGCGGTGACGACCAGGATCAGCGCCTCGCCCCGGTGGCCCCGCCACAGGGAGACGATCCCGCGGAACGGAATCAGCTTGAAGCCGGCGTGGATCAGGATGCCGGCCAGCGCGGGGATCGGGATCAGCGCCAGCGTGGCGGGCAGCAGCGCCGCGAACAGCAGCAGCCACACGCCGTGCAGGACGCGGGACGCCTTGGTCTTGGCGCCCGCCTGGACGTTGGCGGAGCTGCGCACGATGACCGCGGTCATCGGCAGCGCGCCGAGCACACCGCAGACGGTGTTGCCGGCGCCCTGCGCCATCAGCTCCTTGTTGTACTCGGTGCGCGGCCCGTCGTGCAGCCGGTCCACGGCCGCCGCGCTGAACAGCGACTCGGCCGAGGCGATGAGCGTGAAGGCGACGATGGTGGCGAGCACACCGACGTCCGCGAGTTCGCCGAAGGCGCTCAGGGACGGCGGCTGGACGGCGCCCAGCAGGCCCTTGACCTCGACGGTGGCGACCGGCAGCGAGAACATCGCGGCCACGAGCGTCGCGAGGCCCACGGCGGCCAGCGGACCGGGGACGGTGCGCACCTGGCGCGGCAGCTTCTTCCACAGCACCAGGACGGCGATGGTGCCGGCGCCCAGTGCGATCGAGGCCAGAGCCTCGGTGTTCCCGGCGGCCCGGGCGAGCGCTCCGGGCAGCCCGGCTATCTTCTCCAGGCCGGAGGCGGGCGCCTTGGCGTCCGCCATCGAGTAGAGCTGCCCGGCGATGAGCACCAGGCCGATACCGGCCAGCATGCCCTCGACGACGGAGACCGAGATGGCCCGGAACCAGCGCCCCAGCTTCAGGGCGCCCATGAGGAGCTGGAGCAGGCCGGTGGCGAGCACCAGCACGCCCAGGACCGGCAGCCCGAACTCCCGCACGGCCTCGAAGACCAGCACGGTCAGACCGGCGGCGGGCCCGGAGACCTGAAGGCTGCTGCCGCGCATCATGCCGGTGACGATGCCGCCGACTATGCCGGTGACGAGGCCGAGCTCGGCCGGTACTCCGGAGGCGACGGCCACGCCGACGCACAGCGGCACCGCGACGAGGAAGACGACCAACGAGGCGGCGAAGTCCTGCCGCAGATGAGGGAACTTGGTCATCATGCCGATCACAGCGCCTCGAACGCGTCGGTCTCGGCGTTGTGGACGTGCACCGCGCCCTTGTGCACCTCGTAGTACCAGGCGTGCAGGTTCAGTTGACGCTCCTTCAGTTTCTTGTCGATGAAGGGGTACGAGCGCAGCCGCAGAAGCTGCGTCAGCACATGGGACTGGACGCCCTCGGCGACCTCCGGGTCCTCGACGGCACCCGTCGGGCGCGGGTCGGCCTGCGCGAGCCAGCTGCGCACGGCCGGTACGGCGTCGAGGTCGTCGCCGCGCACCAGCGCGCCGACGGCCCCGCAGTGCGAGTGGCCGCAGACCACGATGTCGCTGACGCCGAGGACCTCCACGGCGTACTCGATGGTGGCCGCCTCGCTGGTGGGGTGCTCGGAGGCGTACGGCGGGACGATGTTGCCCGCGGTGCGCAGCTCGAAGAGCTCGCCGGGGCGGGCGCCCGTGATCAGGGCCGGAACGACCCGGGAGTCGGAGCAGGTGATGAACAGGACCTGCGGGGACTGCCCTTCGGCCAGTTTGGCGAACTCCTCAGGGCGCTGTCCGAACATACGGGCGTTGTCGATGAGGGGCTGCATGTGTGGTGACTCCTCCTGGCGCGCAGCTGTGGCGCGTCGGGGTTTACATGACAAGTGGGGGGGACCGCTCTGCTTCTCAGCAGCGGAAGACCTGAAGCGCGGCCGGGGTGTGCGACGCCGAGGATCTCGACGTGCGGTGCTGCCCGGCCCCGGGTATCTCCGGCCGGTTCGTGGACGCGGGGTCCCGGGTGAGCGACGATCGGTCGGGCGCCGTGGGCCCGCAGTCGGCGAAGCGTGAACGGTCCCGACCGGGCAGCGGACCGGTCGGGCCCCCATCGCCCGACGGTGTGCACTGGTGGGACATGAGTGTTTCGTCGCGCAGCGCCTTCCCGGAGAGCTTGTTTCCGGGCTGGGCCTTGGCCTCTGCCTGACTGACCGTATGCGCGTGTGCGAAGGAAGCGCGGGGAGCGAAAAACTGGAGGGCGAGCAGGACGGCGGCGAGGAGCGACATCACGGTCCGGGCCGTCGTACCTCGGAACATGCGCCTCCCTCCGGACAGTCCACTCCTCATGCGCGAGCCAACGCTTGGTCAACCGTTGGTCAAGAAACACATTAGCCCGGCAAAGTTGTTTGCAGGGTTAACTTAACGTTTCCACCTGAAGAGAGCCTGAAATGCGCGGGTGGCATGGCTTGAACTCCCCCTTGACCAGGAGGAGTTCAGCAGGTTAAAGAGCGTCAGGCGATGACGAGGTCCTTGGCGTCGCGCGCCAGGGCGGTGAGGCGCGAGATCGCGCGGAAGTACTTCTTGCGGTAGCCGCCCTTCAGCATCTCCTCGCTGAAGAGCCGGTCGAAGGGCAGCCCGGAGGCCAGGACCGGGACCTCGCGGTCGTACAGCCGGTCGGCGAGCACCACGAGCCGCAGGGCGGTGGACTGGTCGGGAATCGGCTGTACGTCGGTGAGGCACACGGCCTTCAGGCCATCGGTCAGCGCGCCGTACCGGCTGGGGTGGACGCGGGCCAGGTGCTCCAGCAGATGCGGGAAGTCGTCGAGCGAGGCGCCCTCGGTGGCGTACGCCGCCTTTGTCACCTGCTCGTCGGAGTACGGCGCCGGAGCCTCGGGCAGGCCGCGGTGGCGGTAGTCCTCGCCGTCGATGCGCAGCGGGCGGAAGTGGGCCGACAGGCCCTGGATCTCACGCAGGAAGTCGGCCGCCGCGAAGCGGCCCTCGCCGAGCTTGCCGGGCAGCGTGTTGGAGGTGGCGGCGAGCGCGACGCCCGCGTCGACCAGCTTGCCGAGCAGGGTGGAGACGAGGACGGTGTCGCCCGGGTCGTCCAGCTCGAACTCGTCGATGCACAGCAGCCGGTGACCCGACAGCGTCCGCACCGTCTGCTGGAAGCCGAGGGCGCCGACGAGGTTGGTCAGCTCCACGAAGGTGCCGAACGCCTTCAGGGACGGCTCGGCCGGGGTGGCGTGCCAGAGGGAGGCGAGCAGGTGGGTCTTGCCGACGCCGTAGCCGCCGTCGAGGTAGACGCCACGGGGCCCTGCCGGGGCCTTGGGCGCCTTCGCCCTGCCGAACCCGAACAGGCCTCGCCTGTTCTTGCCGGCGCCGCTCGCGTGCGCGCCGCCGAGCCCGCCCGCGAAGCCCTCCAGGACGCGGACCGCCTCGGTCTGGCTGGGCTGGTTCGGGTCCGGGATGTAGGTGCTGAAGCGGACCGAGTCGAACCGCGGCGGCGGCACCATCTCGGCGACCAGCCGGTCCGCCGGGACGTGCGGCTCACGGGCGCACAGGGACAGCGGGCTCGCTTCGGCTATCTCGCTCGGCTTGGACGCGGCTGTGGAGGACGACACGGGTCACCATGCTAAGCGCCGTGCCAGACTCCATGACATGCGACGCCTGTTCCCTGTGACCGACGAAACAACAGCGAGGACCTCCGGAGGTACGGCCGGGAAAGAGGGGGGTGGAGCTGCCGGGGGTGGGCTTGCGGCCGGTGGGTTTGGTGGGGCGCCGACCGGGGGGCTGGGCGGCCCGGTTGGTGCTGGTGCTGGTGCTGGGCCTGGGGCGATCGAGGGGGGCGAGGTGGCTGGTGCCGGTGTCGGGCGGGGTGGCGCGGTGGGTGCCGGGTCGGCCCGGGGAGGCGGTGCTGGTGTTGGGGCGGCCGAGAGGGAGCGCGCGGCGGGTGCCGGTGGCGAGGAGGTTCCGGAGGGTGTCGGCTCGGGGCGTGGGGCTCGGGGCGGTGCCGGCGGCTTTCCCGGTGGGGATCTCGTGGACCGCGAGTGGAGCCTCGCCGAGCTCGCCCTCGCCTATGCCTACCCCGCGCCCGGTCCCGGTGGGCCGCGGCCCTGGTTGCGGGCCAACATGGTGTCCACCCTGGACGGGGCCGCCCAGCACGAGGGGCGCTCGCAGCCCATCTCCACCGCGGCCGACATGCGGATCTTCGGGACGCTGCGGGCGCTGGCGGACGTCGTGGTCGTCGGCGCCGAAACGGTACGTCAGGAGGGGTACCGCCCGGCACGCGCGCGTGCGGAGTTCGCCGGGGCGCGCGAGGCCGCCGGGCAGGGGCCGGCCCCCGCCATCGCGGTGGTCAGCGCGAGCCTGGACCTGGACTACGGCCTGCCGCTGTTCACCTCGCCCTCCGTGCCCACCCTCGTCCTGACCGGCGCCGCCGCGGCCCCGGACCGGATCGCGGCCGCGGAGAAGGCCGGCGCCCGGGTCGTGATCGCCGGTGACGGCGTCGGCGTGGACCCCGTCCGTGCCGTCCGGGCCATCGGCGAGCTCGGGTACACCCGGCTGCTGACCGAGGGTGGGCCGCGGCTGCTCGGCCAGTTCGTGGCCGCCGGAGTGCTCGACGAACTCTGCCTGACGCTGTCGCCGATGCTCACCGCGGGAGACGCCCAGCGCATCGCCGGCGGGCCCTCGGTGGCGGTCCCGAAACGGTTCGAGCTGGTGTCCCTGCTGGAGGAGGAGGGCTTTCTGTTCGGCCGGTACCGGCGGACGTGACCTTGGTTCGGACATGGGTTCTGTGTGTGCCGTAGTCCTTAAAACGGCGGAATCCACCGTTCCGTTTAGCTTCCGCCGGGCACACTGAAAGTCGCAGCCCCCGTGCAGGCACGGGGCAGGATGGTTTCCGCAGAAGGGGCGCCCGGTGTTCACCAGCGTTTTGATGATTGAGAAGGCCCTGACGTCCGCCGACGTGGAGTTCGTCACCACGTTGCACGGGGACGAACAGGTCGCCTTCCAGGTGCTGCTCCAGCCGCGCGGCGAGCAGGCAGACAGGTTGTTGCGCGCCATCGACGACATCGCCCTCGGCGAGCTCGACGAGGCGGTGCGGGAGGGGGAGACCCCGGAGGGCGAGGAGGCGCTGAGCACGGGGGAGCGGGCGCTGGAGGTGTCGCTGACCGCTCTGCGTACGGCCGGGGCGGAGGCGGAGGGTCGGCTGCTGGAGGATCATCCGCTGGACGCGCTGAAGGCCGTGGTGGACGAGGTCGACGCGGACGAGGTCATCGTGCTGACCGATCCCCACTACGTGGAGGAGTTCTTCCACCGGGACTGGGCGTCTCGGGCCCGGCACAAGGTGGGGGTGCCGGTACTGAAGCTGTTTTCGCACAGCAAGGCGTAGCTGACCAGCGGTGTCAAAGAAAGTACGAGTGAGTACAAGTAAGTACTAGGGTCGGCATCGAACGTCCGCTGCACCAGCACGCACACAGGGAGAACACGCATGGCACCCGGCATCCCCACCGCCATGGACCGACCGCACTTCATCGGCATCGGCGGAGCCGGGATGTCGGGGATCGCGAAGATTCTCGCGCAGCGTGGGGCCAAGGTCGCCGGCAGTGACGCGAGGGAGTCGGCGACCGCCGAGGCACTGCGGGCCCTCGGTGTGACCGTGCACATCGGGCACGCCGCGGAGCACCTGGCCGACGACGCCAGCTCTGTCGTGGTGTCGTCGGCGATCCGGCAGGACAACCCCGAGCTGGCCCGCGCCGCCGAGCTGGGCATCCCGGTGGTGCACCGCGCCGACGCGCTGGCCTCGCTGATGGCGGGGCTGCGCCCGATCGCCGTCGCCGGCACGCACGGCAAGACGACCACGACGTCGATGCTGGCGGTCTCCCTGTCCGAGCTGGGCCTCAGGCCGTCGTACGCCATCGGCGGCGACCTCGACGCCCCCGGCTCGAACGCCCTGCACGGCGAGGGCGACATCTTCGTGGCGGAGGCGGATGAATCGGACCGCAGCTTCCACAAGTACGCGCCCGAGGTCGCCATCGTCCTGAACGTCGAGCTCGACCACCATGCCAACTACGCGTCGATGGACGAGATCTACGAGTCCTTCGTGACCTTCGCCGACCGCATCGTCGAGGGCGGCACTCTGGTGATCTCGGCGGACCAGGACGGGGCGCGCGAGCTGACCCGGCGGGTGTCCGGGACCGTCCGGACGGTGACGTACGGCGAGGCGGAGGACGCCGACGTACGGGTCCTGTCGGTGCTGGCGCAGGGGCTGAAGAGCCAGGTCACCGTCCTCCTGGACGGCCAGGAGCGCACCTTCGAGGTCTCGGTCCCGGGCCGCCACTACGCCCTCAACGCGGTGGCCGCCCTCGCGGCGGGCGCGGCCCTGGGCATCCCGGCCGGCGAGCTGGCCCCGGCGCTGGCGGCGTACACCGGCGTCAAGCGGAGGCTCCAGCTCAAGGGCGAGGTCGGGGGCGTCCAGGTCATCGACTCCTACGCCCACCACCCGACCGAGATGGTGGCCGACCTGGAGGCCATGCGCGCCGCCGCCGGGGACGCCCGGATCCTGGTCGCCTACCAGCCCCACCTGTTCTCCCGCACCCAGGAGCTGGGCAAGGAGATGGGCCAGGCCCTCGCCCTCGCGGACTCCTCGCTGGTCCTGGACATCTACCCGGCCCGCGAGGACCCGATCCCCGGCGTCACCAGCGAGCTGATCATCGACGCGGCCCGGGCGGCCGGCGCCGAGGTGACGGCGGCGCACGACAAGAGCGAGGTGCCCGCGCTCTTCGCGGGAATGGCGAAGCCCGGTGATCTCGTTCTCACCATGGGCGCGGGCGATGTCACCGACCTCGGCCCGCTCATCCTGGACCGCCTGTCGAAGTGAGGGGCAAGCATTCATGTCGTACGACGTCGAAAAGCCGGACGAGCAGTGGCGCGCGGAGCTGACCCCGGCCGAGTACGCCGTGCTGCGCGAGGCCGCCACGGAGCCCGCCTTCACCGGTGAGTACACCAACACCAAGACGACGGGCGTCTACTCCTGCCGCGCCTGCGGTGCCGAACTGTTCACGTCCGGCACGAAGTTCGAGTCGCACTGCGGCTGGCCGTCCTTCTTCGACCCGAAGGACACCGACGCGGTGGAGCTGATCGAGGACCGCTCGCACGGGATGGTGCGGACCGAGGTGCGGTGCGCCCGGTGCGGGTCCCACCTCGGGCATGTGTTCGAGGGGGAGGGTTATCCGACGCCCACGGATCAGCGGTACTGCATCAACAGCATCTCGCTCAGGCTGACGCCGGACGAGAACTGATCCCGCGCACGGTCCGTGGCTGGGGCCCGACGAGGTTGAATGGCCTGGATGGGCTCCAGACACGCGTCTCAGGGACCTGTGCGGCGAGGATTCTTGGCTGGCACCAAGGGCACGGGGCTGCGTGTGGAGCCGGAGTCGCAGCTGCCGGAGGATGCGCGCGGCTGGGCGCAGAGCGTGCCGGCAAACGCAGAGGAACCCGCCGAAGATCGCCGCGTCGACGGCCCCGATGAGTCCGCCTCCGTCACGACAGCGGTGACGGCCCCTGGTGCCCAGGGGCCGTACATCGTCCGAGGCCCCCACGGGGCTCGGACAGCTCTGCGTCCGACGCGTCACCCGGTTTGCCGGTGTGGCTGTGCCAGTAAACCGTGGTCGGTCTCTCGCCCGGTCGGCCGTCAGGACCCTCCCCCGCAGCGCACGATGTCAGTCGGCGGTGTCGCGCAGCGACTCGTTGATGTCGCTCAGCGCGCCGGTCAGCCGTGTGTAATCGTCACGGGCCACGGGCGTGACGAAGTACCGCTCGACGACATGGGCGTGAACGGTCGCCGCCTGAAGAAACACGGTACGGCCGTGATCGGTCGGTTCCACCAGGACGCTTCTGCGGTCCTCCGGTGACGGTACGCGGCGGACCAGACCGGCTTCTTCCATGCGGTCGATCAGCCTGGTGGTGCCACTGCTGGTGAGGGTGAGGTCGTCGGCGAGCCGGCGCTGGGAGACCTCCTCGCCCGGCTTGCGGCACAGCCTGATGAGGACCTCCAGCATCGTGTGACTGATCCCGCACTCACGTCGCAGGGCGGAGTCGATCCGCTGCTCCAGACGGGTCGCGGCTTTGATCAGCAGCCCGAAGTCATGAACGAGCCTGCTGTTGGCGGCACGGGCGGCCTGGTCGCCCTGCCGGGTCGCGGCATTCACCTGTCCGAGCCCTCCCATCCTGACGGTCCTGGCCCGCGAGTTTACTGCCACATCACCTACTGCCATCTCAATTGCTGAGCTGTCAATTGCTGACTGCTCAATGAAATTCTATGGTGGACGCCACCCCGTCAGCCACATCGGAGAGAGGGACATCCGTGGACCTGCAGCACTGGCTCGGCCGAGCCACCCACGCAATACAGGACTGGGCCGACACCTTCGGTCCCTACCAGCCGCACCCGTCGCTCCAGGTCGACGACGACCGCTTCACCACGGCCTTCGAGGACTTCGCCGGGAGACTGCGGGACAACTACCCCTTCTTCCACCCGCACTACGCGGGGCAGATGCTCAAACCCCCGCACCCCGCCGCGGTGGTCGGCTACCTCACCGCCATGCTGATCAACCCCAACAACCACGCCCTGGACGGCGGCCCGGCCACCGCAGCGATGGAACGCGAGGCCATCGGGCGGCTCGCCGCGATGTTCGGCTACGACACCCACCTCGGCCACCTCACCACCAGCGGCACGATCGCCAACCTCGAAGCCCTCTTCGTCGCCCGCGAACTCCACCCCGGCCGAGGAGTCGCGTACAGCGCGGATGCCCACTACACCCACGGCCGCATGTGCCGGGTGCTGGGGATGGAGGGACACGCGGTGCCCACGGACAACCGGGGGCGTATGGACCTCGACGCGCTGGAGGACCTGCTGCGCGGCGGCCGGGTGGGCACGGTCGTGCTGACCGCCGGAACCACCGGGCTGGGGGCCGTCGACCCGATCCACGAGGCCCTGCTCCTCACAGAGCGTTACGGCGTCCGTATCCACGTCGACGCCGCCTACGGTGGCTTCTTCGCCCTGCTGGCAGGCGCCGACGGGCCCGAGGGACTGGCGCCCGAGCCATGGCAGGCGATCGCCCGGTGCGATTCGGTCGTCGTCGACCCGCACAAACACGGGCTCCAGCCCTACGGCTGTGGTGCCGTGCTCTTCCGCGACCCCGAGGTGGGGCGCTTCTACCTCCACGACTCGCCCTACACCTACTTCACCTCCACCGAGCTGCACCTCGGGGAGATCAGCCTGGAATGCTCACGCGCCGGCGCATCGGCCGCCGCCCTGTGGCTCACCTTCCAGCTCATCCCGCCCACCGCCGACGGCCTGGGCCAGGTGCTGGCGGCAGGCCGCCGGGCCGCACTGAAGTGGGCACGGCTGATCACCACCTCCGACCACCTGGAGCTGTACCAACAGCCAGAACTGGACATCGTCAGCTACTTCCCCGTTGTCGACCCCGCCACCCTCAGCGGCATCGACACGGCCTCCGCCCGCATCCTGGCGGACGGCATGACGAGCCCCGACCCGGTGTTCCTGAGCACCCTCAAAGCCGACCGCCGGGCGTTCACCGCACGCCACCCCAAAATCACCTCGGACACCGACAGCGTCCGCATCCTCCGCAGCGTGCTGATGAAACCGGAATCCGAGCACCACGTGGAGCACATCCACCACCAGGTCGAACGGCTCACCCGATCCTGATGGCGATGACCGCCCGCGAATCAGGCGAGGAGCGTGTCCACCGGCTCGTGTGCCTCGGGCGGGTGCTTCATGGCCCGTTCCTGGCACCTGTCGACGTCAAAGCTCCAGGCCACACCACCATGACGCGCAACTCGCACGAGGGGGCTGCGTACTCGAGTTCCGCCCAGGCGGCGAAACTGGGCGTCGGCATCGCAGAGAGGGTGCGGACCTGGGTCCGCAAATCGCAGGTCGACACCGGCCGGCGGCCCGGCGTCACCTCCGAGGAGGCCGCAGAGATCAAGCGGGCAAGGCCGAAAACACACACCGCCAGGTGTGCGGAGTCGAGCCGATCTGCCGAGTCCTGACCAGCCACGGACTGAAAATCGCGACGAGCACCCACTACGCGGCGAAGAGCCGCGCCCCCGGCGCCCGGACCGTCCGTTCAGCGTCTACGGGGTCCGCAAGGTCTGGCGGCATCTGCACCGCGAAGGCATACACAGGCGCGACTTCACCTGGTCCGGGATCGTCTCCATAGCCTGTCTCCGTCAGTAGTAGGAAGACCGCTCGTAGGGAAAGCGGTGGCTGGTTGCCGGTGGCGAAGAGCGGAAGGATCGCCACCACGTCCGGCGGTCCGTCCGATCCGAAGACCCCGTATGGCTCGTGCCCATGGCGCCGGGTCTCGTGCTTCCCCCAGCAGAGAGAGGTCTTTCCTACATGTCCAGCTTCCTCAGCAGGC